>NZ_JBQGAQ010000003.1:0-382086 GCF_056542905.1 Ruegeria sp. AA3 | reverse complement strand
TCGAATGACCGGGCCGTTTCTTTATTGGGGCTATGAATTCATGCTGTACAAGTCGGACAACATGCCGTTTCAAACCTGTACAAGTCGGACGATCAGATCAGTTCCCTGAATTTCGCTCTGCCTCGATCTCGCGCCACTTTGCGACGTTGCGATTGTGCTCTTGCAGGGTCTCTGCAAAGGCATGACCACCGGTCCCGTCTGCAACGAAGAAGATGAAATCCGTGTTGTCAGGTGCCACCGCAGCCTCAAGGCTCGCAAGACCCGGATTGGCGATCGGGGTGGGCGGTAACCCCTCGATGACATAGGTGTTCCAAGGCGTCGCGCGGCGCAGTTCGCTTTGCCGCAATCCGCGACCCAAGGTGCCCTGCCCCTTGGTCACGCCATAGATCACGGTCGGGTCAGTCTGCAGCCTCATACCTTGGTTCAGACGATTAACGAAAACGCTGGCCACTTGGCCGCGCTCTTCCGGTTGACCCGTTTCTTTTTCGATGATCGAAGCCAGAACCAGCATCTCTTCAGGGCTGTTCAAAGGCAAACCGTCCTGACGCCCCTCCCACGCCGCATTAATTCTAAGCTGCTGTTTTTCCTGCATTTCAGCAAGAATTGCATTCCGATCTTCACCGGGTCTGACCTCGTAGCTATCAGGGGCCAACATCCCTTCGGCAGGCAATTCGGCCACTTCACCGGTCAGCAAATCCATCGCTTTCAGCGACTCGACAATCTGCCAACTGGTGACGCCTTCGGCCAGAGAAATGCGATAGCGCGTATCCGCTTCGCTGCGTTTTTCTGCATAGGCTTCAGGCGCTTCCTCTTCACCGACTACGAAGGATGCGACTTCGTCGAAATCCAGCGTCGCCGGGTTCAGTTCGCGCACGCGGGTCTGCATACGGGTCACACCGATGCGGTATTCGATTTCGGTCCCGCAGGTGCTGGCGCCGCTATGGGTTATGTCGTCGACGATTTGTTCCATCGACGCGCCTTCGCGAACCAGAAAACTACCCGCTTTCAGCTGCTGAGATTTGTCTGCGTAATCAGCAGCTAAGCGGAAAATCAATCCGCTGCTGATCGCACCCTGATCCTCTAGATCACGGCTGACTCTTGTCATGTTAGAGCCCGGCTTTACCTGCAGGCAGATCGCAGTTTCTAGGGGACCTTCGGACTTGTACTGCGACTGCCCCCACAGGATGACGCCACCCATCAGGAACAGGCCAACGATCAGAATAGTCAACGCGTTCGAAGCGAGCGCTCGCCACATTTAGCTGACCTTTCCGAAGATCACACTTGCGTTGGTGCCGCCAAATCCGAACGAGTTTGACAAGGCCACATTGATCTCACGCTCGCGCTTGGCATTCGGGGCCAGATCGATCGGAGTTTCAACCGCCGGGTTGTCCAGATTGATGGTCGGCGGGGCGACCTGATCGCGGATCGCAAGGATCGAGAAGATTGCCTCAATCGCGCCAGCAGCGCCCAGCAGATGACCGGTGGCCGATTTGGTCGAGGTCATGGTCGCGTTGCTGGCGTGATCCCCCAGCAGGCGCTCGACCGCGCCCAATTCAATCGTATCCGCCATGGTCGAAGTGCCATGCGCGTTGATGTAGTCTAGGTCCTTCGGCTCAAGCCCCGCGCTGCGCAGCGCTGCTTTCATCGAGCGTTCGGCCCCGTCGCCATCCTCAGACGGAGCAGTGATGTGGTAGGCGTCGCCGGACATACCGTAACCCAGCACCTCCGCGTAAATTTTCGCACCACGAGCTTTAGCGTGTTCGTAATCCTCAAGAACCACGATACCAGCGCCCTCACCCATGACGAAACCGTCGCGGTCAATATCATAGGGGCGGCTCGCCTTCTTCGGGTCATCGGCATATTTGGTCGACAAGGCTTTGCAGGCGTTGAAGCCTGCGATACCGATTTCGCAGATGCAGCCCTCGCCGCCGCCCGCGATCATCACATCTGCATCTCCGGCGCGGATGATACGGCTAGCGTCGCCGATCGCATGGGCACCGGTCGAGCACGCGGTCACGACCGAGTGGTTCGGCCCTTTGAAACCATGCCGGATCGATACCTGACCCGAGGCCAGATTGATCAGCGCGCCCGGAATAAAGAACGGTGACACTCGACGCGGACCCTTGTCACGGATCAGATTTGCTGTGTTGGCAATCGACCCAAGCCCGCCAATACCCGAACCGATCAGAACGCCCGTGCGCAGGCGGTCTTCTTCGTCCTCGGGCAGCCAATTGGCATCCTTGCAGGCCATCTCGGCAGCCGCGATCGAATAGAGGATGAAATCCTCAATCTTGCGCTGCTCTTTCGGTGGCATCCAATCATCGGGATTGAACGTCCCGTCGGTGCCATCTCCGCGCGGCACTTCGCAGGCATAGGTCGTGGTGACCCCGCTTGCCTCAGCGTCGAAATGTGTGATCGGGCCTGCACCGGACTCGCCGTCCAGCAGCCGCGACCATGTTTCCTCAACCCCACTGGCCAAAGGAGTGACCAATCCAAGACCGGTTACGACGACTCTGCGCATGAAGTGCCTCTTGCCTGCTTCCTGTTATGAGAACCGCTCATACCCCGGCCCGGGGTGCGGGGGCAAGAGCAACGGCAGAATCTGGCTCGGCATCCCCAAACCGGAAATCGTTCAAAACTCTGCCATGTAATCTAAAATGCGTGAAAAAGTGAAAACCCGACCGACATCAAGCATATAACGGCCGGGTTTTTTGTTGCGCTATGTCTACTGGAATTCAGCGACCGGCTCGTGCGCCGATTTTGCAACTTCCAACGCTTCGGACAAATCAACTGTTTTGCGGAACAGTGCGCGACCAACGATTGCACCTGAAATATTCGATATATAGGCAAGGCGCGAAATATCATCTGCAGTACGGACGACGCCGCTTGCAATGATCGGTGTGCGTGATTTCTCGGCGAGACCCGAGATCAGCCCCAGCTGCGCCTCGACATCTTCCATGTCGCTATCGATGTCAGTGACCAAAATGGCCGCAAATGGTGTATCTGCAAATGCTTCAATGAACGCTTCCGGTGTAAAGGCGCTCTGGCTTCGCCAACCTTCGGTCATCACCTGGCCTTGCCAGACATCAACTGCCAATACGATCTGATCAGGATACAGCTTAGCCAGTTCTTTAACCAATTGAGGGTCCCAGGCCGCCAACGTCCCGATTACGATTCGTCCAGCGCCTTTGTTGATCCAATATTCAACCTGCTCGCGCGTCCGCATGCCACCGGCCAACTGCACGGACATTTCGGACGAACGAATGATCTCTTCAACCAGCTCTGCATTGGTGTCACGTCCTTCGATGGCATCGAAGTCCGTCAGTTGCATCCATGCTGCGCCTGCAGCCGACCAGCTTCGCGCGGTCTCTACCGGATTCACATGCCAGATCATCGCGTCATCCAGACGCCCCTTGTCCAGCGTCACACAGCGACCGTTCTGTAGTTCCATCGTGGGATAAATTCTCATGAGCCTTTTCCTCCGCTCACTCAAATGGCAATACCACGATACCATATCTCCGCCGCCCCTCCCATCTTTTCCCGGGATCGGCAAAGTAAATGCCGTTTGCGGCATTGCTCAAGTATAAGCGTTTCAGACCCGCGCCGGGGGTCCATCACGACGAAACAAATGAACCGCCGTGTCGAGGTACTCTGCCTCACGCAGCAACTTGTAGCCCAACTTCTCAGCCAGTCGCTGAGACGCTGCGTGGTCGGCATCAATCAGCGCGACAAGCGGGCCAGGTATGACGCGGTCGAACCAGTCATGCGCGGCTTGGGCGGCTTCGTGCCCGTACCCCTGCCCTTGCAACTCTGGGTCCAGAACCCATCCTGCTTCGGGGAAGCCATCAAAATCTTCTCCGAGCTCGCGGTTGCCGAAAAAGAACCCGGCCTGCCCAATCAGAGTGCGATTCGATTGCAGCAACACACCCCATTGACCGAAACCAGTCATCTGCCAGTGGCCAGCGTTGCGCAGGAAGGAATCCCAGGCCTCGCCACGCGTCTTCGGGGTGCCACCGATATGTCGCACAACTTTCGGATCACGCCAGATCTCGGCGAAACGGTTGAAATCCTCCGGGCGCATCGCACACAAGGTCAGACGCGCAGTATTGATCATCGGGATGGATCTTATCATGCCCTTACCCGCTCATTTTTTGCCTCAAGCGCCAGATTGCGAATTCTCAACAGATCAAGGCAAGCGCGAATTACGTCAGGCACAAAAAAACGGCGCTTCCGTTGCCCGGAAGCGCCGCTTTTGTCTTAGAACGATAAGCTTAGGAAGCTTCGCTGATGAATTTGACCGCGTCGCCAAAGGTCTGGATGGTCTCGGCAGCGTCGTCCGGAATCTCGATGCCGAACTCTTCTTCGAACGCCATTACCAGCTCAACGGTGTCCAGGCTGTCTGCGCCCAGATCGTCGATGAACGAGGCGTTTTCAGCAACCTTGTCCTCTTCAACACCCAGGTGCTCAACAACGATCTTCTTTACGCGATCTGCGACGTCGCTCATGTCTATTCCTCATTTCATTTCAGGGCTGTCCGCCCGGTTCTGCCCTTGCCCGTTCGGGATGGACTGGTTTTGCCCTTTCCGGGCGGTTTGGGTCCCGGGTCCCCGGGAAATCAGAGAACCGGCCCTTGGACCGGTTCCTGCGCATATGCGCCGCCTATAACACAGACTACGCACAAGGCAAACGCTTTCGCATCCGCCCCGAATTGCGACTACAACATGGCCATACCGCCATTCACATGCAAGGTGCTTCCGGTAACATAACCTGCTTCGGGGCTTGCGAGATACAACACAGCGGCTGCGATTTCCTGCGGATCACCCATACGACCGGCTGGAACCTTGAGCAGCAGACCCTTCTTTTGCTCATCTGTCAGCTTCTCGGTCATCGCGGTGGTGATGAAGCCCGGCGCAACCGCGTTCACGGTGATCCCACGGGTTGCAACTTCATGCGCCAGCGCCTTGGAAAAGCCGATCATGCCCGCTTTGGAAGCAGCATAGTTCGCCTGACCCGGGTTCCCGATTGCCGCAACAACCGACGAGACATTCACGATCCGGCCCCAGCGCGCCTTCATCATGCCGCGGATCACACCTTTGCACAGCTTCATCGTGGCGGTCATGTTCACGTCGATCACGCTCTGCCATTCTTCATCCGACATGCGCATGAACAGGTTGTCGCGCGTGATGCCTGCGTTGTTGACCAGAATATCAACCGAGCCCATCGCCTCAGCCGCCTGTTTCGGCAGGGCCTCGACGGCTTCGGGATCGCTCAGGTTACAAGGCAGGACATGCGCGCGTTCACCGAGGCTCTCGGCCAAGGCTTGCAAAGGCTCCACGCGCGTTCCGGATAGGCCTACCGTGGCACCAGCGTCGTACAGCGCGCGGGCAATATCGCCGCCAATGCCACCCGAAGCGCCAGTGATCAGCGCATTCTTACCTGTCAAATCAAACATCTATGTTCCCTCTCTGGCCGCTGTAACCGGCGGCTGTCCTTTGTTCATGCGCCGGGGTTAACGGCTTTTTGTACGTCTTCAGGCGATCCAACCGCCGTGCAGGACAGCGCACGATCAATCTTGCGGATCATGCCAGACAAAGCTTTACCCGCGCCGATCTCCCACACCTCGGTCACACCCTGTGCGACCATGTACTGCACGCTCTCGCGCCACCGAACCGAACCGGTGACCTGTTCCACCAGCAGCTGTCGGATCACATCCGGATCGGTCACAGCATCGGCCCGAACATTCGCGACCAACGGCACGGCGGGTGCCTTGATTTCCACGGCAGCCAGAGCGTCTGCCATTACATCTGCAGCAGGTTGCATCAGCGCACAGTGAAATGGAGCACTTACAGGCAACATAATCGCGCGTTTGGCACCTTTTTCCTTGGCAATCTCGGCAGCGCGTTCAACAGCGGCCTTTGCACCCGAGACGACGACCTGAGTCGGATCGTTGTCATTGGCAGCCTGACAAACTTCTCCCTGCGCGGCCTCTTCGGCCACCAGACGCACTGCTTCTAGGTCCAGACCCAGGACTGCGGCCATTGCGCCTTCACCTACTGGTACAGCGCTTTGCATCGCCTGTCCGCGCGTCCGCAACAGCCGTGCGGTATCAGCAACCGACAAAGCACCGGCAGCGGCCAAAGCCGAGTATTCACCCAGCGAGTGTCCCGCCACATAGGACGCCATCGAGATTGACGCCCCTTCAGCCTCCAGTGCACGCATCGCTGCCATCGATGTCGCCATCAACGCAGGCTGGGCATTTTGCGTCAGCGTCAATTCAGCAATATCGCCTTCCCAGATCAGATCGCTCAGCTTTTCGCCCAAGGCCTCATCGACCTCATCGAAAATGGCGCGCGCGGCGGGATAGGCGTCGGCCAGTGCTTTGCCCATTCCGATGGTCTGGGCGCCCTGCCCCGGGAAAACGAATGCGCGTGTCATTGCAACCTCATGGATGACGTTAGATTGCGGCGGGGTGTAAACTGACTGACGACGCTGCACAAGCGTTGCATGCGTTCTGCATCAGGACACCTTGACTGTGCATTTCTCCGCCTTGTGTCCGCACAGCATCCCTTTAACTTACCCGCAACCCAGAAATGCGGAGAGCTAAACAATGCCCCTGACAAATACCCAGTCCAGCTATGGTGGTGTAACCAAAGCATTTCATTGGTTGACTGCACTGCTGATCCTGACGGCTCTGCCATTGGGCTGGTTCGCGAATGAGCTGGCCCACGCGATATATGATCCAAACATCCAAACGACCGAGGAGGATATCGCCCGCGCGGCCCGGCTATTTTCGTTGCATAAGACCGTCGGGGTCACCGTGTTCTTCGTGGCTCTGGCACGAATCCTCTGGGCTCTAAACCAAACAAAACCCGGTCTGCTCAACGCCGATAACAAGCCCGAGGCCTTTGCCGCTGAAACCGTGCACTGGTTACTTTACGGTTCGCTGATATTAGTTCCACTCAGTGGCTGGATCCACCACGCCGCCGCCGAAGGCTTTGCTCCAATTCTCTGGCCGTTCGGTCAGAACCTGCCGTTTGTTCCAAAATCGGCATTTCTCGCCGAGCTAACCGCCGCCTTTCATTGGTTATTCATCTTGGTCCTGGCCGGATCGCTCTTGCTACATATCGCGGGCGCGTTGAAACACCATGTCGTGGACAGAGACAGCACTCTGCGCCGCATGCTGCCGGGTCGGTCCGAGGCGCCACAGCCACCAGCACAGCACCATTCGACCGTACCCGCGTTTGCCGCTTTGGCAATATGGGCTGCGGTGCTCGTCGTCGGCTGGGCCACTGGCGAGTTTGACGACCACGGCAAAGCCTCGGTGGACACTGCAGAGCTTGAAGATGTCCAATCAGAGTGGGAGGTTGAGGAAGGCACCCTGTCGATCACGATTTCCCAGTTGGGGAGCCCGGTGACCGGTGAATTCGCCGACTGGACTGCGGCGATTGCGTTCGAGGACCCCACCGAACCGGGACTGGCGGGATCGGTCGATGTGACCATTGCGATCGGATCACTCAGTCTTGGTACGGTCACCGATCAGGCGATGGGTGCGGATTTCTTCGACAGCAAGACATTTCCCACCGCTCAATTCAAAGCTGATCTTTTCAAAACAGAAACAGGCTACGAAGCACGTGGGCCTCTGACGATCCGGGATAAATCGGTTGATGTTGTTCTGCCGTTCACCCTAGAGATTGCGGACGACGAAGCGACCATGTCCGGCAGTCTGGAGCTCAACCGCATGAATTTCAACGTCGGCACATCGCAACCCACTGAAGATTCGTTAGGCTTCACTGTCGCTGTCACAGTTGAATTGACGGCAGAGCGCGACCAGGAATGAAAAAACCGCCGGAGGGTTGCCTCCGGCGGTAATAGAGTTCGTCAACGTCGGATCAGTCGGCCTTCTGGGCCTCTACCGAAATGCGAACCTCGACTTCGTCGCTGACGAAGGGTGCAAACTGGCCAAGATCGAACTCGCTGCGCACCAGTGTTGTGGTGGCGTCAAAACCGGCCCAGGGTTTGCCCGCCATTGGGTGTTCGCCCACTTGGTTCAGCTTGGCGTCCAGTACGACCGATTTCGTAACACCGTTCATGGTCAGATCGCCCGTGATGTTGGCAGTGTTTTCGCCGGTAACTTCAATACCGGTAGAGGTAAACGTGATCAGGTCGCCCTCGGTCACGCCAAAGAAATCTTCGGTCATGAAGTGATCTTCGCGAGGTTTCCAGCCGGTGATCATCTCGACGACCGGCATCGATACGGTCACGCTGGAAGCGGCGGGATCTTCCTGATCGAACATGATCTCGCCCTCAAAGCCCGAGAACATGCCGTAAGTGGTAGAAAAGCCAAGGTGATTATAGCTGAAAAGAACCTGGCTGTGGCTGGAGTCCAGCGTGTATTTTTCTGCGCTGGCAAAAGCAGTCGTGGCCGAAACGGCCAGAGCAGCGGCAAGAAGGGTGGATTTCATAACAATCTCCGCAATGGTGTTGTCGCAAACCGGGTGGGTTGCTCACCAACAAAAATGTGCTGCCCAAGGGCAGCACACAAGTTTTTTTGATTCACAGAATCTGTTCCTTTTTGAACAGAATAAAATTCAGGCGAAAATTGTTACGTTTTGGCTGAGTTGACCTTTCAGCGCTGAGCTGACATCCGCCGACTCTAGCGGCAGTTTCATCAGCAGGCTGCCATCCACGTCGAACAATTCAACCTGATCATCTGCAAACCGTGCACCACCCAGCGAGTCATAGCTGCGGCGCAGAACCGTTTGCGGGCGGCCGTTTTCATTCTTTTGCAGAATGCGGACCTCGCGGCGGATCGGGTCGAAATAGGCATCTGGGCGTGAATCCATGACCTCGATGGTCAGCAGGCTGACGCCAACAATTAGGAACATCATCGATGCGGCTAGTTTGATCGGCCAAACTTCGGCCCCCATAACAGAGCCAGGCATAAGCCACATTGAAAATGCCGAGAGGATCAGAAAAGCACCTACGACACGCATAAGAACGATCCGTGCGCGCCAGTTAGGCGCGAAGGTAATCAGAACGGGAACTGATTTCTCAAATGCTGCGCGAGACGCAGATTGTTCAAAAGTGTTTGTGTTCATGACGGCCATTGTTTTGCCCTGTCTAATTTTTCCAAACTGCCGGGTACTCCGGTCTTCATGAACAACCTCGGGGCGAAAAGCGTCAGGAATTGGGCACACCAAAGGAAATTGGGCGACTTCACCAAGGCATCCATGGCAGGGCTTGCCCCGACCGCGCAAACGTGTATACGGGGCCATCCTTCGCAAAGGTTATGAATCGCGCAGCCTCTCGTGGCAGGGTCGCGAAGGACCAATGACCCCGCCTTTGAAATGCGCCTTGATATAAACAGGAGTGCACATGCCACTGTATGAGCATGTAATGATCGCGCGTCAGGATCTGTCCAACGCGCAGGCAGAAAGCCTTGTCGAACATTTCGGCACCGTTCTGGCTGATAACGGCGGCAACGTCGTCGACAGCGAGTACTGGGGCGTTAAGACGATGGCTTATAAGATCAACAAGAACCGCAAAGGCCACTATGCCTTTCTGAAAACCGATGCCCCTTCGGGCGCGGTTCAGGAAATGGAACGCCTGATGCGCTTGCATGACGACGTTATGCGCGTTCTGACCATCAAGGTCGACGAGCACAACGAGGGCCCCTCGGTCCAGATGCAAAAGCGCGATGAGCGCGAAGGCCGCCGCGAGCGCCGCTGATCAACGCCTGAGGAAAGGACATAACCCATGGCCGCAAAACCATTTTTCCGCCGCCGCAAGGTCTGCCCGTTCTCGGGTGAGAACGCGCCGAAAATCGACTACAAAGACACCCGTCTGCTGCAGCGCTACATCTCAGAGCGCGGCAAGATCGTACCTTCGCGCATCACCGCCGTTTCGGCGAAAAAGCAGCGTGAACTGGCCCGTGCTATCAAGCGCGCCCGCTTCCTCGCCCTGCTGCCCTACGCCGTGAAGTAAGGAGAGACTGACATGCAAGTTATCCTTCTGGAACGCGTTGCGAAACTGGGTCAGATGGGCGACGTCGTTGACGTCAAGCCCGGCTACGCCCGCAACTTCCTGCTGCCTCAGGGCAAAGCATTGAGCGCATCCGAATCGAACATCGCATCGTTCGAGGCCCAGAAAGCGCAGCTTGAAGCACGCAACCTGGAAACCAAGAAAGAAGCTGAAGCGCTGGCTGAAAAGCTGGACGGTCAGCAGTTCATCGTGATTCGCTCGGCGTCAGATGCCGGCGCTCTGTACGGTTCGGTCACCCCGCGTGACGCCGCAGACGCTGCGACCGACGCAGGCTTCACCGTCGACAAGAAACAGATTGTTCTGATCGCCCCGATCAAAGAACTTGGTCTTCACTCGCTGGCAGTCAAACTGCACCCCGAGGTTGAAGTAGAGATCAAGATGAACGTTGCCCGTTCGGAAGAAGAAGCCGAACTGCAGGCATCGGGTAAATCGATTCAGGAACTGGCTGCTGAAGAAGAAGCCGCCGCTGAATTCGAAATCGCTGAACTCTTTGACGACATCGGCTCGGCCGCGTCGGATGACGATGAGTTGGTCGCCGAAGAAGCTCCGGCTGAAGAAGACGAAGCCAAAGCCTGATCCGGCTGTTTCTACGAATCCAAAGGGCCGCACTTATGTGCGGCCTTTTTTGTTTTCTTATCGCCACCAGCAAGATTTAGCCCGATTGATCGTCTAGACTTGCGGACCGGCGAAGGTTTCATATCATCGCCCTTCGATATCAGGAGCATTTATATGACCCCTCTCCTTCGCCGCAGCATTTTGACCTTGTTGCTCATTGCGCCACTTGCCGCCTGTGGTGGCCCAAACGCTTCAGGTGGCACCGACACCTCCGACCCGCCCCTCTATCCCAATGAGACGCCGGAACTGCGTGCCTCGATCAACAAATGGGCCGATCACTATGAGCTTCCACGAGAGTTGGTGCACAAACTTGCCATCCGCGAAAGCACACATCGCCCCTGGGCGGTGAACCGCCCCTACTATGGGCTGCTGCAAATCCTGCCTGCGACCGCGCGATCTATGGGCTATGCTGGTAATGCCCAGGGATTGCTGGACGCAGATACAAATCTGGAATTTGCAGGTAAATACCTACGCGGCGCCTGGCTATTGTCGGACGGCGATCAACAGCGCGCTATTTTTCTCTATGCGAAAGGGTATTACCCCGAAGCTAAGAAGAGGGGTATGCTAGTTGAAACCGGTCTAGTTTCCGCCACAAAATAGACGTTATTAATGCGCATTCACCTCGTAAAGTATGCGCATAACCACTCAAACACCCGATAAACTTCGGAATGGGCACCACAAATCTGACATTGACCTAAGCAAAGGACGCCATAAAGATGTGCACCAATGGCACATTTCCCTTTAAAAGGCAGACGTTTCCCCTAGCTTCTTGTCATGATGTGGGAAATGTGGTGTCCTTGTTGACGTCAGGGAAGACAGTATCTTTTTTCCTGGAAAAAGGGATCCGCCCGCTCACTCGGGTCTAGCTGGTCGTTGCCGTATGGATATTGTTGATCTCAGCACCCTTCCAGAACAGGATACTCGGTATGACGAGTTCCTGCGCCAAGTCTGTGACAAATACGAAATGGACCATGCCGCCTATGCTGGCATGAACCCTGCCGCAGGAACCATCCACGGCCATGTGACCTATAGCGATGACTGGAAAGCTCATTATCAAGAACAAGGTCTGCATCTGATCGATCCGACGTTGCACATGAGTCAACGTAGCATCGCGCCCGTAGATTGGAGTCGTCTTGAACGGGGCAAAGATTTCCAGCGCGTTTTTCGTGATGCACATGATTTTGGCATTCCAGATCAGGGCATTACGATTCCTGTGCGCGGGCCGTACGGAGATATCGGCCTGCTCAGCGCCGTGCGTGAATGCAGCCGGGAAGAGTGGAAGAAACTGGTGCCCAACGTGATAAGTGACCTGCAATCTTTGGCCGTACACATTCATGACAACGTCATGACGTCGGATACAATCAGCCGAATGCTGTACCACCCGACCCTCTCCAGCCGCGAGTTGGAGATTTTGCAATGGGCCGCAGCAGGCAAATCACAGCAGGATATCGGCGATATTCTGTCGATATCGCACCGTACGGTTGAGGTGCACTTGCGCTCTTCTCGCGAAAAGCTTAATGCACTGACGACTCCGCAGGCCGTCGGTCGCGCCATCGGAATCGGCTTAATCTACCCAGGGTAAAGCCAAATCTTGCCAAAATTGGGCTAAAAAAAGCCAATATTACGGGAAACCCCCAATAGATTCGCTGTGGAAACCGAGTAACGTCTTATCCACAGACAGATCACTCGAAGGGGGTTAACATGATTTTGGTAGTTGATGGGCTGAACAGACATCTGTTCACCGAAGTTCTTGACGATATGTTCGAACTGCGCGCTCGGGTATTTGGCGGGCGACTTGGTTGGGACGTTAACATCCAAGATGGGAAAGAAATCGATCAATTCGATCATCTGGATCCTGCATATGTAATCGGTCTCGACGATGAGGGGAACGTCGTGGCCGCAGTACGTGCACTCCAGACCACTGGCCCACACATGCTTTCGGATGTGTTCTCGGATATCTTATGCGGCGAAGCACCAATGCGCAGTGCGACCATGTGGGAATCGACCCGCTTCTGTGTCGATACGCAGCGTTTGACTCGAGGAAAAGAGAAAAACTCGGTCTCATATGCGACTTGTGAGTTGATGATTGGATCACTGGAATATTGCCGCAGCGCGGGTATTCAAGACATCATCACCGTCATCGACCCGGTCATGAACCGCGTCCTCAAACGCTCGAACTGTGCGCCCTACGATTATGTTGGCGAAACAGTACCGATGGGCAAAGTGCCGGCGATGGCGGCCCTGCTGGATTGCTCGGAAGAAAGGATTTCGGGCCTTCGAGAATTTGCTGACATCCACCACGATGTCTTTATCGAAGAAGAAAAGGCATTGGAGTTCTTCGAGGCAAAAAAGGCAGCGACTGCCAACCCGGCAAACCGCGACCACAAACCGCTCACCGATCTTGAGAAGTATTTTGTCGAACAGATGAGTGCGGCCAAGACGGAAGTGGAAAGACAGGCAGTGCTGAAACTGATCGAAGCGCTGACCGATACATTCACCCCAGAGCAAAAGACCGCTTTGTTACAGACCCCCCGTGCTTTTGCTCATGAGGCCTGACCCCCTCACCTCATAGTACAAAGCCACCCATGCGGAGCCGTCCAATTTCCAGACGGCTCCGCTTTTTTGTGGCCCCAGGCTGGGAGAAGGAAGAGGATTATTCCTCTTCCAGTGCCTCAACGGCTTTTTGCAGGTCTTCTTTGCTGACTTCTTTGTCTGCGACCTGAGCCAGCTCGACGATGTAGTCGACAACCTTGTCTTCAAAGATCGGCGCCCGCAATTGCTGCTGCATCTGAGCGTTCTGCTGCACGAACTCAAAGAACTGACGTTCCTGACCTGGGTACTGACGTGCCTGGTTCATGATCGCCTGAGTCATCTCGGCATCGGTCACTTCGACTTCGGCCTTCTGGCCCAGCTCTGCCAGCAACAGGCCCAGACGCACGCGGCGCTCGGCCAGTTTGTTGTGCTCGTCGGTGGGCTCGATCGGATCATGATCGTGGCCTTCAACTTCAGGGTTCTCTTCGTGCCACAGCTGATGTGCAATCTGTTTGGCTTCGGCTTCCACCAACGAGGGCGGCAGATCGAACGAAACTTTCTCGTCCAGCACGTCCAATAGCGCGCGCTTCATAACCGCACGCGACGCACCGGCATATTCCGCTTCCAGGCGCTCACCAATCTGCTCTTTCAAAGCAGCCAGATCATCGGCACCAAATTTCTTTGCCAGTTCGTCGTCAACCTCGGCTGCAACCGGTTCTTTCACTTCTTTGATGGTGCAGGTGAATACGGCGTCTTTACCGGCCAGATGCTCGGCACCGTATTCTTCCGGGAAGGTGACGTTCACGTCTTTTTCTTCCTCGGCTTTTACGCCAACCAACTGCTCCTCAAAGCCAGGGATGAAGCTGTTCGAGCCCAAAACCAGCGGGTAATCTTCAGCCGAACCACCTTCGAACTCTTCGCCATCAACCTTGCCAACAAAGTCGAACACGATCTGATCGCCATCTTTCGCTTTCGAACCCTTGCGACGCGCTTTGAAGTTCTGGGCGGTTTCGGCCAGGTTGTTCAGCGCTTCTTCCACGGCTGCGTCATCAGCTTTGACAACCAGCTTCTCCAGCTCGACCGATTTCAGGTCAACCTCTGGAATTTCGGGCAGTGCTTCGTAGGACATAGCAACTTCTACGTCATCGCCTTCTTTCCAGTCTTCATTGGTCATCTTGACCTCGGGCTGCAGTGCAGGACGCTCGCCGCTGTCCTCAAAGTGCTTATTCATCGCACCGTCGATGGTTTCCTGCATCGCTTCGCCAAGCAAGCGCTGGCCAAACTGCTTCTTCAGCAGCGCCATCGGCACCTTACCTTTACGGAAGCCCTTCATCTCGACTTCGGGCTGCGCTTCGGTCAGCTTTTCGTTGACCTTGTTGTCCAGCTCGGCAGCGGTCACAACTATGTTGTACCCGCGTTTCAGACCTTCATTCAGCGTCTCGGTAACCTGCATTATGGTAGTCCCCATAGGATTCGGGGCGCGCAAAACGGGCGCGCCGGGCAAATTTGACGCCTTCTATTTGCCCTGCCGCCTGCGTGCAAGAGGCAAAGGCCTTTTCAGCCCCGTTTTGCCCATATCACAGACGAAAAAACGCCCCGGCGCAGGCCAGAGCGTTTGATCATTACTGAGTTAAGAGCTCAGAACTTCCAGCGGGCGCCCAACACCCAGGCTTCGTTGTTGTCGAACGAAGCGCCATCTTCAAAGTCGTGATTGCGGTATTTCAGGTAGGCATCTGTATTGATGCTGTCGATACGCTGAACGACAGCGATGCCCCAAGCGTCTGTGCTGGACCCGTCATCCACGAAGTCCGAACCCGAATAGTAGTCGATCCCGATACCGGTTTTGCCCCAGGAGACCCACTGATCTTCATACGCGATCTTCCCATAGAAGTAGTTCGGATCAGACGCACCGTCCGCATCATTGTCGCGCGTGCCCGCAGCGACGGTGAAACTCAACCCACTCTGCAGCAGAACGGACGCGGAACCGATCGTATCCTTGCGATCCCCTGATCCATCGTCAGCCGAACGAACCGAATAAGCAATGGCTGCAGCGAACTCGACCCCGCCACCGAAGGTGTTGTTGTATCTGAGGCCAACATCATAATAGTCATCGTCATCGCCGCTGGACAGGATGTTCTGACCATATGCCAGCCCAGCGGTGAATCCACTGAACTCGGGTGTATCATAACGAACACGGCCACGACGCGCGCCGTCAAAGTTGCTGCTGGAATCGCCTACGGTAATATCGCTGAGGAAACCGTCAGTACCGCGATAGAAAAAACCGCCGTTCTCGTCATTCGTGAAAGAATACAGCGCGGTCCCGACATAGGACAGGTCCACTTCGGCAGCACCGTCCGCCACCATGCTGCCCTGACCAGCAGAGAATTTACCCCAGTCACCCGCCAGAGCGAAATCTACATGCCGGATGTCTTCGCGAGTCCAACCGCTGAAATCAGTGCCTAGCTGGTTCCACTCGCTTGAATTCGGAAGTCCCAATCCGGTTTCCAGCCGGAATGTGAAATCGTTGTTCCCAAAAGGCTGTAACAGCTCAAGTCCGACCCGGCTATTAGAAAGGTCGTTGTCCAGCACGCGGGTCTCGGTGTCTTCTCCGTCATCGACCGAGATCAACGCAGGGTGCAGCTGCCCGTATAGCAACACATAACCACCTGTGTTGTTTTCATATTTAAGTTCGGCGGCGGCAGGTATTGCGGTTGTTGCAGCAAAAGCTGCTGCTAAGGAAGTCAGTTTACAATTCACTGTCATGTCATTCACCGTAGATGGTTCTTTAAGTTTGATACTGCTCAAATGCTCATCGGTTCCTGCATTTCCAATGACACCCGGCTCAAGTTCAGCATTCATTGCTTTATCGCCACAGGTATCTGCGTCGAAGGCAAGAATTCTGCATTAATTTCAATTCATTGATCGAGTCCCAGAGGCGACTCTAATAACCATGCAAGAAAATTGTGACGCCGATCGTTGCATACTGCAAACAGCCGCTATGCAACTGGCGGGACGCAGCGGCATAAATTCGCCGCTTTGGGCTGCGATCGGCCATTTACCGCCGATCCATTTATACTTCAATCTGTTGCAATACGGCGGGCAACTGCTCGGCTAAATCTTCGGCGATCAAGCCTGGCCCAAAGTTCCGGGCGCACTCAACATGCAGCCAGGCCGCCGTTTCTGCCGCTTGCATTGGCTCGAACCCACGGGCAAGCAATCCGGTGATGAAGCCGGCCAACGTATCGCCCGATCCGGCCGTTGCGAGCCAGGGGGCCGCCCGGTTGTAATGTGCAGAATTGACCGAGCACCGCCCGTCCAGCGTGGCAATGACCGTGTCAGGCCCCTTCACCAGTACACAACATCCAGCTCGCACCGCCGCCTCACGAGCCGCATCAACCTTAGAGAATGCCGGACCCTTGGCGGGCACTTCATTCAGCTTTTCTGCGATATCCGGGAACAAACGCGCGAACTCTCCTGTATGCGGCGTCAGCACGCATCTTTCATGCAGCAGTTCTAATAGCGCCGCCGGTTCTTCGGCAAAGGCTGACAAGGCATCCGCATCCAACACAGTCGGCCGGGCTGCGCTTAGTGCAACCGGCACCAATTCCCGAGATCGCGTTTCCCCCAGGCCCGGTCCAAGGCACAATGCGTTAAACCGCTCATCCTGCAGAGTTTCAAGTAAGTCCCCTACCCCATCAACCCGCTTCAGCATCAGAGCGGTGATCTGGCTCGCGATCTCCATTTGCGCGGCAGGTGGCGCACCCAGTGTCACCAACCCCGCCCCTATCCGCAGCGCCGCTCGGGCTGCCAAACGTGCGGCCCCGGTTTTGCCGACGCCGCCCGACAGGACAACCGCATGACCGTGCGAGTACTTATGGCTGTGCTCACTTTTGTTGAGATGAGTGCCAGATGGCGCTTCGACAGAAGTTGCTGCCTCAATCTCTCCCTCATCCCGATTCAATCCGATATCTTTCACGACCAACCGACCGCAATAAGATGAACCCTCGCTCAGAACATGCCCAAGCTTTCGCGCGTGGAATGAAACGGTCAGGGCGGACCGTGCGCAACGGCGACCATGCTGTGCAAAGGCGCCCCCAATAACTTTGCCTGAATCCGAGCAGAGACCTGAAGGCAGATCAATTGCGACTGTTCGTGGTGGTACGATATCGGTTCCACGACCTTGCCTGCGCATTTCCCATGCGTCTTCCGCATCATCATGCGCCCATAGGTATTCCCACAAAACCGGATCTTCGATTGGTCGCGTCAATCCGGTGCCAAACAATGCATCAATGGAAAGGTCAGGATGCTGAATTTCAGCCTTACCAAAATCAGCCACGCCAAGCGCCCTTCCTTCCCACCGTTCATAGTTCACGCGCGCATCTGGTGGCAATTTGGCAGGGTCACCATAGAGCAACACTTCGACTTGCCACCCCTGCCTTTGCAGCAACCGCGCGACCACAAAGCCGTCTCCGCCATTGTTGCCCGGGCCACTTAATATCACCGCGCGACCACCGGATTTCGCTAAGTCTGGCCATTCCTCAAAAATCGCGGCCACAACGCCTTGTCCTGCGCGCTCCATCAACTCAAGACCCGTCGCCTGCCCAAGACCAATCGCGGTGGTCTCGATGAGGCGCATTTGCGCAGCGGTCAGCAGTTTCGTCATCTCTGGCCCCTCAGGCGATTCAAATTTGATTACTTTTTGTGCACTGCGATCAAAATTTGATCCATTGATAGCTTTCACTGTCTCTGGCAGCGTGCAACACAGCAATCAGATTGCCGCCCAATCTTAGACGTGATCAGTGCCTTCAAGACAACCATGCAAGGTGAGCCGGAATGAAAAAGATCGAAGCGATCATCAAGCCGTTCAAGCTGGACGAAGTGAAAGAAGCGCTGCAGGACGTGGGCGTACAGGGCCTCAGCGTGATCGAAGTCAAGGGCTTTGGCCGTCAGAAAGGTCACACCGAGCTCTATCGCGGCGCTGAATACGTGGTCGACTTTCTGCCCAAGGTAAAGGTCGAGGTGGTGCTGGACGACGATCAGGTTGACGCCGCCATCGAAGCCATCGTTGGCGCAGCCAAGACAGACAAGATCGGCGACGGCAAAATCTTTGTCTCGCCCGTTGAACAAGCTATCCGCATCCGCACCGGTGAAACCGGCTCGGACGCGCTGTAACCGACTAATCTCAAATCAGAGGAATAGAGAGTATGAGCAAGGACGCAGTTCTTCAGCTGATCCGGGATGAGGACGCCGAATATGTCGACATCCGCTTTACCGACCCGCGCGGCAAGCTTCAGCACGTAACCATCATGTCCGATCAGGTCGACGAAGACTTTCTGGAAGAAGGCTTCATGTTCGACGGATCGTCCATCGCAGGCTGGAAGTCGATCGAAGCATCCGACATGAAGCTGATGCCCGATACAGACAGCGCATATGTCGATCCGTTCTATGCGGAAAAGACCATCTGCCTGCACTGCTCGGTTGTCGAGCCCGATACCGGCGAAGCCTATGAGCGTGACCCGCGCGGCACCGCGCAAAAAGCCGAAGCCTACCTGAAGGCGTCCGGTATCGGTGATGTGGCCTATATGGGCCCTGAGGCCGAATTCTTCCTGTTCGACGATGTTCGTTTCTCTAACAGTATCAACAAGGTATCTTACGAAGTTGATGCAACTGATGCATCGTGGAACACTGACACAGAATACGAGATGGGCAACATGGGCCATCGTCCCGGGGTCAAAGGCGGTTACTTCCCCGTGAACCCGGTGGACGAGAGCCAGGATCTGCGTTCCGAGATGCTCAGCACCATGAAGCGTTTGGGTATGAAGGTCGACAAACACCACCACGAAGTCGCCTCGTGCCAGCACGAGCTTGGTCTGATCTTTGACAGCCTGACCAAACAGGCCGACGAGCTGCAGAAGTACAAATACGTGATCCACAACGTCGCCCACGCCTACGGCAAATCGGCCACCTTCATGCCGAAGCCCATCGCAGGTGATAACGGCACCGGCATGCACGTGAACATGTCGATCTGGAAAGACGGCAAGCCGCTCTTTGCAGGCGACAAATATGCTGATCTGTCGGATGAAGCGTTGTGGTTCATCGGTGGCGTTCTGAAGCACGCCAAAACGCTGAACGCCTTCACCAACCCGGCGACCAACAGCTACAAGCGTCTGATCCCAGGCTTTGAGGCCCCTGTTCTGCGCGCCTACTCGGCCCGCAACCGCTCGGGCTGTGTACGTATTCCGTGGACCGAAAGCCCGAAAGCCAAACGGGTTGAGGCTCGCTTCCCCGATCCCGCCGCAAACCCCTACCTGGCGTTTGCTGCGCTGCTGATGGCCGGTCTGGACGGCATCAAGAACAAGATCGATCCGGGCGAAGCCATGGACAAGAACCTGTACGATCTGCCCGCCGAAGAACTGGCCGACATCCCGACCGTTTGCGGATCGCTGCGTGAGGCTCTGGAAGCTCTGGCATCCGATCACGACTTCCTGCTGCAGGGCGACGTGTTCACAAAAGACCAAATCGACGGCTACATCGAATTGAAGATGGAAGAGGTCGAAACCTACGAGCACACGCCGCACCCGGTTGAGTACGGCATGTACTACAGCTGTTGATCCAATAGCATATCGGACTGTCATAAGGGCGCCCTTCGGGGCGCCCTTGTTTCGTTTGGCGCGATCTTCCAAACTCGTTGAACCAGCACCAAAGGAGGAACGCGCATGCCCGTCGATGCTTCACCTTTTTCAGAGTTCGCAAATCTCGTGACCTCAGAAGCCGAACTCGAACAGATTTGCGGGCACCCCCTGCCTCAGATCATCGACAAAGAACTTCCGGCGCTGGACCAGATGTGCCGTGACTTTATCGCAACCTCACCTTTCTGCCTCATCGCGTCGGCGAACCCGTCCGGCTATCTAGATATTTCTCCACGCGGGGACCCGGCAGGGTTTACATTCATCATTTCTGACACGCTGATCGCCCTGCCCGACCGCCCCGGGAACAAGCGCGTAGATACCTTTCACAACGTTCTGAAGGACCCGCGCGTTAGTTTGATCTTCTTCGTCCCCGGAAAAATGGAAACGCTGCGGCTTCGCGGCACCGCTAGGATTTGTGCGGATCCTGAACTTCTTTCTACCATGGCTGTAGGAGGTCACCCGCCCAAATTGGCATTGTTGATCCATGTCGACACCGTCTTTGCGCATTGCCCCAAATGCATCATCCGTTCAAACCTGTGGCAGCCAGGGGAATGGCCGGATTCTTCGCATCTGCCCAATATGAACGCGATGATGGTCAAACATGCCAAGATCGATAAAACCCCGGACGAGTGGTTTGAAACCCTAAAAACCACAGGTGAACTTGATCTGTATTAAACCGCTTTGCCCGACAGCGATCAAAGCTTAGGCTGAAGCAGTTATTCTGCAATCGGATTTCCTTCATGCTTAGAATTTGCACCTGCGTTGCTATCGCTATTCTCATGCCCTCGATGGTGTTCACGGCCCCATGCGGTAATACAAGTAGCGGATTTGAGGCTTGGAAAGCCGACTTCGCCAAAACGGCCAAGCGTGCGGGCGTGAAAAAGAAAGGCCTGCAGGCATTGGCGCAGACCCAATACGCGACCCGCACCATTGCAGCTGATCGCAATCAAAAAAGCTTCAAATACTCGCTGGACAAGTTCATGAAAATTCGCGGAGCGAATACCATCGTCGCTCAGGGACGTAAGCGTAAGGCGCGAAACCCGCAATTCTACGCTGCTCTGGAGCGCCAATATGGCGTGCCCGCGGGTGTTCTGATTGCCATCCACGGCATGGAAACCGGCTTTGGTAACTTCATGGGCGACAGCCAGGTTGTTTCCGCAATCACAACATTGGCTTATGATTGTCGCCGATCCGAGTTCTTTGTCCCGCATGCCATTGGTGCGTTAAAATTGGTCGATCAAGGAAGCGTCACGATGGCGACAAAAGGGGCAAAACATGGCGAGCTGGGTCATACGCAATTTTTGCCTGGCAATGCTTTGACCTATGGCGTGGACGCAACGGGTGATGGTCGGGTCGATTTCTACAACATGACCGACGCTCTTGCCTCAACTGCAAATTTCTTACGTAAGAAAGGGTGGAAGCCAGGACGCGGCTACCAATCCGGCGAGCCGAATTTTGCGGTTATCCAACAGTGGAATGCCGCCACTGTTTATCAGCAATCCATCGCTATTATGGCCGCTCGAATCGACGGTTGAGTCGACCAACTTATCTGGCCTGGCAGATCCGATTTCAGCCACATTCTCGCCACATATATTAAAGAAAACCGCGTTTTTCTTGGTTTCCAAAGTGTAATCAATGATGGAAATCTCTGACTTTTTTGCATTTTCGTCAAAATTTGCACCATTTCGGTTGCTACATTGTTGTGAAGATTATTACGGCAAAGGAACATGCTGTGACTTCGAAGCATATGTACCACGGCGGTCTCCAGTTCGACGGCTCTGCGGATGGCGCACTTGAACGCGTTTGCGATGTCGTATCCACCACACTCGCGGATTATGGCCATCTGGTCGAGCGCAAGACGCTTCTCAGCGCGTCCGAGGCAAGCATCGTCTGCAGCCAGTATCTTGTGCGTCTGACCCTTGATTCAGAATCCAAGGCAGTTGAACACAGCCACCATGAACGGATGGATAAAACTGCGGGTCTCAGAACCAAGACGCGTCGTGTCGTAGCCCCCCCAGACAACCGGTTGACGATTACAATTTGTCCAGTTTCAAAGCTGCTTGATGATAGCGAAATTTCAGAGCTGATGCTGGTTGTGATGCTTTACCGCATGGTCGATATCTGTACGACCCGGCGGGTTGAATGGTTATCGCCCAATACAGTGCTGACGATTGAACAATTCATGAGCGCGTTCGACTCGATCAGCCCCCGCAATTCCCGAAATCGTAAACAGATTTTCGAAGCGATCAGCGGTCCATTTGCCGGGCTCGACTTGCCCGATCCCAATCCAGTGCAATTGGATACCAAAACCCAGAGCAAGCCGCGCCCAATAAAGCTGAGCGATGACCAACTCCTCAGTATCGCGTTTCGCACTGAAACCGATCCGTCGCCGTCGGCAAACCTTTCTCAGGACAGCGCTGAGGAAACCGATCGCCCAAGCGATATCCTTAGGCTGACTAGTTGGGGCATGACAGGCGCGATTGCCAGCATATCTGCCCCGGTTGCCGTTTCCTTGGCGGCTGTCAATCTGATCCGCGGTGAGGACTTTCGCCTCAACACTCAGGTGTTGGCATTTACAACCGCGATTTTCGGCCTGAACCTTACAAATGCTTTTGGCGAGGTCGCAAACGCCCTAGGCATGTAACCAAACGACCCAAGACCCTCCTTGGAAGCCCCGCCATCAGGCGGGGTTTTCCAGTTCTAAGATCTGCTCTGCCATCATCACGTATGTATGGATGGCAAATACCACCGCGCCTGTTTGTGGTAGACGCAAGAGAGTTTGTCGTTCGCTGCGCAGATACCGGGCGGTGTTTTCGTTCTGTGGCGCACGTCTTTGCGCCATACTGCGTGGCTGGAACAGTTCAGCGTCATGATACCAAAGCGCATTAAACCGCCACAGCGGACGGTTCGGTTGAATCCCATCAAACAAACGCTGAACCCTACGTGCTATGTTTGCGTCGTAGACATCCACGGGTTCATGAATTCCGGTCAGTGGGCGCATGAATTTTTCGGACAACATCCAGCTTGCAGGAAAGCACAGGATCGCGCCTGTCAGTACATGCTCATCTCCGTGCTTCTGCAATATGCAGAAATCTTCCTGTACCAATTGGCAAAGCGTTTCCAACGGGTGGTCCCAATCAATTTCGATTTTGATCCCGTCTGGCCTAACTACTTGATCGGAAGCATCCGGGTAAGCTTGCCCGAGAACCAATTCAAGCAACTCCTGCGCGGGCTTCAATGCTTCGGGGCTCTGGGCCAGAACATCTAACATCCGCTCTTCCAACAAATCTGTCCGCCGTTGCATCTGAGCCGCAAAGGCATCGTCCTGGTGCAACCAGTTGTTAGGATCAGCCGGCTTGATCCCAGGTAGCGGGTTTGTGGCAAGCGGATTGTGGGGGATGGAATGCTGCAATATCTCCGTCATGACTGAGGCATAGCATCCCAAACTGGCTTTGCCGGTCAAAAAGCGACTTCTAGACAGTCGCAAACTTTCGAGACGTATCGTCTTTGGCTTTGCAGGCTGGGTTGGCAAGCAGAAAGGCCCGCCCGTGAACACACCCTATCGCGACACCCGTAAGATTGATCCCACCAGGGGCACCACTCTCGGCGATGGAACCCCAAATGACAATGATCGGATCGAAATCGGACCGACACAGCTGGCCTTTGATGAATGGACGGCCGCAGGGCTGAGCCTGCCCAATCTCGAACGGATGCGGGAATACCGCTGGTCGCGATTAACCCAAGCCATTGTGAAACGTGGCTGGGGTGGTGTCTTGTTGTTTGACCCCCTCAACATTCGCTACGCGACCGACAGCACCAATATGCAGCTTTGGAACACTCACAATCCGTTCCGGGCGGTGTTGGTTTGCGCAGATGGCTATATGGTCATCTGGGACTACAAAAACTCTCCTTTCCTGTCGAAGTTCAACCCGCTTGTGCGCGAGCAACGCTCGGGTGCGGATTTGTTCTACTTCGACCGGGGCGACAAAATCGATATCGCGGCGGATGTGTTCTCGAATGAAGTGCGCGTGTTGATCGAGGAACATGGCGGCGGAAATAAGCGACTTGGTGTAGACAAGATCATGTTGCACGGCCTACGCGCGCTCGAGGCGCAAGGGTTTCAAGTTATGGAAGGGGAAGAGCTCACCGAGAAAACCCGCGCTGTTAAAAGCCCCGACGAAATCCTCGCCATGCGCTGTGCCAGCCACGCCTGTGAAACCGCCGTCGCTGAAATGGAGCGGTTCGCACGTGCCAATGTCGGGGATGGTAAGACGTCGGAGGATGACATCTGGGCCGTTTTACATGCTGAAAATATTCGACGCGGAGGCGAGTGGATCGAAACTCGGCTTCTGGCTTCAGGCCAGCGTACCAATCCATGGTTTCAGGAATGTGGCCCACGTATCACGAGACAGAACGAGATCATCGCATTCGATACCGACCTGATTGGATCATACGGCATTTGCATCGACATTTCGCGCACATGGTGGATCGGCGATCAAAAGCCACAGCCTGACATGATTTATGCAATGCAGCACGCGCACGAGCATATCATGACCAATATGGAAATGCTGAAACCGGGCGTCATGATCCCAGAACTGACCGCAAATGCACACCGGCTGGACGACAAATTCCAGGCACAGAAATATGGTTGCCTGATGCATGGCGTGGGATTGTGCGACGAATGGCCTTTGGTGGCTTATCCAGACAAGGCGGTGGAAGGGGCCTATGACTACCCGCTTGAACCTGGAATGGTGCTGTGCGTCGAAGCGGCGGTCGGTGAGGTAGGTGGCGACTTCTCAATCAAGCTGGAAGATCAGGTGCTGATTACAGAAGACGGCTACGAAAACCTGACCAAGTATCCGTTCGACGCACAGTTGATGGGCGCAAACTAAGTGCTATTTCGACCAGTGAGATCGCCTGACGTTACCGTGCCAATCCTCGGGCGCGGTGATGATCTGTGTTTCCTGGGGCAAGGTTCTCGGTGGCCAGTTTTGCCCAAGCGCGAAACCGATTGCGCCCGTCAGCAGGATCGCAATCAGTACTCCGGGACGAATTGCCGGACTCAAAGGTACAGGTGTCGAATGTGCCATTTTGGCCTCCACAGAGAGTCATTGGAATGACTATTAGTTGGGAGGCGAGAGCAAATAAGTAAAATGAATATTTTTACGGCAATACATCACCAATCTTGATTTGTCAGGCTCTTTGACGAAAATTGTACAAAGAACTTGGTGCCCAGATAAGATCACTTCCCGATCTCTCACCTTCCCGTGACGCGCCTGACACAAGGGTTGAGCCGCCCGCCCTCAGCGCACAGTATTGTCGAAACCTGACAACCTAGGAATAATCATGCCTACCGAACGCATTACCTTTGCCGGTCACGACGGCAGCCAACTGGCCGCGCGCTTGGATTTGCCAGACGGGCCGGTTCTGGCGACGGCGTTATTTGCACATTGCTTTACCTGCTCGAAAGACATTCCGGCAGCACGGCGAATTTCGGCGCGCCTGGCGGCGATGGGCATCGCGGTCCTGCGGTTCGACTTTACCGGCCTTGGTCACTCGGACGGCGAATTCGCCAATACGACATTCACCTCGAATGTCGAGGACCTGATCAAAGCCGCAGAATACCTTGCGGGCCGTAATATGGTACCGTCGCTTCTGATCGGCCATTCGCTTGGTGGCGCTGCCGTATTGCGAGCACGCGCAGGAATTCCGTCAATCAAAGCCGTGGTAACGCTCGGCGCACCCGCCGACCCCGGCCATGTGTCCCACCATTTCGAGGCAGCCTTGCCCGAAATCGAATCTCAAGGCAGCGCCGAAGTGTCGTTGGGGGGGCGTCCGTTCCGCATTGGCAAGGCGTTTGTTGAAGATATTTCAGCAACCGCGCTCACTCCGGCCATTGCTGATCTGAAAGCTGCCTTGCTGATCCTGCACGCACCACGCGACAGTACGGTCAGTATTGACAATGCCAGCACCATCTTCATGGCGGCAAAACATCCCAAAAGCTTTGTTACACTCGATGATGCCGACCACCTGATCACGCGTGCGCAAGATGCGGATTATGCGGCTGATGTCATCACCGCCTGGGTTTCCCGCTATGTCAAGCTGTGCCCTCCGGCCCCGCCACCTGGGGCACCGGAAGGTGTCGTCCGCGTGACCGAGACAGACCCGTCGGGTTTTCTGCAGGACATTCAGTCAGGCCCGCGTCATCACGCGGTCGCGGACGAGCCCGCATCTTATGGTGGTTCGGATCGGGGCATGTCACCTTACGGGTTCGTGTCGTCCGGGTTGGGGGCATGCACCTCTATGACCATTCGCATGTATGCCCGCCGCAAGCGCTGGCCGCTGACAGGTATCACGGTCGATGTCTGTCATGATAAAGTTCACGCGCAGGATGCCGGGCTTGCCAGCGAAGGCAAGGTCGATCAGTTTCGCCGTAAAATTCGGCTGGAGGGCCCGCTGGACACGGATCAGAAGGCCAAGCTGCTGGAGATTGCCGACAAATGTCCTGTTCACCGAACTCTTGAAGGCTCGGCCCATATCACGACTGAACTTGTGCAGTAAATTACGGTTGGATCAGGGCGCTTTCCAATCTGTCGAGTGCGTCTCACGGCGTCTGGTAGCGCCAAGACCGCGCTTGACTCCACCAACAACAGAGATCGAATAGACGCATCCCCTCTGATCGAACGAAATCTCCATAAAGGCGTCGCGGATATCCTTTCCAAACGGTCCGCGTGGATGAGCGGCAAATCCAAAGTCGCCCATATCATCTTCGATCTCGTCGATAATATCTTCGGGAATGGCCCTGGCATTCAGGTTTATGCGAAACGGGTTCGGCAGACCGATATTGGGCACAATCAGGATACCGCAGAACGCGGCTGCAATGGCTCTTAGCTGTTCTTCAGTCAGCATCGTCGACTCCTTTTGGCAAAGGTCGAGCGGGCTGTGACATTCGATGCGGTTGTTATTACGGAACTTCTAAATCAAGCCCGCCCAATTTGCACTCTATCACGGATTTGCAATTCGCATAATCTGTGGGGCCTAACGTACCAATCCCCGATCGGGTCGGGGCAGACCAATCTGCCCCGAGTTCTTCAGCGACGTCTTGGAGACGGCCGATGGATCGGCGGCCGCGCCGCCGGAGGGCGCGCCACTGGGGGATGCGGGCGCGAAGGTGGTTTGGCGACTGGAGGTTTGGGCCGCTGCGGTGGGTTCGGGCGCACTGGGCGGTCAGGCCTGTCGGGTCTGTCGGGCCGATCAATATCCACGTCCACGTCTACATCGTGATCGTGGTAATAGTCATTCCACAGCATCGAATCGTAAAATGGGTCATAGCCGACGCCATACCCTACCCCAACCGTTACGCCATCGCAGGCTGACAATGTGAAGGTTGCAGCCCCCAGTCCCAGCGCCAAAACTGAGCGTTTTATCACTTTGCGTGTCATCCAGGCCTCCTTACTGCAAAGACTGGAACGACGCGAAAACGGCGTTCAAGGCATCAACATAAGACGGATCGGCCCCGTCCCGCAGGATCGCAACCCCAATGGCCACACGGTCGCGCGGCAGGTCGATTACCGTGGCGGTGAAGTTCACCCCGCGCCCATCCCGATTGCCGGTTCCGCGAACGATATGCGCAGGCCGCCCACCAATCCTTGTATCACTGGTGCTGGTTACCGTCGGGTCTTTGACGAGGAATTTGTCGATATCCTCAAGATAGCGCAGCCCGCCCTGAATGCTTGAAACCCGCGATGGTGAGACGAATCCCATCCAGACATTATCGTCAGTCACCGGTCTGATCCCCATGACGCGCGAAATTGCACGGGCATCGCCCAGACTGGTATCCTCGATCTCACGCGGGCCACCGGTGCGCAATGTCCAGAAGTCGGGAACCTCAAAGCGGAACAGGGCGCGCCCTTCATCGGTGTAGGTCACCGGTGTGTCGGCTTGCACAGGCGTTACAGCCAACCAAGTCACGGCACTTGCAGCAAGCGCCAAGCTTAACAAAATACGCATATCTCAATAACCTGATCAGTTTTCTGGTCTCAGGTTGCCCACGCAGATTGACTTTGTCCAGTATCCTATTCTGCAGACAATAAAAAACCCGCACCCGGAAAGCTCCGAACGCGGGTGTGTCTTGCGCATGAGCGCGCTATCAGGTGCGTGCGTTGCCCAGCAGTTTCCACAGACCGGGGATCAGCAGAGCGGCCAGCGCCAGCTTGATCGCATCACCCAGCAGGAAGGGTGTCAGGCCCCATTCCAGGATCGGCTTGTCCCAGCCATACAGCTGACCCAACCACAGCAGTCCCGGCACGTAGATCAGCACGTTGGCCAGTACCAGCGCTAGCGCCAGCTTGCCGACCGAGCGGTCCCAGCCGCGCGCGGCCAGTGCGCCCAGCAGAATGGTCGCCATCAGGTAACCGACAAGATAGCCACCGGTGCCACCCATCATGTAGGTCAGGCCGAATTTTTCGGCCGAGGAACCCGCAAACACGTCAAAGCCCAGAGCGCCAACCAGCAGGTATCCCAGCATCGTGATCAGGCCAAGGCGCGCGCCATAAGCGGTGCCGATGGTCAGAACGGCGAATGTGCCCATGGTGATCGGAACCGGCCACATCGGCACTTTGATTTTGGCAGCAACAGCCAGAGCAACGATACCCAGGGCAACCAGAGCCACCTGCTTGACGCGCAGCGCCATCCCCTCACGCGGGCCAAAAGCATTGGCCAATACGTTTGCGTTCATCTCATATCTCCACATTCGGACTTATTTGCAACTGCAGCAATGCCCGTTCCGAAGCGTTGCTGCAAGATGATTACGCTATCGCAGCGCGTATTTGGTCTCCATTTCATAGGATTTTCGCGGTCCGGTCACTTTCCAACGGACAGTCCAGCGTGGCCATCCCGAGAAATCATATACTGCATCATAGCTGTCTGGCGGGCAATCGTGGTGGTCCTCGGCGCGGGGCTGACCTAGCTGGAGTGCGTGAAAAAACCGGTCATCGTCGAAGTGAATGGCAATCTGATCCCCAGCATCACGCCAAAGGTATCGACGCGTTCCCGTCATTGCAGGCTGCCCCGGGATGCGCAGCGTGACCGTCTCGTCATACACCAACCCCAGCGCATCTTGCTGCAACTCTGCTTGACCATCCGCATGAATGATCTGGCCCGCACGCTCATCCCGGATGAGGCGTGTCAGGCTCCAAACCCCTTGGAAATCCGCGATATTCCTGGGTAGGTTCACTTCACAAAGGTTCCGTCAGTCGTATTGCCTGCGTCATCTACAAACCGGATCGTATCTCCGCTTTGCGCGACATCGTAGCAAGCCCAGATATCAGATGGCGGCCAGACCGAACAATATCGATCCTCACGCACAGCCCAGCGCCCCGCACTAGGGCGACCGGAAAAGTACTGCGTGTGCATGCTGTCATCGAAGGTCTGGCTGATACCTTCACCGTAGTCGAGTTTCTTGCCCACAAGCGCCATCAGGATTTCATCCCCTGTCAGCCGCCGAAACTCCTCAGCGGATAAAATTCCCGGCCAAAGCAACAAAATCAGGGCAAACCGTCTCATCCCAGCACTCGCGCCTTGTTCCTTGGTCAATGCGCGGCTAAACCCCGCGCCAACGCCTCATCCCAATCACAAAAAGGTGCTGCCGCCAATGATTCCCCGCTATTCCCGCCCCGAGATGGTCGCCATCTGGTCGCCCGAGAGCAAGTTCCGCATCTGGTACGAGATCGAGGCCCATGCCTGCGACGCAATGGCCGATCTGGGCGTGATCCCGCGTGAAAACGCCGAGGCGGTGTGGAAAGCCAAGGACGTCGAATTCGACGTTGCCCGCATCGACGAGATCGAAGCCGTTACCAAGCACGACGTCATCGCCTTCCTGACCCACCTGGCCGAACATGTAGGCAGCGAAGAGGCCCGTTTCGTGCATCAGGGCATGACTTCCTCCGACGTGTTGGACACCTGCCTTAACGTGCAGCTCACCCGTGCCGCTGACATCCTGATCGCCGATCTCGAAGGTCTGCTGGCCGCCCTCAAGCGCCGCGCTATCGAGCACAAGAACACGATCCGCATCGGTCGCAGCCACGGTATTCACGCAGAGCCCACTACCATGGGTCTGACCTTCGCGCGTTTCTATGCCGAGATGGACCGCAACCTGTCCCGTATGCGCGACGCCCGCGCGGAAATCGCCACCGGCGCGATCAGCGGCGCGGTTGGAACCTTCGCGAATGTCGACCCGCAGGTTGAAGAGCATGTGTGCGACAAACTGGGTCTGGTGCCCGAGCCGATCAGCACGCAGGTCATCCCGCGCGACCGTCACGCGGCCTTCTTTGCCACACTGGGCGTGATCGCCAGCAGCATCGAAAACATCGCCATCGAAATCCGCCACATGCAGCGGACCGAAGTGCTGGAGGGGGCCGAGTTTTTCTCGATGGGCCAAAAGGGCTCGTCGGCCATGCCGCACAAGAAGAACCCGGTGCTGACCGAAAATCTGACCGGTCTGGCCCGTATGGTGCGTGCTGCCGTGGTCCCGGCGATGGAGAACGTGGCGCTGTGGCATGAGCGCGATATCTCGCACTCCTCGGTCGAACGCATGATCGGGCCGGACGCCACCATCACTCTGGATTTTGCCCTTGCCCGCCTGACAGGGGTGATCGACAAGATGCTGATCTTCCCCGAGAACATGCTTGAAAACATGAACAAGTTCCCTGGTCTTGTGATGAGCCAGCGGGTTCTTCTGGCGCTGACACAGGCAGGGGTCAGCCGCGAGGATGCCTATGCCATGGTTCAGCGCAACGCGCTGAAGGTCTGGGAGCATCGTACCGATTTCAAAGAGGAACTGCTGGCCGATGCTGATGTAACCGCCGCGCTGAGCCCGGAAGAGATCGAAGAGAAATTCGACCTCGGCTACCACACCAAACACGTTGATACGATTTTCGCGCGCGTGTTCGGCGAATAAACCCGGACCGGATTTAGGCAAGGCCCGGCCTGTTTGTTCAGGCCGGGCCTTGTTTCTTTGCCAGATTGGCAAAACTCGGGTAATCTGCTGGCATCTTTTCCGCGAAAGGAAAACACGATGCTAAGAATTGCTCTATGTGCAATTGCTTTGATTTGCGCAGGCACCGCCGGGCTTGCTTGCAGCGGTCATGCAAAGCAAACCCAGTCCTGTGCGGAAGGCACGACATGGGACAGCGAAAGCCAAAGCTGCATGAAAATCGTCAATAGCTGACATTTTTTTTCCTGCTTGTGAATAAAAGCGATCGGTCAATCGTTAGCTTTTTTGAAGATCACGCTATGATTGTAACAAGTCACTTTGACAACGGAGTAGGAACATGCGTCTCGTACTAGCCTCGGCCATCGCTCTTCAGGCCTTTACCTTCGCACCCATGGCAATTGCTGCGGGTGGTGGTGATAGCAGCCCACCCAAGCCGACAAATACCACCAAGAAGTGCCTGTTTGGTCGGGTTTACGACGAGTCTGCAGGGCGCTGTGTTAAACCAGACAAATCCAATTTCTCCGACGATCAGTTGTATGACGCCGTGCGTGAGTTGGCCTATGACGGGCAATATGAGAACGCACAGGGCATTCTGCGTATCATGAACCAAGATGACGATCGGGTGCAGACCTATTGGGGCTTCACCTATCGCAAAATGGGTGAATTGGAACTGGCCAACACCTTCTATCAGAAAGCCATCGAAACCAACCCTGATAACATCCTCGCCCGTAGCTATATGGGTCAGGGCTTTGTCGCCGAAGGAAAGACCGAACTGGCCATAGCGCAATGGCGCGAGATCAAGGCGCGCGGCGGCGAAGGTACTTGGGCCGAAGCATCGCTGCGCGAGGCTATTCGCACCGGGCTGACCTATAGCTACTGAGTTTCAGGGTTTCTTTACCTGAGTCTCGCTAATCTACCTGTAACGCAATATTGGCAATGCAGGCAGATGCAGGATACGAACCTAATGGTACAGATGTCGCCGGGTGCTCAGGCCCCGGCGGCAGACCAAGAGAACGACGCTCCACGTGTCGTGCCTCGCAATCTCAGCAATCGGGAAAAGGCTGCGGTTGTTGTAAGGCTTCTTCTGAACGAAGGCGCGGATATCCCGCTTGAGGAACTGCCTGACCTGCTGCAGGAGCAGTTAACCCATCAACTGGGTCAAATGGGACTGGTTGACCGAGTGACGCTCGCCGCTGTCGCACAGGAGTTTGCCGATGCGCTTGATGGTGTCGGTCTTTCATTCCCACATGGGCTGGCCGGCGCTCTGGATGCCGTGAATGGCAAAATTGCACCGGCCACCGCTGCCCGGTTGCGCAAGGTGGCGGGGGTACGCCAGATCGGTGACCCATGGCAACGCTTGCGCGAGGTATCCGCAGAAAATCTGGCCGAGATGGCCAGAGCGGAAAGCACCGAAGTCGCAGCCGTCATGCTGTCAAAACTAGAAACCGCCAAGGCTGCACAATTGCTGGGCCACCTGCCCGGCCCCACGGCGCGGCGGATAACCTATGCGGTATCGAGAACGGCCAACGTGAACCCTGAGGCGGTTGAGCGGATTGGTTGGTCCTTGGCTGCTCAATTGGATCAACGCCCCGAGCCCGCCTTTCGGGATGGACCGGGTGAGCGTGTGGGCGCGATCCTCAACCAGTCCGCTGCGGCGACGCGTAATGGTTTGCTGACCGCTCTGGATGAAGAAGACGCCGATTTTGCCAATACCGTCCGGCAATCGATCTTCATCTTTTCGCACGTGCCCTCCCGAATCCAATCCCGTGATATTCCTGCGATTCTGCGCGGCGTGGACCAACCTGTTCTTGTCACCGCACTTGTCGGGGCCAGCACCGACGAAGACCTTGCAACGGTCGAGTTCTTTCTGGCAAACATGTCCTCTCGCATGGCAGACAATCTGCGTGAAGAAATGGCCGAACGTGGCAAGGTCAAACAATCCGATACCGAGGATGCGATGTCTCAGATCGTCGCCGCCATTCGCGCCCTTCTGGACGAAGGCGCGATTACACTTGTCGAAACGGAAGAGGCTGAAGAATAATCTGGCCCGGCGCGGCTACTTGTGATCGCACGATGAGGACTGTATGTCTGAGCGCGCAGTTCACAACACTCAGGTGTCCTTCCCCATGCCCGTCGAAAAGTCGGAACTGAGCCGCTTTGAGCTTGGAAAATACTACATCACCAACTTGTTTCTGACCGGTGTGATCGGCTGTATGCGCCTGCTGCCATACGAGCGCCGTATCGGCGCAATGGGAGCAATTGTTCGCTGGCTTGCGCCTTTGGTCGGTTTCCGGACCCGTGTGCGCCGCAACCTGAAACTCACCTGCCCCGACTTACCCGAGGCCGAGGTCAAACGAATTTGCCGCGCCGTACCTGACAATGCTGGACGCGCGATCATGGAGCACTTTTCGGCCGATGGTTTCATTGATCGGCAAAGCAAGGCCAAAGTTTCTGGATCGGGTGTCCAGGCGTTTGATACCGCCGTCGCCGAGGGACGTCCGGTGATGATGATCACTGCGCATTTTGGTCATTATCTGGCGGCGCGCGTCGCTTTGCAGGCCCGCAGCGGTCGACCCATCGGCTGCCTTTATCGCCGCATGGCTAACCCGTACTTCAACGACATGTATGTCGAAGCATTCCATCAGACTGGTTCCCCCATGTTCGAACAGGGGCGCCGGGGCATGGTTGAGATGGTCAGGTCGCTCAAAAGCGGAGGTATTATCGCCATCGTATCCGATCTGCATGCGCATGGCGGCGAAGAGTTGACCTTTTTCGGCAAACCCGCCGTGACTTCGGTGCTGAACGCGGAACTTGCGATCAAGTACAAGGCCGTGCTGATCCCCTGCTATGCCGTGCGTCAGCCCAACGGGATCGATTTTGAGATCGTTCTGCATGATCCGGTCCCCCATACCGATCCCAAGACCATGACGCAGTTCACAAATGACGATCTGGAAGCGATGGTGCGTCAACACATGGGGCAATGGTTCTGGATACACCGTCGCTGGAAAGCCTGGCGTGGACTGGGCGTTCAACCTAAAGATATGCCTTAATTACTTGACTCGTGTCGCTGCGACGATCGGACCATGCTCTATACGTTGGATCAGAACTACCGCCGGTAAATCCGATGACAGTGACGCAGTAAAGCTTTGCGGTGTTTGGCCATCCCAGTGACCGGCCACCTGCCAGTTCTCAACCACATTCGCATAATCCAGTTCGTGCCCAGCCAGTTCCCCACGCCGGATTGAGGCGTGACGCATCGGTGAGTACTGCACGACCCGCACATCATAGGTTTCACCTTCCGCCAACTCGACCGGGACAACGTCCACAGTCACGTCGTTAGCCGTACGGGTGGCGCTAACCTCAGCTTCGGGCACTGCGGTCTGGTGCGCGTCGATCAGCCGTTCCAACTCAAACGACTTTGCACCCACCACGTCCTGCTGACCGTTCACAACCATCTGAGGTGTGTAAATCATCGTCCGCCCACCTTCGCGCGCATAGGCTCTCTGACGCTCCGTATGATCGGGATCGGCATATTCGTCTTTCCACCCAATATAGTCCCAATAGTCCACATGCAGCGCCAGCCCGATCACATCATCTCGCTTGGCCAGTTCATGCATGATCCGGTCTGCAGGCGGGCAGGATGAGCAACCTTGTGACGTGAACAATTCGACCACCACCGGATCGTCTTGCGCCTCAGCCGAGACAGCAAGAAAGAGCGAAACAAACGCGGATGCGGTGGCCGATCTGAGCATGGGTTCTCTCGATTTTTTGTGAGCACCAACAAGCATTAGATCGAAACTGAAAAAACTGCCAATCAAGGTTTCTTGAGACCGAAACCTTCAATCTTCGGCAAAATGTGTGCAATGGTATACAATTTTATATGTATGTGAGCCGTTGCACCTTGAAACAACGCGTGCCGTGATGCAGATAAGCCATAGCGAACTCTAGTATCCAAATCATTCGAGAGGGAGGCCAAAGATGCCCATCAAGGTCGGACAGGACACAGCCCAAACACGCCGCAGTCTGAACGTGAATGGTAAATCCATTTCCTATTACTCGATTCCAGCTGCTCAGGAAGCAGGCCTGGGTGATTTCTCGAACCTGCCTGCCGCGCTGAAAGTGGTGTTGGAAAATATGCTGCGGTTCGAGGATGACGGGTTCTCGGTATCCGTAGATGACATCAAGGCCTTCGCCGAATGGGGCGCAAATGGCGGCAAGAATCCGCGCGAGATCGCTTATCGCCCTGCCCGCGTGCTGATGCAGGACTTTACTGGCGTCCCGGCTGTGGTTGATCTGGCAGCGATGCGCGACGGCATCAAGGCACTGGGTGGTGACGCCCAGAAAATTAACCCACTCAACCCGGTTGATCTGGTCATCGACCACTCGGTCATGATCGACGAGTTCGGGAACCCGCGCGCGTTTCAGATGAACGTGGATCGCGAGTATGAGCGCAATATGGAGCGTTACCAGTTCCTCAAATGGGGTCAGGGTGCGTTCAATAACTTCCGCGTTGTGCCCCCCGGCACCGGCATTTGCCATCAGGTGAACCTTGAATATCTGGCCCAGACCGTCTGGACCGATACGGACCAGAGCGGCGAAGAAGTCGCCTATCCCGACACGCTTGTCGGTACCGACAGCCATACCACCATGGTCAACGGTATGGCGGTTCTTGGTTGGGGCGTCGGCGGGATCGAGGCCGAGGCCGCGATGCTAGGTCAGCCGATCTCGATGCTGATCCCCGAGGTTGTGGGCTTTGAACTGACGGGCTCGATGGTCGAAGGCACGACCGGCACAGACCTTGTTCTGAAGGTCGTTGAGATGCTGCGCGAGAAAGGTGTGGTTGGCAAATTCGTCGAGTTCTATGGTGAAGGACTGGACCGGCTGCCACTGGCCGACCGCGCCACCATCGCCAATATGGCCCCCGAATACGGCGCGACCTGTGGGTTCTTCCCCATCGACGGCGAAACCCTGCGCTACATGCGCAATACCGGGCGCGATGAGGATCGATTGGCATTGGTCGAAGCCTATGCCAAGGAAAACGGGTTCTGGCGGGATGAGAACTATTCGCCGATCTACACCGACACCCTGTCGCTGGATATGGGCACGATCGTTCCCGCGATCTCGGGCCCGAAACGTCCGCAGGATTATGTCGCGCTGACCGACGCCAAAGCCGCTTTCACCAAGGAAATGGCAGAAACCTTCAAGCGCCCAATGGGCAAACAGGTCGAAGTCAAAGGTGAAGAATATGGAATGGAGTCCGGCAAGGTCGTGATCGCCTCGATCACCTCCTGCACCAACACGTCGAACCCCTATGTCATGATTGGCGCAGGTCTGGTGGCGAAGAAAGCGCATGAGCTGGGCCTGAACCGGCAGCCTTGGGTCAAAACCTCGCTGGCCCCCGGTTCGCAAGTGGTGTCCGAGTATCTTGAAGCCGCTGGCCTGCAGGAACATCTGGACGCGATCGGATTTAACCTTGTTGGCTATGGCTGCACCACCTGTATCGGTAACTCTGGACCGATCCAGAAAGAAATCAGCGAAGCGATTGCCGAGGGCGATCTGGTCGCGACCTCGGTTCTGTCCGGAAACCGGAACTTTGAAGGCCGAATCTCGCCTGATGTCCGCGCGAACTATCTGGCCTCACCGCCGCTGGTTGTCGTTTACGCACTGGCGGGCACCATGGATATCGACCTGACATCCGAGCCAATCGGCAAGGACAAGGACGGTAACGATGTCTTCATGAAAGACCTCTGGCCGAGCCAAAAGGAAATCTCCAATCTGGTGCAGGAAACCGTGACGCGCGAGGCATTCCAGTCGAAATATGCCGACGTTTTCAAAGGCGACGAGAAATGGCAGTCGGTTGAGACCACCGATGCAGAAACCTACGACTGGCCACCTGCTTCGACCTACATCCAGAACCCGCCCTATTTCCAGGGCATGGGACATGAACCCGGCGCAATCTCGAATATCGACGGGGCGAAGGTTCTGGCCGTTCTGGGTGATATGGTCACCACCGACCACATCTCACCCGCTGGGTCCTTTGCGACAACTACTCCGGCTGGTAAGTACCTGATTGAACGTCAGGTTCAACCGCGCGAGTTCAATTCCTACGGGTCGCGCCGTGGCAACCACGAGGTCATGATGCGCGGCACCTTCGCCAATATCCGCATCAAAAACGAGATGCTGGACGGCGTTGAAGGCGGCTACACAAAAGGACCCGATGGCGAGCAGACGTCGATCTATGACGCCTCGATGGCCTATCAGGCAAACGGCACACCGCTGGTCGTTTTCGGGGGTGAGCAATACGGCGCGGGGTCTTCGCGCGACTGGGCGGCCAAAGGGACCGCTTTGTTGGGTGTCAAAGCGGTGATCGCAGAGAGCTTTGAGCGTATCCACCGCTCAAACCTCGTCGGAATGGGTGTGATCCCGTTCGAATTCACAGGCGGCGACAACCGCAAGTCGCTGGGTCTGAAAGGGGATGAAACCGTCTCGATCGACGGGTTGGATACGATTGAACCGCTGCAAGAAGTTCCCTGCACCATCGTCTACGGCGATAGCACAGAGAAGACCATCAACCTGAAGTGCCGCATCGATACCGCGCCTGAGATCGAATACATCGAAAACGGCGGCGTGCTGCAATATGTGTTGCGTAACCTCGCAAAATCTACATAACGCAACAGCTTACTACCCAATCTTCATCCCCGGCCCAGCGCCGGGGGTTTTGTTTTCTGGTCATTTATTCAAAAATCTGAAACTGTTGGGCGAAAGCACATCTGGAACCCAAACACTATGAAAAAACCTAACGCCTTGCTGGTTTGCTCGCTCAGCGTCATCTCGGTGATCGGGATATGGGGCGTGATAGATATCCAAAGCCTGGTGACTTGGGCCAACGGCATCGTGCAGCAAACCTTCCACAGCCGTGGCTGGTTCGTGATGCTCGCGGCCTCGGGCATGTTGATCGGGTGTTTGGTTCTTGCATTTTCGCCCTATGGCAACATTCGTTTGGGCCGGGATGATGAAGAGCCCGAGTTCTCGACCGCCACTTGGATCTCGATGCTGTTCTCGGCCGGAATGGGCGTAGGCTTGCTGTTCTGGGCCGTCGCCGAGCCGCTAACACATTTCAACTTCATCTCAGGCATGGCCCCCGATTATGTTGCCGCGCAGCAGGCGATGCTGGCGACGAACTTCCACTGGGGGCTGCACGCCTGGGCGATTTACGGCTCCACCGCTCTGACCATCGCTTATTTCAGCTTTCGGCGCGGGACGGGTATGATGGTCAGCGCCCCGATCAAAAGCCTGTTCCCCGGAGAACGCTGGGCCGAGCGTGTCGGGTGGCTGTCGGATTTCATGGCCATCGTCGCAATCGCCATTGGCGTTGGCGGCTCCATGGCCATGGGCGTGTTTCAGGTTGCGGACGGGATCGCGGTTCTGGGTGGTCGGGAAACGGTTGGCGCCCTTCTGATCGGCGTTGTTTTTCTGGCGATGGTCGCAGCCTACATCCCTGCGCTGTTGATCGACCTAGGCCAAGGCATGGCACGCTTGTCGAATGCAGCAATGCTGATCGCGATCTGCCTGGTGGCCTACACAGTGGTCCTCGGCCCCACCGAGTATCTGTTGAACACCGTGGTTCAGGGGTTCGGCGATTACGTCACCAACGTCATCCCTCGGGGCTTTCAGACCTTCACGTTCTTCGGCGATGACGTCACCAAATGGTTCAGCGACTGGACCCTCACCTACATGGTCTGGTGGATCGCCTGGGGGCCATTTGTCGGCGTGTTCGTCGCGCGTATCTCTCGCGGTCGCACGATCCGAGAATTCGTGATCGGAGTGCTCTTCGCACCCACACTGTTCTCGATCCTCTGGTTCGGCGCCTTTGGCGGCATCGGTCTATTTGAGGCGCTCAACGGTGCCGGAGAATTGCTGGCCTATACGCAAACAAACATCGAGCGTGTGACCTTCGCCCTGCTCGACCGTTTGCCCTTGTCGTTGATCACAACACTCGCAACCGTAGCCGCGGCGTTTCTGTTCATCGTAACCAGCGTCGTCAGCGCGGCCTTTGTGCTGGGCACATTCTCGACCGAGGGGGATGAGAACCCACCCCCGCGCGTGCGCCTGATCTGGGGCGCATTACTGGGCCTGTTGAGCGTCGCGATGATCCTGTCGGGCTCGGTGGACTCGGTCAAAGTCCTGATCTCACTCGGGGCGTTGCCCTTTGTATTTATTTCGGTTCTGCTGATGGTCTGCCTGTTCCGAGGGTTACGAGAGGAGGGGCTGAGCCATGCTGATCGGTGATCTGACAGATACCCTTATGAATCTGACCACCTTTGCATTCATCGGCGCGATGATCTGGATTTTGGTCCGCAAGTAACTGCTTGAATCTCAGCTGCTTTGCCGATTTTCTAAAACCATGGACAAAGTTGCACTGATAACCGGCGGCGCGCGGGGGATTGGACGCGCGATTGTCAAAGATTTCCGCCGTGATCACCGCGTCGCGTTTACGTGGCTGTCGAGCAAACCTGCGCCAGAGCTTCTGCGTGGGGATGTTCTGGCCATACGTTCTGATCTGTCTGCGCCAGACCAGCCAGCTAGCGTGATTTCGCAGGTGATCAAGAGGTTTGGACGGCTTGATGTGATCGTCAATAATGCCGGCCTTGTGAAATCCACACCCAAAGAGGAATTTCGGGCCGAGGACCACCGCGCCATTCTGGATTTGAACCTGCTGGCCCCTGCTGCATTGCTGACGGCGGCGCTGCCACATCTCAAACGCGACGCCTCAATTGTCAGCATCTCATCTATGAACGCAGTCTTGCCGCCTCGGGATGCGGTGACTTATGGGGCCAGCAAGGCCGCCCTGAATCTATGGACCCACGCCATGGCCAAGGAACTTGGGCCAGAGGGTATACGCGTTAACGCGGTCGCACCGGGTGCGATCAACATTCCCGAAGCGCCCCGGTCCGAGGAACTGACCGCGTTGTTTGTCAAAGAAACCGCTTTAGGTCGCGCGGGAAAGCCCGAAGATATCGCCAAAGTCGTCAGGTTTCTGGCGTCCGATGCCGCATCCTTCATCACCGGTGAGGTTCTGAGCGTCACCGGTGGTTATCGCTTATGAGCTGCCCGCGGCTTTCTCAAGTGCCGGGCGGATCGTGCTTTCGATCACGCGCTGCGTAATCGGCCCAGCCCAGCGCAGGATAATCGTGCCTTCGCCATCGACCACGTAGGTCTCGGGCACGCCATAGACGCCCCAATCCAGCCCCATACGTCCCTGTTCATCCTGTCCGATCCCGGCATAGGGATCGCCAAGCTCGGTCAGAAAAGCCTCGGCATTGTCCAGTTGGTCTTTGTAGTTGATGCCGTAAACTGGAATCCCTTCGTCTGACAGAGCCTGCAGATTGGGGTGTTCAACGCGGCACGGGGCGCACCAGCTGGCCCAGTAGTTAACCAGCTTAACCTCGCCATCACGCAGGGTGGCATCGTCGAAACCCGGTTTACCCGCGAATTCTGTCAGAACGACAGGCGGAGCAGGCTGCCCTTCGCGCGCCGAAGGCAAGGCATTGGGATCGTCGCGGAACATACCAATGCCAGCAAGCACAGCGAAGGCTCCGAAAATCAGAGGAGGCGCGATCATCAGGGGCGAAATCTTAGCCATTGCGCGACATCCTCTGTTCGACTTTCTCCATCTCAGCCCGCACCTTGCGGCCTCTGATCACGCTGAATCCCACCAGCGCAATCAGAAGCCCGATGGATACAACATAGGACCACAAAACAGTATCGGCATATTTTCCAAGATCAGGGATCATCCGTTCACCCTTTCCCGCGCCATCAGCGCCTTGGTTCGACGGGCTCGGATTTCGGTGCCCGTGCGATAGAAGACCAGCGCGATAAACAGAAGCACAAAGCCGATAATACACAGGAGCAGCGGATAGAAGTAGATGTTGCTAACCTTCTCCTCGGTATCCGTACCTGTGATCGCCCCTGCACGCATCACGGAAGCCCCCTGATGCAGCCCCTGATTCCAGAAATTCACCGCATACCGGCTGAGGAATGCAAAGACCGAGCCCACCAGGCAAAGGACCGAGGTCAGATCAGCCGCCGTGTCCGGATCTTCGATCGCTTCCCAAAGCGCGACATAACCTAAATAAAACAGGAACAGGATCAGGAACGAGGTCAGGCGCGGATCCCAGGCCCACCATGTGCCCCACATGGGCTGACCCCAGATCGCTCCGGTGGCCAATGCGATCAGCGTCATCACGATGCCGATGGGCGCAGCGGCACGGGCGGCTAGCGCACTGACATGGTGGCGACGCACCAGCCAGACGAGCGAGGTTGCCAGCATCATGATCCAGCAATTGATCGCCATCAGCGCGGCAGGCACGTGCAGGTAGATGATCTTTACGGTCGAGCCTTGTTTGTAGTCATCAGGGGTAAAGAAGAAACCCCAGATCAATCCTACGACCAGACACAGACCTGCGCCGATCCAGAAGAACGGAAGGACCCGCTCGCTGGTGGCGAGGAACTTGCGCGGATTGGCGTATTCCCAAAGGGCGTTGGCTTTGGCTGCGATTGTCATGGGCCCTATCTAGTCCGAGTCGGCATGGTTCTCAATTGACCTCAGTCAAGCTTTGTTCCCATCACCTAAGATTGATGCGCAGCACGGCGGCGCTGGCAAAGGGTAAAAGTGCGACCGTAGCGGCGGTAATCCCTGCCAGCATAAGCAGGGGCGTTTGCGTCTCCATGCCTGTCGCACCGCGTCGGGCAACCTCGGCCCCGAAGATCAATGTCGGCACGTAAAGCGGTAAAACCAGAAGCGAAAGGAGCAGACCGCCCCGTTTCAGGCCCACGGTGAGGGCGGCGCCGAAGGTACCGATAACGCTCATCGCCGGAGTGCCAAGCAGCAGTGAGATCACCAGCCACGAAAACCCGGGCACAGGCAGGTTTAGTAAAACGCCCAGAAACGGAGCAGCCAACACCAGCGGCAATCCTGTGGTCAACCAATGGGCTAGCGCTTTGATGGTGACGACCGACTCCAGTGGCAGCGGCGCGGTGGCAAGCAGATCAAGCGAGCCGTCTTCCCAATCCAGCGCCAGCAGACGGTCCAGCGAAAGCAGGCACGCCAAAAGCGCGCCCAGCCAAAGAACTCCCGGCGCGATGGTCGAAAGCAACGAGGATTGCGGGCCAACCGAGAATGGCACCAGAACGGTGACGATCAGGAAGAAAGCAAGACCGAGGCCAAAGCCACCCCCTGCGCGGAAGGCCAATTTCAGATCACGCAGCAATAAAGCGATCACAGGAAGCCTCCGTCGAAATCGTCGAAGGGTTTGGGTTTTGCCTTGTTGGGGCCAACGTCCAGAACCTCGCCGTCCAATCCAAGATCGATATGGGTCGCGATGAGGGCCGAACCACCCTGCCCCAGATGCGCGCGTACCGCATCCGCGAACATCTGCACGGCGTGACGATCCAGCGAGACCGTCGGCTCATCCAGCATCCAGATTGGACGCCCGGTAACCAGCATTCGCGCCAATCCCAGACGCCGTTTCTGCCCCGCCGAGAGGCTGCCCGCATGACGGTCAGCCAACTCATTCAGCTCAAATGCATCCAGAGCATGCTGGATATCACGGGTGCCAAAGACCGACGCCCAGAAGTTGAGATTTTCGACCACGGTGAGGGTCGGCTTTAACCCGTCAGAATGGGACGCATAAGCGATCCGGTCTTCTGCCCCTTCGATCTGTCCCACCAGCGGCGGCTGCAGGCCCGCAAGCGTACGCAGTAATGTTGTCTTTCCGATCCCGTTCGGCCCCCGCAGGATCAGCGCATTTCCGGCCTCAAGCGAGAAGCTCAGCCCTTCGAGCACGGGGACACCGCCGCGTGCGATGGCCAGGTCGGTTACTTTCAAAGTCATGAAGCCCGCTTAGCGGATTGTGCGTGTAGGCAAAAGGTCGGAATTGCCGCAGAGCGGCTGGTTGGATCGCAGTGAGGGGCCAGCCCCTCACACTCCCCGGGTTATTTTTAGCCAGATGAAGAACAGATCCTCAGACCGGGATCAACGCAAGCGCAACGCGGCGGCCTTCGGAAAGCAGCACGTTGTAGGTGCGGCAGGCAGCCGGAGAGTTCATGATTTCGACACCCAGCCCCACCTCTTCTAGCCTAGTGCGTAGGTCGATGGGGATGTGGGTCAGGTCTTTGCCCGTACCGATGAACAGAACGTCGACATGTTCGGACAAGGCCAAAAGCGGATCCGCCTCCGAGAATCCTGCCCAAATCGAAGTTCCGGTGGGGCCGGTCAAGACTGCCCCTTTATGAACCTGCCCACCGATCCGAAAGAACCCAGGGCCATAGCCATCGACGGGTTGAGCGTTTGTATATGTGATCTCATTTAAGCGCATGCGGAGGGTTCTAGCCCCAAAGCGGCAGGCCGGACAAGGCCGCTGTTGCGATAACCAGATAGGCTGCGGCGCGGTAGGGCCTTTCGTGTTCGGGTCGGAACATCCAACCCCCTAGCCAGTTACCGGCGATGTTGGGAACCGCCAGCGCGAGGCCCAATCCTATGCTTGCCATCGAAAGACGCCCCATCTCGCCGAGGTATCCAAGGATCAGCAAATCGAAAACAAACAGGAACAGCAGGATCGTCGCGCGGATTATCTCAACCGGCAATGGGCGCGACATGTAGAACAGGATGACAGCTGGTCCCGGTATCCCGGCCACTCCACCGAGCAGCCCCGCTGCCCCGCCAATTGCCACAACCATGCGGCGCCGCACCGTCCCGCGATAGCGCAGACCAAATATCAGTACGACAAGCATCGACAACGAGATCACACTGACCAAATAGCGAAATACTTCGGGTTGCGTACGCGTCAGCAGCCATAAGCCGACCGGTAGAACTAATGCGCATCCGAGTAGAAGGCGCGCCAAATCTCCTTTGTCGACGACAGACCATGCGCGGCGTAGGTTTGGGATGGGACCGAATATGTCCATAACTGTCAGCGCGATGATCGCGCCGAAAGGTCCAAGATAGGGGCTGGCGATGGGCAAGAATATCAGGGCTGTGCCAAAGCCGGAAAAGCCGCGCACGATGCCCCCAACAAAAGCAGCGAAAATGAGTACGGCCAGACCGGTTGGGGTCTGGCCGAAATACTCAGGCATCGATGTTGGCAAATTGGTTGCCCGCCGTATTCGACGGTTTCGACCAGTCGCGTTTGACCCCCAGCCACAGCAGGATGGTCGAGGCCACGAAGACTGACGAATAGGTCCCGACAATCACGCCCCAAATCATCGCGAAGACGAAGCCGCGGATCACGTCACCGCCCAGCACGTAAAGCGAGATCAGCGCCAGCAGCGTGGTCACCGAGGTCATCACTGTCCGGCTGAGCGTTTCATTGATCGAGATATTCAAAACCTCTTTGAGGTCTTTCTTCTTGTATTTGCGAAGGTTTTCGCGAACGCGGTCAAAAACAACCACGGTGTCATTCAGCGAATAGCCGACAATGGTCAGGAGCGCTGCGATGATGGCCAGGTCAAAGCGAATTTGCAGTTCCGAGAAGATACCAATGGTCAGGATCACGTCATGCACCAGCGCGGCGACCGCACCCAGAGCAAACTGCCATTCGAACCGGAGCCAGATATAGACAAGCACCGCGCCGATGGCCAAGGCGACAGCAATCACTGCGGTCTGGATCAACTCGCCCGAGACCTTGGGGCCCACAGATTCGACCGAAACGAACTGAATGTCCGGCGCGGCAACAGTCAATGCTTCTTCAACGGCGGTAACGATTGCTGCAGACACAGCTTCGGCTCCATCCTGTGCCTGAATACGGATCATCGCGACGTTTTCATCCTCGCCAAATGTCGGATCGAAAATCTCCGTGATGGTCACGTCGCCAAGTTCCAGCGGCGCGATGGCGTTGCGATAGGCGCCTACGTCGATCTCTTGCGCGGACTGCGTGCGGATCGTGGTGCCCCCGCGGAAGTCGATTCCGAAGTTCAGCCCCTGCAGCAGGAACGACGTGAAGGCGATCACCATCATCAGGCCTGAAATACCCAGCCAGATCTTCCAGCGGCTGAAGAAATCGAACGAGGTGTTTTGCGGTACGAGTTTCAGTCTCATGTCAAACCTCGATCGTTTTCGGACGGCGGCGTTCGAACCAGATTACGATCATCAGGCGCGTTACAAAGATCGCGGTGAAGACCGAGGTCAGAATACCCAGACCAAGTGTAATGGAGAACCCGCGTACCGGCCCGCTACCCATGGCAAACAGAATGGTTGCGGTGATGAATGTGGTTACGTTCGCGTCCAGAATGGCCGAAAGCGCCTTTTCATAGCCCAGCTCGATTGCGCGCGCAGGGCCTTTGGCAGATTTCAGTTCTTCGCGAATGCGTTCAAAGATCAGCACATTGGCGTCCACAGCCATACCGACCGTCAGTACGATCCCAGCGATCCCTGGAAGGGTCAGCGTCGCACCGATCAAAGAGAGCAGTCCGAAGAGCAAGCCCACATTCAGGATCAGCGCAATATTGGCGAAGATGCCAAACAGGCCATAGCTGAGCGCCATGAACACCAATACTGCGACAAACGCCACAATGGTTGCGACTTTACCCGCATCGATGCTGTCTTGCCCCAGCTCCGGGCCGATGGTGCGCTCTTCAAGAAATTCCAGGCCCGCAGGCAAGGCCCCCGCACGCAGCAGGACCGCCAGATTGGTGCTTTCCTCAACCGTAAAGTTACCGGTGATGATGCCGGAACCGCCAGGAATATGGCTTTGGATTACGGGGGCCGAGATCACCTCATCATCCAAAACAATGGCGAACGGCGCGCCGATATTTTCTAGCGTGTAGTCACCAAACTTGCGGGCACCAGAAGTATTGAAACGGAAGCTGACCGCAGGGCGTCCGTTCTGATCGAATGACGGTTGTGCGTCGACCAGCTCTTCCCCGGTTACCACCGGCGCTGATTCCAAGGTGTAATAAACCCCGTCCTCATCGATCGAAGGAACAACTTCTTCACCCACACCCGCGATGGCGTCAGGATCAGTACCGCGCCCCACCACGGGGTTGAACGTCAGCTGAGCCGTGGTGCCGATAATGTCTTTCAACTCACCTGCGCTACCGATGCCCGGCACCTGTATCAGTATCCGGTCAGCACCTTGGCGTTGGATTGTCGGTTCTCGCGTGCCGACTTCGTCGATGCGGCGACGAATAATCTCAAGCGCCTGACGCACCGTACGGTCATCCGAGGCAAGCTTTTCAGCCTCGGACAATTGTACGACAATGGTATCTCCTTCAGCGCGGGCTTCGATGTCAGTGGCCCCGACCCCGGTCAGTGTTTGCACCTGACGTGCCAGACCGCGCACGACTTCCAACGCGCGCGACATACCTTCAGGCTGACTGATGCGCACGCGAATCTCATCAGGGGCCGAGTCTTGTCGGCGAATGGTGCCTACCGTGGCGCGCTCATCGCGCAACGCATCGCGGATCTCGGGCCACATCGCCTCCATCCGAGATTCGTAGACGTCATCAACCTTAACTTCAGCCAGCAGATGCGCACCGCCGCGCAAATCGAGACCCAGATTGACAAGCGATGAAGGCAGCCAGTTCGGCCATTGCGCCGCCTCTGCCTGCATCTCAGGTGTATCGATGCCAAGCTCAATTGCGGCTTTGGCATCATTCGATTGCTCAACGCGTGTATAGAACGCATTCGGCAGGGCCAACAGTAGGCCGATCACGCAGACCGACCATATTAGGACCCGTTTCCAGGATTCAATTTGCAGCATTACCCTGCCTTTTCAAGGATTTGACGCGCGAAGTTACTTCGCCGGTTCGGTCTTGTTCAGAACCTGAGCGATGGTCGATTTGACCACGCGAACCTTCACGCCTTCTGCAATCTCGACCTCAATCTCGTTATCGCCTTCCTTGACCTTGGACACCTTGCCGATCAGCCCACCTTGCGTGACAACCTGATCACCCCTGCGCACGGCTTCGACCATGGCCTGATGTTCCTTCATCTTCTTCTGCTGCGGGCGGATCAGCAGAAAATACATGATCCCGAAAATCAGGATCAGCGGGAGAAACTGGGCGATTGCGCCACCTTCCATGACATATTCCTTTGTTCTGGTAATGCAGAGGGCTCTCTGCAAAGTTGGCGCGAACCTATGCTTTGGTTCAGACGTTTGCAAGCAAACGCATCTGCAATTCACCTATCAAGTGCACTGGATTGATGCGGGACGTTGCAGATATGTTCTAGGCAGCCCCGGCAAGTCGGATATAGTTGTGGCCAGGGGGGCCCAATGATTCAATTAATCCAGACCTTTGGCAAGTTTATTCGCCTAATCCTCTTGACGGTTTCTCTTTGTCTCTTGGCACCACCACTTTGGTCACAGAACGTAATCGGAGAAGAACAAAACACAGAGGATTCTGAAACACAGACCTTTCAGGCTCCAGTTATCGTTGATGGCGATACCCTGTTTCATGTGCGCGGCTCCAGCGCTTTGCCCGCAAACGAGCGGGCGGAGGGTGTTCAGAACAAGATCATAGAAGTAGCCGAATCCTCGGATGCAAAGAAAGTTTCGATAACCTTCGAGGACTCTGAATTCGGGATCCGGATATTTGCCGATGGCATCCAGGTTTCGATCGTGACCGATGCGGATTCCGAACTTGAACAAATGGATCTGAATGTTCTCGGGTTATTGCACGGCCAAGCTATTGAACAGGCGATCGAAAACTACCGCGCCAATCGCACGGAACAAGCACGCGTTTCGGGTGCTATCGAGGCCCTGGCCTGGACGCTCGGCTTCGCGTTATTCGTTGTCATCATTCTCTGGTTACACCGACGCATCAGGCGGCGGACGCTTAAACTGGTTAAACGCTATCTCAAAGACGTCGAAACCGCGACCGCCAAGAGCGTCCAGGCCGAGGCCATAGCGGCATTGATCCGGTATGCCCTGAATTTCGTATTGCTGGTGATCTTTTTCCTTGGCTTCTATTACTATCTCTCCTTCGTTCTGCTGGCCTTTGCCGAAACGCGATACTTTGCGCAATTGCTGCTGACCTACCTGACCGAGCCGGTCCTGCTGATCTTCAAGGGTATCCTCAGCTATTTCCCGAACCTGATCATGCTGGTGCTTATCACCTGGATAACGATGTATATCATCCGGGGAATGCGCGTGTTCTTTGACGCAGTCGAAGCGGGATCGTTCGATCTTGGCGATTTCGAGAAACACTGGATTGGCCCCACGTTTAACATTGCCCGGGTTGTTGTGATACTGATCGCACTGGTCTTTGCTGTCCCTTACATTCCCGGATCAGACTCTGCGGCCTTTCAGGGACTGACTATCCTTGTCGGCGCGATGCTTTCGCTGGGCGCGAACTCGGTGGTCTCGAATATGCTGGCGGGGCTTTTCGTGATTTATCGCCGCTCGACTTCGCTCGGGGACCGTATCCAGATCGGAGACCACATTGGAGATGTAGTGCAGATCAAGCTGATGGAGACACATCTGAAGTCGATCAAGAATGAGCTGATCTCGATCCCGAACGCGCAATTGATGAATTCGGACGTGGTGAACTTCTCAAAAAAAACCGATGGCAATGGGTTGCTGCTGCATACAACGGTTGGGATCGGATATGAAGAACCGCCCGAGAAGGTCGAAGCGATGCTGATCGAGGCCGCACATCGTACCAAGAGCATCAAAGCCAAACCCGAACCCTTTGTTTTGTGGACTGCTTTGGCGGATTACGCGATCAATTATCAGATCAACGGATATAGCACACGGGGCAGTATCATCCCGAAGATCCGCTCGGATTTGCATCGCAACATCGTTGCCGTGTTCAACGAAAACAACGTGCAAATCATGACACCTTCGTACATGGCTGATCCGCCCGAGCCGAAGATCCCAGCGGAAGAGTGGGATGGTCATCTGGCACATGAAACGCACGACGACGCGGATAAGTCGTAACCGGCGCTACACCCTTCCTTTCAGATGGTGCATAAGCGGTTTCAGTGATTCACGCATTTAAGGATCTGAACCATGCACGACATCCGCGCCATTCGCGAAAACCCAGCCGCCTTCGACGCCGCCCTTGCGCGCCGTGGGGACGCGCCGGTGTCGTCAGATCTGTTGAGGCTGGACGAAAGTCGCCGCGCCAAGATTCTGGCAGCCGAGACAGCTCAGGCCGAGCAAAACAAGGCCTCCAAAGAAGTTGGTGCCGCCAAAGGGCGCGGCGATGATGCTGAATTCGAACGTCTGCGCGCGCTGGTGGCCGAGAAAAAGGCCGAAGTGGCCCGGATGCAGACCGAAGCCAAGGACCTGGACGCTCTGCTGACCGACCAGTTGATCCGTATCGCCAACCTGCCGGCAGAGGATGTGCCCGAAGGTGCGGATGAGAACGACAATGTCGAGATCAGCCGTTGGGGCACTCCGTGCGCATTTGATTTTGCACCGAAAGAGCATTTTGAAATCGAAGCCGTCCAGAGCGGGATGGATTTCGAAACCGCTGCCAAGCTGTCCGGCTCGCGCTTTGTACTGCTCTCGGGCGGCGTCGCGCGCATCCATCGCGCTCTGGCGCAGTTCATGCTGGATACGCATATCAATGAGAATGAATTGACCGAGGTTAACGGCCCGGTTCTGGTTCTCTCGGAAATGATGCAGGGCACGGGTCAGTTGCCGAAGTTTGGCGAGGACAGTTATCAGACCCGTGAGGGCTGGTGGTTGATCCCAACCTCCGAAGTGTCGCTGACCAACATCGTCAACGACACGATGATCGAGGAAAGCTATCTGCCCCGCCGTTATACTGCGCATTCCCTGTGCTTTCGGTCCGAAGCGGGCTCGGCAGGCAGGGACACGCGCGGGATGCTGCGCCAGCACCAGTTCGAAAAGGTTGAGATGGTCTCGGTCACGCATCCGGACAAATCGGACGACGAGCAAAAACGCATGCTGCGCTGCGCCGAAGGCATTCTGGAAAAACTGGGCATCCCCTATCGCACCGTCATTTTGTGCACGGGCGATATGGGCTTTGGTGCACGTCGCACCTATGACATCGAGGCTTGGCTACCCGGTCAGGACACCTATCGCGAGATCAGTTCGGTTTCGACCTGCGGTGATTTCCAGGCCCGTCGCATGAACGCACGCTTCCGGCCAGAAGCTGGCGGTAAGCCGGAATATGTTCACACCTTGAACGGGTCTGGTCTGGCTGTCGGGCGCTGCCTGATCGCCGTGCTTGAGAATGGCCAAAACGCAGATGGCACGGTGACCCTGCCCGAAGCCTTGGGCCCCTATCTGGGCGGCAAGCTTACGCTACAGATCGACGGTACACTGGCATAACAAAACCGGCATCGATGATGCCGGTTCCCGATTGACAAGGCGAAGAAGAGTTACTTCTTCGCCTTTTTCTTATTGCTCTTCTTACCAGATTTTTTTTCAGACGTTTTGCCGGACTTTTTGTAAGACTTATTCTTAGCGTCCTTCTTCTTGTTATCCTTTTTGGGCTTTTTGTCTTTCTTGCCCTTCTTGGACTTTTCCTTGACCTTTTCCTTGGCTTTAGAAAATGCTGCTTCCATTTCGGATTTCTTCTTCGCAGCCTTCTCAGCCTTGGCTTTGGCCTTTGCCTTTTTCTTCGCTTTGGCCTCGGCAGCGACTCTCTCCGCCGCAAGGCGTTCCTCTGTGGCTTTTCGCTCGGCCTCGGCCTTGTTCGCGGCGGCATTGCTTTTTGCAGTTGCCCGACGTACCGCAGATTGCTTTGCTGCTGGCTTTTGCGTGGTTGGGCCGCGTGCTGGTGCACGAGCCGCGGCCTTGGGTTTGGCACCTGCAACAGCCTTCGCCGCTGCGATCAACTTGGTTGCGCGGGCAATACCGACGCGCGGAATACCAAGCATGTCTTCAGGTTTGGCCTTTGCTAAGGCTTCTGCTGTTTTGAAGCCCTTTGAATTCAGCGCCCGCTCCAGCGTTGGCCCTACCCCACTCACGTCGGTAACTGCGGTCATGTCGGTTCCTTTCGTTGTCTCCCCTTGGCAACGTAAATGTTTTGGCATTGACGAAAAAGTAGAGAGAGTGACAGCATTTGTAACGTTAACCGCTTTCGGCCAGCCGGTGCTGTTCGGTTCTGTTGGGGAATGGGACAAGGCGTTTGGCTTCCTCATCCCAAAGCTTCAGGTTCAGTGCCGCCACTGCTTCGGGAAATTTGATCCGACGCGGCGTGTATTCCGGGGGTAAGTTATAGTGGCACGCGCGCAGACGATAGGACGGAATGCGCGCATTGAAGTGGTGAATGTCGTGCAAGGTGATGCAAGCTACGGCATTGTCAAACCACCAACCGAAATCCAATGCCGATGATCCTTCCAGCGCTGCTAGCTTGGGGTCCAACTCTGGACGTCGGTCCCAATAGGTGTCTTCGAAATTATGCTGCAGATACACTAGAAACACACCAAGCATGCCCCCGAGTAGAGAAAAGACCAACCAGACTAAAATACCGGTGGCGCCTGCAATCAGGTAAAGCAGTCCCAGAAACACGATAATTGAGAGGTTATGCAGCAGCACACCCATCACCCCAAACCGAACAGTATTCTTGGGCCAGCGATAGCGAATGAAGTAGGTGAACAAAGCACCAACTGGCACAAGAATGAACGGGTTCCGGTAAAGCCTATAAAACAAACGCGTTTTCCAATCGGCTTCGTTCCATTCACGCAGCGTCATTGTGTGAATTTCACCTGTCTCGCGATGTTCGAGGTTTCCGATCCCAGCATGGTGCAGATTATGGTTCTGCTTCATCACTTCGAACGGGGCGAAGGTAAATGGCGACAATCCGTGGCCAGCCCATTCGTTTTGCAGACGGGTTTCAAACAGCGAATGGTGACCGCAATCATGCTGCAGCACGTATAGACGGACTGCAGAAAAGGCAAAAACGATCCCTGCCGGAAACATGACATACCACTGGTCCACATACGTGATCGCCAAAGCCAGCGATGCGAAATACACCGCAAATGTTCCAAAATAGCTAAGGGCGGCAAGCGTATTGTCCTGTACCGCGTATTGTCTTGTATATTCTCTCAGATCCATCACGCCCGCTCCCCAGGGTGGTCCGACCAATCTCAAACTCAAATTACGTGCGGCAAACCCGCAATCAAGCAGCACGTGCAAATACAAATGCACGCACTTGAATGCTAGCGCGCGGAAACGGGGCTGTCACGCCCCCTCACTGAAAATGCTGAAAATTAGCGCAGTTACGCGCGTCCCTTGAGATGCTTGGCCAAGGCGCCTGCGTTTTTCTTGCGTCGGCCCTTGTAGGGGTTCTTGTCGCCCTGCCCACGCAAAGTCAGGCGTATCGGGGTGCCCGGCATGTCAAAATCCTCGCGCAACCCATTGACCAGATAGCGGTTGTAGCTTGCGGGCATCTTGTCGGGATGCGAGCACATCACGACGAACCCCGGTGGGCGCGTCTTGGCCTGAGTCATATAACGCAGCTTAATCCGACGACCCTGCGGCGCTGGAGGCGGGTGCTGTTCCAGCATGGCGGTCAGCCAACGGTTCAGCGCTGCGGTCGGCACGCGGCGGTTCCAAACGTCATGAGCACGCAGGATCGCGGCGCGTAAACGCTCCAGCCCCCTACCTGTTTTGGCCGATACCGTGATCAGAGGCGCACCACGCAGTTGTGGCAACAAACGGTCAAACGACTCTTTCAGGTCACGAAGTTTTTCTTGCTTGTTGTCCTCGATATCCCACTTGTTCACGGCGACGACCACGGCGCGGCCTTCGCGTTCAGCCAGATCGGCGATCCGCAGATCCTGCTGTTCGAACGGGATGGCCGCGTCCAACAGAACCACGACGACTTCGGCAAACTTGACCGCCCTCAGACCATCCGAGACCGAGAGCTTCTCCAACTTCTCCTGCACCTTGGCCTTCTTGCGCATCCCTGCTGTGTCGAAGATCCGCATCGGTGTGCTGTCGCCATCAGGGTCAGCCCAATCGATCCGCAAGCTGATAGCGTCACGGGTAATCCCGGCCTCGGGGCCGGTCAGCAGACGATCTTCCCCGATGATCTTGTTGATCAAAGTGGATTTACCGGCATTTGGCCGCCCAACCACAGCCACCTGCAGAGGTTTATCAGCCGTGATCAAAGGGGCTTCACCCTCGCCATCCTCGTCCAGTTCGATATCAATCTGGGGGCTGTCGTCCTGCGCCTTTTCTGCTGCCGCATCCGCCAGTGGCATAAGTTGGGCATAGAGATCGGTCATCCCCTCGCCATGCTCGCCAGACAGGCGCACCGGTTCGCCAAGACCAAGGTTGTAAGCCTCAAGCACACCCGCATCGGCCGCGTTGCCTTCGGCCTTATTGGCGGCAAGGATCACATGCTTGGATTTTTTGCGCAGGATATCAGCAAACATTTCATCGGTCGGCGTAAGCCCTACCCGCGCGTCGATCATGAACAAGCAAACATCAGCCATGTCCACAGCACGCTCGGTCAGTCGCCGCATCCGGCCCTGCAGGCTGTCATCGGTCGCGTCCTCAAGACCCGCCGTATCGATCACAGTAAAGCGCAGATCTCCCAAACGCGCCTCGCCTTCGCGCAGATCACGTGTCACGCCAGGCTGGTCGTCGACCAAAGCCAGACGTTTGCCCACGAGGCGATTGAACAGGGTGGATTTGCCCACATTCGGGCGCCCCACAATGGCGAGGGTCAGCGACATGTTCTCATCTTTCAAGACTCAAGAAGCGCCCTTTAGCGCATCTTGTCGTCAACGGAAAGCGTGCAATTCGCCCTTGGTCGAAACGACATAGAGCGTCTGACCCGCCACAACCGGCGCAGTGGTCGCACCGCCCGGCACTTCGATCTGATGGACCAACGCGCCGTCAGCTGGATTGAAGAAGCGTAGATACCCATCGTTCGAAGCTACAACCAGCCGCCCTCCGGCCATGATTGGGCCGTAATGAGCAAAGATCGGACCCCGACGGCCCGGCTTGTTCTTGACGAATCCGGGCAGATCGATTGCCCAGACAATCGAGCCATCCGCTGCGTCCAGACGCACCAGTTGGCTGCGATCGCTGATCAGGAATACACTGTTTCCTGCTGGCCAGACCGTATCAACCGCACCTTCCAGAGCGGTCCAGTTCCGCTCACCTGAATCAGTATCAAAGGAAACCGTACGACCCGAGTGGTTGCCGATCAGGATCGAATTGCCAGACACCATAGGCCCGGCTGTCACGTCTACGATCTGAGCCGCCGCGCGACCCCGGCGGCCACCCGCTACAGATGCGTTCCAACGCAAGATGCCTCCCCGGCGAAAAGTCGCGGCAATGTCACCCGACCCAAATGCAAAAACCGACAGGTCCGAAGCGATGACCGGCGCTGGTGCACCCAAAACGTTCCCGACGCTCGGAGTGCCGTCAATCTGCCAAATGATCCGGCCGTCCTTTGTGTTCACCGCCCAGCCGGTCTCGTCCCCGGCTACCAGATAGAGAATCCCGCCACTGACCAAAGGCGCGCCACTGCCGGTTGCATTCAAACGCTTTTGCCACTTTTGAGCGCCTGTTTTAGCATCTAACGCGGTCAAACGACCAAAACCCGATGAGACGTACAACACACCATCGGCGTAAGCGAGCCCGCCCCCTGTGGCATCGACGTCTTTTTCATTCGGTGGAATCAGATTGGTGCTCCAGGCAACTTGCCCCTGTGGCGTCACCGCCGAAACAGTCGCACCGGAATCGAGCGTATAAATCAAACCACCAGCAACAACCGGGTCTGCAGTAATCCGCTGTTTCCGGCTGTCACCGGAACCAATGTTGGCTGACCAGATACGCTGTGGCGTGGGGCTCAATGCGGCATTTGTAGTGCGGAATGCAGGGGTGCCCGGGCTTTGCGACCAGTTCGCGTTCCGGCTTTGGGCCGGAATGCTAATTGGCTTGGCGCCACGTGTTTCCACGGTTTCGTTGTCAACGGCGGCGCGAATATCCTCACGCTCACCGGGCAGAATAATCTCGGGTTCCTGACATGCGCTCAGCGCAGTCAAGGAAACTGCCGCGGCGACCAATCCAAAGCGTGAGAAATAACGTGTTACCATATTCGACAAACTCGCCTGTGATGTTCCGTTTCGCTGCCGGGTCAACCCTGCTGGGTTGCGACAGGCTCGGGCACACCCCCAAGCGCAATGATCAGTTGGGCTGCGCGTTGCTGTAGATCGGCGCTGGCTTCGGCGTCCTGGCGCAAAGCCTGCAAGCGATCCAACGCAGCCTGTGTACTTCCCTCGGTCACATCAATCAGGGCCAGTTGCTCCTCGGCAAGCAAGCGCAAAGGCGCACCGGGTATCGCAAGCGCCTCGAATTGTTGACGGCGATCTGCGACCGGCATCGTGTCGGCTTGCAGCAGCAAAGCCTTGAAACTTGCAATCGCCCGGTAGATTTCTGGCAAATCCCCCTGTGTAGCGATCGCGTTCAGGCTGTTCACAGCATCCTGTTGCGATCCTGCATCGGCCTGCGATGCAGCCAATAACATATTCAGAACCGCGTCACCTCCCGCAGATGAGGCATCGACCGCTTGCAGGCTGGCTGCGCGTTCATCGGATGCGTTCTGAGACAAAGCAGACAGAATCGCATCACCCAGAGCTTCGGCCTGATTTGTATCGCGCGCCTTACGGTATTCGTTGAATGCCGCGCCACCTACAATGGCAATGACAGCGACAACACCCACCCAACCCCATCGGCGCAATAGCAGGTACATGCGATCGCGGCGCACCTCTTCGGTGACCTCATCAATAAAACTGTCGACGTCGCTCATCCCTGCCCCCAGGCTTAAGTGTCCGGTTTTCTAGCGCCATGTCATACCGCGCCGTTCAGGCCAAGCCAAGTGCTCGAATCCACACATTTGCCCGCATCCGCGTGGCCCTTGCGAAAAAAACTAAACCGAACTATTCAGTTCAGTATGGAAAAGCCGTTTCTATTACCCCATTTCAAGTGATAGAGGCGAAAGCCAGCCGCGCGAACAAATCTGGAGATTGTACCGCATGCGATTGATTTCATTCGTTAACGCTGTTTTGGTTATTATTGCGTTGTATTTTCTTGTATTCGAACGCGACACGCTTTTTGCGTTCGCTGGTCGCGGGGATGAGCCTGCTGAAGCCGTAACTGAGGTTTCGGAATCAGTGCCTGCTCCGGATGCGATAGGTGTTGTCGTGGTGCGTTCGACAGCGCGCGAAATCGGCAGTGCGGTCCAGTTGCGCGGTCAAACCAAGGCAAATCGCCAGGTCGAGGTACTGGCTGAGACGATCTCGACCGTCGTGTCCGAGCCAAAACGCAAAGGCGCATTTGTCGAAGCGGGTGATCTACTGTGTGAGCTGGATCCCGGCACCCGCCCCGCAAGTCTGGCCGAAGCGATGGCTGCAAAGCTTGAAGCCGAAAGCCGTGTACCCGAAGCCGAAGCACGTATCGAAGAGGCTCATGCTCGTCTGGCCGAGGCTGAAATCAATCTGAAAGCAGCACGCAAGCTGTCTGAAACCGGGTTCGGTTCGGAAACGCGCCGCATCTCGAGCGAGGCCGAAATGAGCACCGCCGAGGCTGGCATCAAATCCGCTGAGGCTGGTCTGGAATCAACGCAAGCGGGTATTGAAGCCGCCACTGCAGCGGTTGCAGCCGCCCAACGCGAGATGGATCGCCTCACTATCGAGGCACCGTTCAAGGGGCTGCTGGAAAGCGATACCGCGGAATTGGGCAGCCTGATGCAGCCCGGTTCGCTGTGTGCAACCGTTATCCAGCTCGACCCAATCAAGTTGGTGGCTTTTGTGCCTGAAACCGAAGTGAACCGGATTATCGTCGGTTCGATGGCGTCTGCACAACTGGTCACAGGCTTGCAGGTTGAAGGGCGCGTCACGTTCCTGAGCCGCTCGGCCGATGAAACCACCCGCACGTTCGAGGTGGAGATCACCGTTCCCAACCCGGAACTTCTGATCCGTGATGGCCAGACCGCCAACATCCAAATCGCCGCCGAGGGCGTCAAAGCACATCTGCTGCCGCAATCCGCGTTGACCCTGAACAATGAAGGCGAACTTGGTGTACGCACCGTTGTCGCTGACAACGTTGTCGATTTCGTTCCAATCCGCCTGCTGCGCGACACTGCCGAGGGTGTTTGGGTTGGCGGCCTGCCAGAAACCGCAGATATTATCGTGATCGGTCAGGAATTCGTGACACGCGGCGTAACCGTTGCGCCGACCTACAGGGAAGCATCGCAATGACGGGTATCGTCAGTTGGGCCGCAAGCCGTGCCAGAATGGTTCTGGCTTTCATCGCGATCTCGCTGGTTATCGGCGGATATGCTTATGTAGGGCTGCCGAAAGAGGGTGAGCCGGATATCGATATCCCGATGCTCTTCGTGTCGGTCCAGTTTCCGGGCATCTCGGCGGAGGATAGCGAGAGCCTCCTGATCAAGCCGATGGAAACCGAGATGGCCGACCTCGACGGGCTAGACTCGATGACCGCCACCGCTGCAGAAAGCTACGCGGGCGTTCTGCTGGAATTCGAGTTCGGTTGGGACAAATCCGCCACCATCGCTGATGTGCGCGATGCCATGAATAGCGCACAAGCTGATTTCCCTGATGGGGCCGAGCAGTATACGATTACCGAGGTCAACTTCTCTGAATTTCCTATCGTCATTGTCAACCTGACTGGTCCGGTCCCCGAGCGCACGATGGCGCGCGTTGCCAAAGACCTGCAGGACGAGCTTGAGTCGTTGGATGCGGTGCTTGAGGCCGGTATCGCCGGAAACCGCGATGAAATGCTTGAGGTCGTGATCGACCCGCTCCGACTTGAGGCCTACAACGTCACGGCCGCTGAACTGATCAACGTTGTGCAGAACAACAACCAACTGATCGCGGCGGGTGAGGTTGAAACCGAGCAGGGCACGTTCTCGGTCAAGATCCCTTCGTCATTCAAGACCGCGCAGGACGTCTATGGCCTGCCCGTCAAGGTCAATGGTGACCGCGTCGTCACCCTGGGTGAACTGGCCGAGATTAACTATACTTTTGAGGACCGCGCTGGCACGGCCCGGTTCAACGGTGAATCCACCGTCGCGCTGCAGGTCGTAAAGCGCAAAGGCTTCAATCTGATCGATACCGTCGCGCTGATCAAATCCACAGTGGCCGAGGCACAAACCAATTGGCCAGTCGAGTTGCAGGCCGCAGTTGATGTGGGCACCTCAAACGACCAAAGCCGCATCGTCGATTCGATGGTGCGTCAGCTTGAGGGGTCGGTCCTGACCGCCGTCGCGCTTGTGATGATCGTGGTTCTGGCATCTCTGGGAACGCGCGCCGCGTTGCTGGTGGGATTTGCGATCCCGACCTCGTTCCTGTTGTGCTTTGCCTTCCTAGCGATGATCGGAGTCACAATCTCGAACATGGTAATGTTCGGCCTGATCCTTGCGGTGGGCATGCTGGTCGATGGTGCCATCGTTGTGGTGGAATATGCCGACAAGCGCATCAAAGAAGGCGTCGGCCCGATGCACGCCTATGTAGAGGCGGCGCAACGGATGTTCTGGCCGATTGTCTCTTCTACCGCCACGACCTTATGCGCCTTCCTGCCGATGTTGTTCTGGCCTGGTATACCCGGCGAGTTCATGAAAATGCTCCCGATCACGCTGATCTTCGTTCTGTCAGCCTCGCTGATCGTGGCGCTGATCTATCTGCCCGTCGTTGGCGGTGTCTCGGGTCGCATGAGCCGTAGCTTTGAGCGGAGTTCAAATTGGCTGCGGGCACGCACACCATGGTGGGTGCGCGCGCTTCTGGTGCCGCCTTCACTATATATGATCTTCCTCGGCGCAATGCAGGTCTTGAACCCCAACTATCTGCTGCCCGGCGGTTCACTCGCTGGTGTGCTGTTGTTCCTGTTCGGCGCATTCGCCGGGTCGGTCACGCTGAGCGCAGCCAAGATCGAACGGGCCCCGGATGAACATGTGCATACCACAAAAGAGCACACGCCCTTTGGTTACGTGATCAAGTTCCTGGTCGGCAATCCGGTCATGCCGGTGGTATCAATCGCAGTAGTCTTTGCGGCGGTATTCTGGGTCGCGTTCATCCTGTTCCCGCAGAACTCGCGCGGTGTCGAATTCTTCGTCGAGAGCGAACCGGAACAGGCTACAGCCTATGTTCGGGCGCGCGGCAACCTGTCTCTGGCTGAAAAAGACGAGATGGTTCTTCAGGCCGAACGCGTCATCAGTGAACATCCGGCAGTGATCAACGTATTTGCCTTTGCGGGCGAAGGCGGCCTGAATCAGAACAATGGCGGAGCAGAAGCCCCAGCCGACACCATTGGCCGTGTGCAGTTCGAGCTCATTCCTTGGGAAGATCGCCCAATCAGCTCTGAGCAGATTACCGGTTGGTTCTGGGGACCGATTGCTGGTCTGCTCGGCTTTGCAAAGGAGGAAGTTGCAGCCGAATATGACGGCAATTTTGTTCTGGAAGAACTCACCGCAGAGTTAGCAACTCTTCCCGGCTACATCGTTGATATTCAGGCGCTGGAGCAAGGTCCCGCCTCGGCCAAGCCCGTTCATCTGCGGATCAAGGGCGATAGCTGGGAAGAATTGACCGCGGCCACGCTCACAGCGCGCGAGGCGTTTGATACCACCCCCGGCCTGATCAAGATCGAAGACACCCTGCCCCTACCCGGCATCGACTGGCAGATCGACGTGGACGTGGCCAAGGCGGGCCGGTTCGGCGCGGACGTCGCAACCGTAGGCGCGATGGTACAGCTTGTCACGCGGGGTATTCTGCTTGGTGAGATGCGTCCGGATTCGACCGATGAAGAAGTTGAAATCCGTGTCCGCCTGCCCGATCAGGATCGTGTCTTGTCGACGCTGGATACGCTGAAAGTTCGTACACCAGACGGGTTGGTCCCCCTGTCGAACTTTGTCACCCGCAAACCGGTGGCTAAGCTTGCCGAGATCAATCGCGTGGACCAGCAGCGCTACTACGACGTCAAGGCAGATGTCGAACCGGGGCTGAGCAAGATCGTGACCACTGGCCCGGACGGCGCAGAACTGCGTCTGGCCACAGTGCGAGCGATTGGCGAAGGTTCCACGCCAACCGGCACCACGATCACCAATATGGACGGAGCCGAGTTCGAACTCGTGAAGCTGACGGGCGCCGAGAATGTGGGCGAAGTGCGGGCCGCCATCGAAAGCGGTGACGCTCGGTTTGCCCTGATCAATCCGAATGAACGGATTGCTGTACTGACCGAATGGCTGAAGACCGACCCGTTCGGCCGCACCATCGCGTGGGAGTGGACCGGCGATCAGGAAGATCAGGCTGAAAGCCAGGCCTTCCTGTCCAGCGCTTTCCTTGCCGCGCTGGGGCTGATGTTCGTAATCCTGCTGGCACAGTTCAATTCGTTCTATAACTCGGTGCTGGTGCTGCTGGCTGTGGTTCTGTCTACGACCGGTGTACTCTTGGGCATGATGGTGATGCAGCAACCGTTCTCGATCATCATGACCGGGACCGGAATCGTCGCCTTGGCCGGTATCGTGGTGAACAACAACATCGTTCTGATCGACACCTATCAGGAATACAGCGGTTACATGTCGCGTATCGATGCCATCGTCCGCACGGCCGAGGCGCGTATCCGTCCGGTTCTGTTGACCACGTTGACGACCATGGCGGGTCTGACCCCGATGATGTTCGGCCTGTCGCTGGATTTCATCGGTGGCGGGTATTCGATCGACAGCCCCACGGCGCTGTGGTGGAAACAGCTGGCGACGGCGGTGGTCTTTGGCCTCGGCACGGCCACGGTGCTGACACTGATCGTCACGCCTTCATTCCTGGCGCTACGGGTGTGGGTTACAACCTACGCGGTATGGCTGGGTAGGGCGCTGGCGCGCGCCACGGCGGGACGGTCCAGCCAGATCGCGCAGGACATGGCAATCGGCCAAAGCGCGCGAGACGTGCAAGCAGCCGAGATGATCTGGACCGATGAACCGGACCGAGTTGCCCCTGATCAGAGCGCTCTGGACGACCGGCCAGATCATCCACCAACAACCCCGCTGAAGGCGGCGGAATAAAAAAAGGCGAGCCCTCGGGCTCGCCTTTTCGTTTCTGGCAGAAGTGTTATTCGACGAACGCGTATTCGCCCAGATCGCACAGGTTCAGACCATAGTCTTCAATCGATTCTCCGTCGCTGAAAACACCGCGGATGTCATAGACACAGGTGGTTAGCCCGTCCGCGATGAGGACGCCCACTTCGTAATCCGCACCCAGATAACCACCCTCAAGCAGATTGCCTTCCCAGCTGCCGGACGAGGCCGGAGACACGTTGAACTCAACCAGATCATAGCTGGTTTCGTTGATAATCAAGAATTCCAGATTCTCAGCTGCTGCCGAAGTCGCCATCATTAGTGTTGCAGCCAACACCGCCGCCGCTCGCATTTTCATAAGGTTATTCCTTGTCTTTGTTTCGGCCCGCACAGTGTCGCGGCGGCGGGTCCGCGTCAAACGGAAAACCGTATCGCAGCGACCGATTTTCTTTTAAACCGATCCGCACAATCATCAGTTGTAAGGGCCGTTGAGCTCAGGCCGCTTGGCTGTCGGATTGCTGACGGCTCCACAGCTGGGCATATCGCCCCTCATGCCCCAGCAACTCATCATGCGTGCCCTGCTCGATGATCTCACCTCGCTCAAGCACAACAATCCGGTCTGCTTCGGCAATTGTGCTAAGACGATGAGCGATAGTGATCACAGTCCGGCCCTCACCTGCACGTGCTAGAGCGTCCTTGATGTCTTGCTCGGTTTCCGTATCCAAGGCCGAGGTCGCCTCGTCGAGCAACAAGATCGGCGGGTTTTTCAGAAGCGTTCTGGCGATACCAACGCGTTGTTTTTCACCACCTGATAATTTCAAGCCACGTTCGCCGACCTTGGTGTCATACCCTTCAGGCAGACTGACGATGAAATCGTGAATCTGAGCGGCTTTAGCGGCGGCCTCAACATCCTGCTGGGTCGCCCCTTCGCGCCCATAGGCGATGTTATATCGGATCGTATCATTGAACAGGACCGTATCCTGCGGAACCACCCCGATCGAGGCATGCAGACTCGATTGGCTGACATCGCGCACGTCCTGCCCATCGATCTTCAATGCGCCGCCTGTGACGTCATAGAACCGGAACAGCAGCCGCCCAATGGTGGATTTACCTGAACCTGTCGCCCCGACAATCGCCACGGTCTGCCCGGCAGGCACCGTCAGCGACACACCCTTCAGGATTTCGCGATCCGCTTCATATCCGAAATGCACGTTTTCAAGCGTGACCTCTCCACCATCTACCTTGAGGTTTGGCGCACAAGGTTTGTCTGTCACTTCTGCCGGTTGTTCGAGCAGATCGAACATCTGCCCCATATCCACCAGTGACTGCCGGATCTCGCGGTAAACCGTGCCCAGAAAGTTCAGCGGAACCGTAATCTGGATCATGTATGCGTTGACCATCACGAAGTCGCCCACAGTCAATGATCCTTTTTGCACGCCTATGGCGGCCAGAACCATCACTCCAATCAGACCACAAGTGATCAGGAACGATTGGCCGAAATTCAGGAATGCCAGCGAATAAGCCGTCTTCAGCGCAGCCTGGGCATAGCCTTTCATCGAGATATCATAGCGTTCTGCTTCGCGCATCTCGGCATTGAAATATTTAACCGTTTCAAAGTTTAGAAGGCTGTCGATGGCGCGCTGATTGGCTTCGGTATCCTGATCATTCATCTCGCGCCGCAACTTCACGCGCCATTCAGTCACCGCAAATGTGAACCAAATATAGAGCGCGATCGTCACCGCGACTACGACCAGATACCAGACATCAAACAGCCACAGCAGTATGACCGACACCAGAAGCAGTTCCAGGATCAGTGGCCCAATCGAGAAGAGCAGAAAACGCAAAAGGAATTCAACGCCCTTCACCCCGCGCTCGATAATTCGGCTGAGACCACCCGTGCGCCGCGTCACGTGATAACGCATCGAAAGCTGGTGAATATGCTGAAACGTCTCAAGCGCCAACGCCCGCAACGCCCGTTGACCAACTGGTGCAAACAACGCATCCCGCAATTGCTGGAACCCGACGGTCATCATGCGGGCAACCCCATAGGCAACCGTCAAACCAATCGCACCCAGCGCAATCGGTGGCACGCCCTCACCCGCCAGTCCATCCACTGCGCCCTTATACAGAATCGGTGTATAAACAGCGATCAGCTTGGCCAGCACCAGCATCGCCATCGCCCAAACCACACGGCGTTTGACCCATGGCTCATCTTCAGGCCAAAGATAGGGTGCTACCTTGCGGATCGTGCGCCAGCCTGAACGTTGTTCGTCCGGCTCGGATTGAATCGCGGATGGTTGCCTCATCACGTACCTTAACTGCGGTCAGAGATAGCCCTGGCCCGGTGTTGGGCCAGTGGTCTTTTTTACTCAGGGATAGTGAAAATCTGCCCTGGATAGATCAAGTCAGGATCACGGATCGAGTCCTTGTTGGCCTCAAACAGCTTAACGTACAACACACCATCTCCGAACCTATCCCGAGAAATCGCCCAAAGTGTATCGCCCTTTTGAACCGTGACGGAGCGGATCGCAGGAGTTCCCGCCGGGGTTTCACCCGCTTCGGTTGTTTCGGCTGCACGCAGAGCCTCGACGGGCTCGCGTTTGAACGGAGTCTCTAGCCGACTGACAACTGTCCCATCTGGAGCAACCTCATCCACACGTAGGGTGTAAACGCCGGGATCTATACCCTCGACCTCACCACGCCACTGTCCATCCGTTGCAGGCTCAAGGTCAGCAACAAGCTTGTTGTCCAGATACAGGCGCACTGCAGATCCGTCCTGAGCGCGCCCTGTCAACTCCACATCGCCAACGTCTGAATACCCGATCGTGTCCAATGCGATCTGTTCCGGCGGTGTGTCCAGCACGGTGGGCGGTTGCACGAGTTCAACACCTTCTTCGCCCGAGCGCAGGATCGCGACTTGTTGATCAGGCACGTCAACTGTTTCGGACTGTGTTTCAGTCGCGGGCGCAGCCTGGTCTGCGGGCGGCGAAACGGTGCCAGCAACCTCGGGTTCATTTTCTTCGGTCTCGGCTTCGTCGGTTGCTTGCTGATCGTTTGTTTCGGTGACCACGGTCTGCGCCTCAGCAACTTCTTTGACCGGCTCATCGGCAGAAGGCTCTGACTCGACCGGAGGGACCGGTTCAGGCAGCGCCGCGATCAGATAGTCATCTGACCGGCTGGTACTTTCTCCACTCCGGGTTTCAAGAACCAGCCCGCGAGCGTCGTCTGCAAATGGGATCGATACGAATTCAGCGAACTGGCCGCTTGCGTCGACAGTAAAGCGATGAATAATTTCACCGTCGAGCAGAACGTTGACCTCAGCCCCTGGTTCGGCGCTACCGGACAACAATCCGTTTCCATCGGATTCGACAAAAATCTGATCCAGCACCGGCGCCGCCAGAACCGGGGTTTCCGGCTCTTCTCTCTCTTGCACTTGCTCTTCTTCGATTACAGCGGCTTGCTCGGTGCTCTCGACGGGCGTAGCAGGCGCAGGTTCGCTAGCTTCTGTCGTCTGTTCATCCGGCTGGATATCTGCAGGTTCCTCGGCTTCCTGCTTAGCTGTTACGTTCGGTTCGGATGTTTCAACTGCTTCTGGCTCGGCCAGTTCCTGAGGTCGGTCGAACAGACCTGACAGATATAATCCGCCCGCAACGAGCACCACAACGATCCCGGCGACCAGACCCCATATGAAGGTACCAGAACCTCCGCTTCCCGATTTGGCGTTCATTCTTATCCTTTCACTCCGCCCGGTACTTGGCCAATTTGGCACACATTCCCAGGAGCGGTTGAGCCAACCTATCAATCCCGCTATCACGGGTCAAAACCCCTAACACAAGAGCAGAGAGCCCAACCCATGTCTCAGAAATCGGTCTGTGTGTATTGCGGGTCACGCAATGGAGTGAATCTCGCCTACTCCGCCGCCGCCCAAAACTTTGGGACCATACTGGCCAAAGAAGGTTGGCGGCTAGTCTATGGAGCCGGAGATGTGGGTCTGATGGGCGAAGTAGCCCGTGCGGCACAGGCGTCTGATGGTGATACTTTTGGAGTGATCCCTGTCCACTTGTTGCAACGCGAAGTTGGTAAAACTGACCTAACCCGCTTTGTCGTGACCGAAACGATGCACGAACGCAAGAAGGTCATGATCATGAATGCCGATGCCGTTGTGGTCTTGCCTGGCGGACCTGGTTCATTGGACGAGTTGTTCGAAGCTCTGACATGGCGGCAGTTGGGTCTGCATAACAAACCTATTCTGGTGATGAATGTAGATGGCTACTGGGACGCGCTGCATACATTGCTGGAGCAACTTATTGGTCAAGGCTTTGCCGACGCTTCACTGGCAGAGTTTATTACCTGGGTCACCACGCCTGAGGCAGCGATGTCCGAACTTCGTCGATTGCTGAATTAAAAAGACGGTAATCGGGCGGTGTGAACCGCCCGCAGATCACCTCTCTTCAGGCAGGTTTGGCCAATCGAGTCCTGAGTATCTGTTCAACCTTGTGCATCGGATGGTTGGTCAGCGTCTTATCAACTTCTGCTACCACCTTAGCGAGCACTTTGCTGTGCAATCTGCGACGCAACAGGCCCAAAACATGCGGACTAGCCACTAACACCAGGCGTTTGTATGCACCCTTCAGGCCCTTACGATTCAGTAGATTTGCCACATCCTGCACGAACAAGGACTTGGCGTGAGCCCTCCATGTGTCCTCTTCCACGGCGGATTTCTGGTTGGGGCCGATATCAGACCTGCGCCCAGCCCGATCCGTCGGCTTTGCTGTTACGGTGTCTTGTTCCTCAACTGAAACGACAACCAGATTGGGATCTTGCGCGTCGGTGATATTTTCCATCACCAGAGCCTTCTCCCCGTCTGCGATGATGACCCATGTTCCCTGCTCAAGTGCTGCCATAATGGTCTCCTTCAAAGGTTAAGGTGCCGATCCCTCGCCCAGCGGCCATGGTTTCAGTTTCGCGCGAATGAAGACATCCACGCACAACAACCTTGTTTTTCAATTGTTTGGCGGTTCTCTCCCTCCGCCTGTCTTAGCTAGGCACTGTGAGGTGTAGTACAATACGCGTTCAGATTAATTCGAATTTATGAGCGGGAATTTACCGGCAAATTAACTCGCGGCGAAAGGGTCATGAAATTAGCGGAGACAGCCGATCAGCACTTTAGGAGCCATATTTGCGAAAATTCAACGTCTGCATTGCAGACAAAGCTGCCTAATAAAACCAAGAAAAATGTAGGTATACGAAAGCCTACAATTTACAGATAGTTCAGCTGTTTAGTTACCCAGAACAGGATTTCTGCGAGAATTCCAATTGCGCCTGCTTTTTCAGTCATGACCAATGCTGTTCCTGATGTTCCAAAGGGTAGAGATTCAAAATCGGGATCTTGGGCCAACTCGATCAGCACAGTGTAGCTTGAAATACCGGCTAGTTCTCTAATTGAAGGAAGGCCTGCACGTAGATCAAGTGTCCCCTCGGCTGACCCGACCGGCATATCGACAATCACGCCAGAGAACTCAACGCCCGGCTGTGTTCGCAGCGCCAGCCTGATCTCGTCTCCGATTTGAACGTTTTGACGACTGGATTGCGGGAGGGAAGCTATAATGACAAAATCCAATGGATCAATAAAGGTTATTGCGCCTTGGAATGTAGTGGCTCGGTTTCCAGGTCTTAGCGTGACGGCAGAGACGACTCCATTTCCGGGTGAATGAACCTCTGTTTCAGCAAGGCTCCATTTGGCCTGTTCCAGCGCCATTTCAGCTTCGACAACTGCGGCGTCTCTTCCGTCAATCGAAGCAGAAATTCGGCGCTCCAGCCCCTTCTTTCTCGCTTCAGCTGCTCGGATATTCGCGGTCAGTTGATCAATCGTCGCAACGGCTTCTTGAAGTTGAAATGTTGTCGAGGCACCACGCTCTTCCAATTGGATAATGTCGTCACGCCTCTGTTGTCCGAAGAGAAGCTGGGCATTCAAAGACTCGATTTCAGCCTCTGCGGCTTCTAGATCGGTCAGCAGCTGGTCGGCCGAGGATTTCGCTGTTTCAAGAGAAGCCTCAAGGCGTGATACTTCAGTGGCAAATACTTCAGGATCGATTTTGAAGAGTAAATCACCTTCACTGACCGATTGATTGGCTTCCACAGCCACCTCGACGACAGTTCCGGACACGTTGGGTGCGATGTTCGTCTCAATTCCCTTAACTGAAACTGGCCCTGTGGGTGTTGTGTGATTGAGTGCTCCAATCACGACCAGTGCAATTACAGCTGCGCCACCGTAGGCCACCGTTTTCCAGAACCCGTTCCACGGGAGAAACTCAAGTTTAGAAAACACCAACCAAATTATGCCGAAGTACAGACCTAGGACGATGAGCATTAATTAACCTCCGAAAACACGCCAACGCACTATAGCATTAAGAAAGCGTAAAAAATCGGCCAATTGGTCATAGACGGCCAACACAACATTGCAATTTTTTCAATTCCATCAACTTCCCTGAGGCAAATCTGGGCCAAGACTTCCAAAAAGTCCGCTTCGGGCTCAAAGAGGTCATTAAAACTAAATAGAATTGCCGACTTCTAGCCAGTCCTGGATAAATAAACAAAAAAGGCCTACTCACTTTCGCAAGCAGGCCTCTAAGAAGGTCACTCTCCGATCAACCGATCACATCCGCGAGGCGACGTTTTCCCAGTTCACCAGGTTGTCGAGGAAGTTCGACAGATACGCCGGACGCTTGTTGCGGAAGTCGATGTAGTAGGAATGTTCCCATACGTCACAACCCAGCAGTGCGGTCTGACCAAAGCACAGCGGGTTCACGCCGTTCTCGGTCTTTGTGACAGCCAGCGAGCCGTCGGAATTCTTGACCAGCCACGCCCAGCCCGAACCGAACTGACCAGCACCGGCAGCGCTGAACTGCGACTTGAATTCGTCAACCGAACCGAAGCTTTCGGTCAGAGCCTTCTCCAGCTCGCCGGGCATGGCATTGCCGCCTGGGCCCATCATCTCCCAGAACTGGTTGTGATTCCACAGCTGGCTGATGTTGTTGAAAATACCGTTCTGCGCGACGGCGTTTGCGTCGTAGGTGCCAACGATGATCTCTTCCAGCGACTTGCCGTCCCACTCGGTGCCGGCGATCAGCTTGTTGCCGTTGTCGACATAGGCCTTGTGGTGCAGGTCGTGGTGATATTCCAGCGTTTCCGCGGACATACCCTTGGCTGCCAGCGCGTCATGTGCATAAGGAAGATCAGGAAGTTCAAAAGCCATGTCGGCCCCCTGTTGAAAATGAATGTTGCGGTTCCAAAGGTTAAATGCTTTGACAGCCGCCGCAGGTCAAGGCCCGCGACACAAAAACCCGGAGGTCCGCGATGCTGACACAGGCGCGCAAAATGTTCTATCGCGCCCGCGGATACTATGCGGGCAACCTGAACGGTGAGCGCTTTCGTCTGGACCCCTACCACTCGAAATTCTGGCGCAAGGCATCAGCCGGGGAGTGGGAACCCGAGACATTTTCGGTGCTGGACCAATATCTGTCGCCCGAACAGGACTATCTTGATATCGGTGCATGGATCGGCCCCACGGTCCTCTATGCCGCGCGCCGCGCTCGCCATGTGTGGTGTTTTGAGCCTGACCCAGTAGCTTACCGCCATTTGGTCTGGAACCTAGAGCTGAACGACATCCGAAACGTATCAGCCTTCAGCATCGCCTTGTCAGATGGGTTTGGAGTGACACGAATGGCTTCAGCGCACGGAGAGGCAGGCGATTCAACGTCATCATTGCTCCACGAAGGAAGCCATGGCACTGACGCACTTACCATCGGTTGGGACCAATTTTCTGAATCCGTCGACCTGACTGATGTCTCTTTGGTCAAAATGGATATCGAAGGCGCTGAATTTTCGGTCCTGCCTTCTATGCTGCCTTGGTTAGAAAAAGATAACCCTGCGCTGTTTCTCTCAACGCACGCACCTTATCTGAGCGCAGACAACCGCAGCGCGGCCATGAAAAAACTATCGGAAGACCTGGCTTTCTATCGCCAATGCCACGACCCACACACAGGCGAAACCGGCGAGTCTGCCCTCACGGGCCAGCGTGCACTCACTCAGTTCCCGACATTCCTGTTCAGCACTAACCCCTGAGACCCGAACCAGAGATCCGGCCTTCATCTAAACAGAAATACCCTGGGAGTGAGGCCGCAGGCCGAGGGGGCAATGCCCCCTCACCCGCATATCATCAGGCGATCAGGGCTTAATAAACCCCGACCTCACTGCCGGGCTGCGCCGCAACCTTAAGCAATTTGAACGCATAATCCGCCGCAGAGCGGAAGCAGACGATGCGGAAAGTCTCAGCGTCGTCCATCCAGAAGGCACCTGCCACCTGCGCCAAACGCGAACGGCGGATCTGGCCGGGTTGGAATGCCTCGGCCGACAGCTCAACCGGAGCCAGCTTGCCCAATACCTCGCGCGCGTTCGCGCCCGAAACGCGGAATACGGCCCGCGCGTCGGAGACGTTGACCGCCAGCGCGTGCGTACCGCTTAGCGCGTTGGTCATCGCGGCCAGTTTGGCCTCGACCTCGGCATAAGGCACAAGCACCAGCAATTCGTCGGTGGACATCCAGCAAACACCGGTGTCGCCATTCACAAACGCTTCACGCTGACCGGGCACTTTCTGCCCGGTGGCGTCTTTGACAGACTTAGCCAGTACCTTATCCGACAGATCACCGCGCAATGTGATCATGCCCTGCAGGCCACATTCCTCGATCTTGGCGATGCCATCATATGAGGCGTGGTTCAGTGCGCTGATGGGTTCAGACATTCTGCTTCTCCCCGTCCTTGTCATAGAAGATCGGGTCCACGATCTTGGCCTTGTAGGTTTTGCCGTCAGTGCCCGGGAACTCGACGACTTCGCCCAACCGGTCGGGGCCGTGTTTGATCAGGCCCATGGCGATGCCTTTGCCCAGATTAGCCGAGTAGTAGGTCGAGGTTACGCGCCCGATCATGTTGCGCTGACCGTTCGCATTCACGCCCTCGCCCACCGCATAGGCACCGTCCGGCAGAACCGATCCATCCACAGTCTCAAGACCGACTAATTTCCAGCGTTCTGGATCGGCCATATGGCTGCGCGAATGGGCACGTTTTCCGAGATAGTCCTCTTTCTTCTTCGACAGAGCCCAGTGCAGCCCCAGATCCTGCGGGATCACGGTGCCGTCGGTCTCATCGCCGATCATGATAAAGCCCTTCTCGGCCCGCAGGATGTGCAGACATTCGGTGCCGTAAGGCATCACGCCGAATTCCTTGCCTGCGTCCATCAGAGCATCCCAGAACGCCTGCCCCTGAGAGGCGGGAACCGCGATCTCATAGGACAGCTCGCCAGAGAACGAGATGCGGTAGGCCCGCGCGTCGAACGCGCCGATCTTGCCATCGCGCCATTCCATGAACGGCAGCGCCTCTTTCGATAGATCCATGCCACCCAGCTTTTCCAGCACCTTGCGAGCGTTCGGACCTACCACGGCGACCTGCGCATATTGCTCGGTGACGTTCGCGACGTAGACCTTCCAGTCCCACCACTCGGTCTGAAGCCACTCTTCCATGTGACCATGGATACGCTCCGCACCACCTGTGGTGGTGTGGCACAGCCATGTATCTTCGTCGATCCGTGCAACAACGCCATCGTCGATCAGGAAACCATTTTCCGAACACATCAGGCCGTAGCGGCATTTGCCAACCTTCAGCGTAGACATCATGTTGGTGTACATCATGTCCAGGAACTTACCTGCGTCGGGGCCTTTGACGATCAGCTTGCCCAGCGTTGAGGCATCCAGCAGACCGAGATTTTCGCGGGTGTTCTTCACCTCGCGATTCACCGCGTCATGCACGGACTCACCGGGACGCACATAAGCATACGTCCGACGCCAATGACCGACCGGTTCCCAATCGGCACCGTTCTTGTCGTGCCAATTGTGCATCGGCGTCTGCCGGATCGGCTGGAACACGTCACCGCGCGCTTCGCCACCAATCGCACCCATCGAAATGGGCGTGTATGGCGGGCGGAAAGTAGTGGTTCCCACTTTCGGAATCTCGGACTCAAGCGCATCAGCCAAAATTGCTAAGCCATTGATATTACTAAGCTTACCCTGATCCGTCGCCATACCCAGAGTGGTATATCGCTTGGTGTGTTCAACACTCTCGTAGCCTTCGCGTGCTGCTAGCTGCACATCAGAGACTTTGACGTCATTCTGAAAGTCCAGCCATGACTTCATGCGCAGCTGAATCTCTGCGTTGGCAGGCATGAGCCAGACGGCTTCCATCGCAGCTTCTTCGGTGGTTTCACCGACAGGAGTCTTGGTGTTCTTGGGTTTGAAGCCCGCTGCTTTGGCGGCTGCTTTACCTGCCGCATGTGCATCAGTCAGCACCTCGGCCAATGCCAGTGGTCCGTTCGACGCCCCAGCTGCAACGACGAACCCTTCACCATTGGCACCCAGGGGCGGACGCGCCGGGTCGGGACGGAAATGGGCTTGGACCTCATCCCAGATCAGCTTGCCACCACAATGCGACCACATGTGAACAACCGGAGACCAGCCGCCCGACATTGCAACCGCATCACAATCAACCTCTTCGCGCGCGCCGCCGATGCCGTTCTGGTTGCAAAGCTCGACCTTTTTCACGCGCTTGCCGCCTTTGACCTTTGCAATCGCCTTGCCCGGATCAACACGGATGCCCAGCTGTCGCGCCTCTTCTGCCAACGGACCTGCGGTATCGCGCGCATCGACCACGCGCAGTACATCCACACCTGCCTGCTTCAGAATTATCGCCGTCCGATAAGCATCGTCATTGTTCGTCGCAACGATGACCCGCTCACCCGGTGCCACACCCCAGTTTACCAAATAGTCGCGCATTGCTGCGGCCAGCATCACACCTGGTACGTCATTCCCAGCGAAGGAAAGCGGTCTTTCGATTGCCCCGGTCGCCGTAAGCACCTGTTTGGCGCGGATCCGCCACAGACGGTGACGTGGCCCCTGGGTGCCGGGCTTGTGGTCGGTTAGGCGTTCGTATCCCAACACATAGCCATGGTCATAGACTCCTGCCCCCATGCAGCGGTTGCGCATGGTGACATTGTCCATTGTTTCGAGTTCGGAAACTAATTGTTCCACGAACTTATCCACAGGCTCACCGCCGACAGTTCCACCATCAACCGGGGCGCGACCGCCCCAATGGGCGGTCTGCTCGATCAGCAACACCTTGGCACCCGACTGCGCAGCCGTTTTGGCCGCTTGCAGACCTGCGATACCACCGCCAATCACCAGAACATCGGTGAAAGCATAGAAGTGTTCGTAGGTGTCCGCGTCCTTGGTTTCCTTATCCGGCGCTTTGCCCAATCCCGCCGACTGACGTATGAAAGGTTCATACACATGTTTCCAGAACGGCTTCGGGTGGATGAACATCTTGTAATAGAAACCGGCCGGCAAGAACCGCGACAGATGCGTGTTGATTGCACCAATGTCGAACTCAAGGTTCGGCCAGTGGTTCTGCGACACCGAGGTCAGACCATTGAACAGTTCGGTCGTGGTCGCGCGCTGGTTCGGTTCGAAGCGGCTGCCCTGCCCCAACCCGACCAGAGCGTTAGGCTCTTCCGCGCCGCTGGCAACGACGCCGCGCGGACGGTGATACTTGAATGACCGGCCCATCATCATCTTGTCATTTGCCAGCAGAGCCGAGGCAAGCGTGTCGCCTTCGTAACCCTGCATCGAGGTGCCATTGAAGGAAAAGTTGACCGGTTTCGACCGGTCGATCAGCCGGCCTTGTTTTGCGAGACGGGTGCTCATAGTGCGGACCTTTCGCGGGTGGAGGCGTCAGAGCCTCCGGCGGGAGTATATTTGAAAAGATGAAGCATCAGGAGAACTCTCTCCACGTCCATCCAGGACGTTTTGCGGTGATGGCGTCTTTGATTTCTTTTGGCGGCTCGGTGGTCTGGGCGGAATAGGTCCCGAACACTTCGAGCGATTGGGTGCAACGGGCGGCGTGGAACCACTTGCCGCAACCGTTGGCGTGGCGCCAGCGTTCGAAATGAACACCCTTGGGGTTTTCACGCATGAACAGGTAGTCATGGAATTCGTCATCAGACGAACCAGGGCCAAAGCGCTTCAGATGCGCCTCGCCACCAGCAGCCAATTCAGTTTCTTCGGCGTCGACGCCGCAATAGGGGCAATTTAGGATCAGCATATGTTCATCCTTTTGGCGGTTGGTCGACAACTTGGCCGACCAGAAATCTAATCAGTGGCGCGTTTGGGCTGTACCCCTAGTGCGCAACCCCGGCGGCGACGCTTTCGTCGATGAAGCGGCCCTCTTTGAAGCGGTCGAGCGAGAAGGCTTCAGTCAGCGATGAGTGGCCGGTCGCCATCAGCTGTGCCATGCCCCAGCCGGATCCCGGGATCGCCTTGAAGCCTCCGGTGCCCCAGCCACCGTTAATAAAGCAACCCTGTAACGGCGTCTTCGACAGGATTGGAGACCGATCGCCGGTCATGTCGACGATACCGCCCCACTGGCGCAGCATCTTGAGGCGAGAGATCATCGGGAAGGTCTCGACCAGCGCGCGGACGGTTTCCTCAATGTGGTGGAACGAACCGCGTTGGGTGAAGTTGTTATAGGCATCTGTACCGCCACCGATCACCATCTCGCCCTTGTCGGACTGAGACATATAACCATGCACCGTGTTGGCCATGACGACCACATCCATGCAGGGTTTGATTGGCTCGGACACCAGCGCTTGCAGGGCTACGGCCTCGAGCGGCAGACGAAATCCCGCCATCTCGGCCAGCTGACCGGAATGGCCCGCAACTACGATTCCCAGCTTGTCACAATCGATGGCACCCTTGGTGGTGTCGACACCGACAACGCGGCCATTTTCCTGACGCACGCCGGTAACTTCGCACTGCTGGATGATGTCCATACCCATTGCGGAACATGCACGTGCATAGCCCCACGCCACGGCATCATGGCGCGCGGTGCCGCCACGCTCCTGCCAGAGCCCGCCCAGAACCGGATAGCGCGGGCCTTCCAGATTGATGATCGGCACCAGCTCTTTCACGCGCTCGGGTCCAATCCACTCGGTCTGAACACCCTGCAGCGCATTCGCATGCGCGGTGCGCTGATAGCCGCGAATCTCGTGCTGAGTCTGCGCCAGCATTATCACGCCGCGCGGGCTGAACATGATGTTGTAGTTCAACTCCTGGCTAAGATCCTCGTACAAGCCGCGCGCCTTTTCATAGATCGCCGCCGAAGGGTCCTGCAGATAGTTCGAACGGATAATGGTCGTGTTCCGGCCCGTGTTGCCACCGCCCAGCCAGCCCTTCTCGATCACCGCAACATTCTGAATGCCGTAGTTCTTCCCGAGATAGTAAGCAGTTGCCAGACCATGCCCGCCTGCACCGACGATGATAGCGTCATAGCGCTTTTTCGGTTCAGGAGAACGCCAGGCGCGTTCCCACCCGGTATGGTAGCGCAGCGCTTCGCGCGCCACAGCAAAGGCTGAGTAGTGTTTCATGAGCGAATCCGTTCGGTCTTCGATGATTGGCGCAGATATGCCGTGCATTGACATATTAGCCCTGCCGCACAACGTCGCAATAATGCACTATTGCGACATGACCGCCCCTAGCGGCCATTTGTCCCTTTTTTCCATGCGCAGACAGGTCTAAGTCAGGGCAACCATTTTGGAGGGACCATGTCGTTTTGGGTTCTCATCTTCCTGATTGCACTGCTCATCGCCGTTTTTTTGGGTTACACCATGCTGCGCGGTCGTCGCGACTCGGGCCCTACCGCCGCCTATGACCTGCGCGTCTATCGCGAGCAGCTGACAAGCGTTGATCGAGACTTGGCGCGCGGGGTTATCGCAAAAGCCGATGCCGAACGCGTGCGCACGGAAATCGCTCGCCGAATCTTGGCGACTGATGCGCAGATGCGCGGCGAGGCTGAAAGTACAGGACCATCACCAACAGTCACTGTCGTGGCCTTCGTCGTCATGGCGGCCATACTGATTGGTGGAGCGCTGGCAATGTATCGCCAACTGGGTGCGGCCGGATTTCCAGATATGCCACTTTCGGCGCGGTTGGAAATGGCAGAAGAACTGCGCGAGAACCGGCCTGGCCAGGCAGAAGCCGAGGAATTGGCAACGCCGGTGCAAGCACCGCCACTGGACGAAAGTTACGAAAACCTTCTGAATCGATTGCGCGAAACAGTGGCCGTACGACCGGATGATCTGCAAGGGCAAACTCTGTTAGCGCAGCATGAGACCAATGCCGGAAACTTTAAAGCAGGTTATGAGGCGCAGGCGCGAGTAATCGAGCTGTCGGGTGAAAGCGCACCGGCACAAGCTTATTCCGATCAGGCCGAGATGATGATTCTGGCCGCTGGTGGTTATGTCTCTCCCGAAGCGGAGGAGGCATTGCGATACGCGCTCGAGCGAAATCCAAGATTGGGTCCTGCGCGATATTATTGGGGACAAATGCTGGCGCAGACCGGACGACCAGATATGGCCTATCGGGTTTGGGTGGATACATTGCGCGACGCACCTGCAGGTGCGCCTTGGGCAGACGCCATTCGTGCCCAGATCGACGATTTGGCGTTTCGCGCAGGGGTATTCAACGCGCCGGATCTGTCTGCAACGCCAGCGGCACCAGGTCCCAGCCAGGAAGATATGGACGCTGCCGCCGAGCTATCGCCCGAAGAACGTCAGGACATGATACGAGGAATGGTGGATCGGCTTTCTGAACGGCTGGCCAGCGAAGGTGGATCGCCCGAGGAATGGGCGCGACTGATCGCAGCCTTAGGCGTATTGGGCGAAGCGGCGCAGGCGTTAAAAATTCGTGACGAGGCTGTTGCAGTTTTCGCGGGTAACGATCAGGCGTTGCAAATGATCGACGCTGCATCAGTTCAGGCTGGTATCGCACAATGATCCACGATGCCTTCGAGGAATTCGCCGCCGCCCTTTCACCGATGTCGGCCCTCATGGGTCTGGATCTGGGCGAGAAAACCATTGGAGTTGCGGTGTCCGACCGAATGCGTGGCGTTGCGACTCCGCTTGAAACCGTTCGTCGTAAGAAATTCACGCTGGATTCCGCGCGTTTGATCGAGATCGTGACCGACCGTGAGATTGGCGGTATTGTCTTGGGGCTGCCCCGCAACATGGACGGCAGCGAGGGACCAAGATGTCAGTCCACGCGTGCATTTGCCCGTAATCTGGCACGTTTAACCGAGCTGCCCATCGGGTTCTGGGACGAACGGCTTAGCACGGTTGCGGCAGAAAAAGCACTGTTGGAGGCGGATACGACACGAAAACGTCGCGGACAGGTTATCGATCACGTCGCCGCCGGCTATATCCTGCAAGGGGCGCTTGACAGACTGCGCTTTCTTTGACGGATCGGATATCGCCAATGACGAATATGGTTTGGAAACGGAACGAGGTCGAAAGCCCTTGCATCCAGATCTGCGTCGTTCACCCGACCGAGCGTATCTGCACTGGTTGCTATCGTACAATTGACGAGATCTCGCGCTGGTCCAAAATGAATAGCAGCGAACGGGCCGAGATTATGCAAGACCTTCCCGAACGCAAACCGCGTCTGGCCAGGCGTCGTGGCGGGCGTGCCGCACGTTTGGGCAATTCATAAAGCTAGATGTCAGAGTTTAGGGTTCTGAGTTGGTGGCAATTCTTGGAGCACATTTCGGTCTCGTAATTCTGCGCTGAACAATTCGACCAATTCAGCCCGATTTGCCGCTTGTTTCAAGTTTTTGCGCGCTTCATCTGGGACACTGCTGACTCGAGGTCGATCCGACCTTTCCCAAATCAAAATTCGGTTCAAAACTGAGCGGAGTTTCATCTTAGGGCCAGATCGATAAAATAGCCGCGCCGCTGTGGTTCAGACCCGAACTCTGAGGGGGTAGAAGAGCCCGGAGACCGAAGGTCGAGTGAGTGGCAGCCCACAGCGGCGCGAAACAGTTTTCACCCTTCCCTCGCAACATGGGAAAGATTAAGTGCACACTTTATTTTTTTGACCAGCCAGTCAATAAAAACGTACTCGATAGCCTGCATTCCGTTACGTCACCTTGGAAAAGATCAATTTGGCGCCGGTCAAGGCATTGTTTCTAATAGCTATTACTTGAGCAAGCTTACCCTGCCGCAAGCCAGGTTTTCGCATTTTCGAACTCTTCTGCAGGAAAATACTGTGTCCGGGTCCCCAATACGTGACTGGCCATGCGTTGCGCCATCTTTTGCCAGCTCTTATCGCCAACAATCGCTGCACGGTCCAACATACCGATATGACCAGCGGCCAACCGAAAATGCGCCGCCATCGCAGTAAGCCCTTGCCAGCCATCAAATTCGCGCAGATCGATCAGGAGACGAAATCCGTCGCGTTCACGTAACATTGCATCCAGGTCGGATTGCGCCTGACCGTATTCTTCAGAATCAAGCTTGCCCATCAGACTAATCTGAACACACGACCCACCAAGATCGGTCACATGGATCGCCCCGAGAGACTCACGCATCCAGCGGCGCGCCTCTTCCACTTCATCCATCCCAAAAACCTGCACAGGGCACGGAAGTATGGGGGCGGCCAATCGGATACTTGTCTGAACCCAACCTTGATCGGCGACAACCCCGATCCGATCAAAACCACGCCAATGACTGAGCCCCAGCTTGGTATCGGACCATGCCGCGCCGAGGTCGTATCCTTTGAACTCGGGCGTTGCGATCGCCAGCAGGCGAACCGAATCGTTATCCTCAAGCGCCGCCTCGATTGCGGGCACCAATGTGGCGGCGTAATCCGCGCTTGTCACCTCGCCTGAAAGCTCCACTTCGATCAGCGCACCATCAGAGTTTGTATGAACTGTAATCATCTAAATCATCCTCCAAAGCCAAATAATGGCAGGAGGTTACGGAGTTTCCAGCCATTGTGCCACACCGCCCGGCAACTCGGGACGGAAATAGGCGATCATCCGTCCATCAGGCCCGGCATTCGCATCAGCGCCCCATGGGGCAACACCATGCAGACAGTGACGATGCAACAGATAGGCCTCACCCGGCTGTGCAGGCAGTTCAATCCGCCGACAGTTTTGAAACACCTCCAGTCGGGCAGCCTGATAGGTATCCGTGATATCAGTGTTGGCCAATTCGCCCGAAGAGACATCTTTCAGCACGTTGCGGAACGCTGCACCAAGTATTTTATGGCTACCATCCCAAACCACCATGGGTGAGGCATCACATGACGCTTCTGTCAGCGGAATGCCCAATATCCAGGCATGCGGTTCATCCACGTGCCGTCGCCGGTCTGGTCCCGATGGCTTCAATCCATCCACATGCGCAGCATCGCGATTGGCGCGATATCGTGCGGCGGCTTCACTTTCACCCCGGCGGGGCTGAGGATACCCAGGATAAATGACCGATACCTGCGCCTTATGCAGGTCGATCACCCCGAATTGTCGATACGCAAATTCTATTGCCGTGCCGGACAACGCAGGCGACCCTTCCACCCTGCCCTGCGCGTCGTTTTCCAGCGCGTCCACACCGATGAACCAAGTCCCCTCGCAATCATGCCAGATAGAATGTAGCGGATCGTCGATCGCCTTGCGGGCCGCAGGCAGAACCTGCGCCACCCACTGGGCGAGTGCTGCATCATGAGAAAACCTGACCCAACCGCGGTTGTAAAAGGCGTCTACCATCCCAGTGCCTTGCGCAGCATATTCAACGCCACGAGCGTAAGGAACACCGCGAATACGCGTCTAAGCGGTTTCGGGTCCATCGCATGAGCAAGCTTTACGCCCCATGGCGCAGTGATCATGGTCATGGCCACAACGATACTGAAAGCCACAAGATTGACCGCTCCAATGGTCAGAGGCGGGCGATGCTCAGGTGCGATGTTAAGAAACAGAAAGCCCAGCACCGATGGCACTGCGATGATCACGCCAAATCCAGCGGCGGTCGCAACTGCGCGATGGATCGGAGTGTTGTATAGGCTCATGAGTGGGACACCAAAGCTGCCCCCGCCGATCCCCATTAAAACCGATAGAAATCCGACCGAGGGGGACAAGGCGGCACGGCGCAAACCTTTGGGCATCGCGTCCCCCAGCCTCCATTCGGATTTACCCAATCCCAGATAGGCTCCGATGACCATTCCAAGAATACCGAATAGCGCCTGCAACAACTCTGTTCTCAGCGCCGAAGCCACTAGGACGCCGATAACCGCTCCAGCCGCAATGCCCGGACCCCAACTGCGCAAAATATCCCAATCAACCGCACCTTTTTTGTTGTGGCTCAGCACCGAACGGACGGAGGTCACTATTATAGTCGCCAGCGAAGTTGCCAGACACAATTGCATCAACTGTGGGCCGCCATATCCAAGTGTTTGAAACGCATAAAAGAAAGCAGGCACAAGCACGATACCGCCCCCAACGCCCAACAAGCCGGCCAAAACCCCTGCGAAGGCACCAATTACAAGCAATAGCCCCAGCATCTGGGCCAGCAACATCGTATCCGGCATCATCCCTCCAAATCAGCCAAGGGCCGTGTCAAACCGCCTGCTCTACCGATGCATTCGACACAATCGAATCCAGAGCCCGCAGGATCACCTCAGGCCCTGCATTTTCGCGCACTGCGCCCTCAGATAGCATCCGTCGCCACCCCCGCGCACCCGGACGTCCTGCGAACAGACCCAGCATATGACGTGTGATCTGGTGCAATCGCCCACCACCGGCAAGATGGGCTTCGACATAGGGCAACATTTTTTGAACCACGTCCATCGGATCTGCAATCTGGCCGATTCTAAAAATCAGCGGATCTGCTCCGGCCAGAATATCCGTTGGCTGATGATAGGCCGCGCGCCCGATCATGACGCCATCAAGCCCTGCGTCCAGTTGCTCCTGCGCCTGTGCCAGCGATGTAATTCCGCCGTTGATCGAAATGTGAAGGTCGGGAAAATCTGCCTTCATCTGATGAACCAGTTCGTAGTCAAGCGGAGGGATATCCCTATTTTCCTTAGGGCTTAGCCCTTGCAGCCATGCCTTTCGAGCGTGAATTGTGACACGTTCACATCCCGCCGCTTTGATTTGCTCAAGGAAAACGGGCAGCACCTCTTGAGGGTCTTGCTCATCAACGCCGATCCGGCACTTTACAGTGACTTCAGCCTCCACGACCTCTCGCATTGCCGCAACACATTCCGCAACACGCTCAGGTTCGCGCATCAATACGGCGCCAAACGTGCCCGATTGCACACGGTCGGACGGGCAGCCACAATTCAAATTGATCTCATCATACCCAGCCTCGGCCCCCAACTTAGCAGCCAGTGCCAACTCGCTTGGATCGGACCCACCCAACTGAAGCGCGATTGGATGTTCCTGGGGGCTGTATTCAAGCAAATGCAACGCCCCGCCCCGAACTAAAGCGGGTGCCGTCACCATTTCGGTGTACAACAGCGTTCGCGAACTCAGCAGGCGATGCAGAAACCGACAGTGACGATCCGTCCAGTCCATCATGGGGGCGACAGAAAGGCGGGCGGCAGTGCGGGTTTCTGAAAACTTAGCGTCCGGCATGTCTCAACTACACCTCTAGAATGCGGTTTATGGCAAGCGCCGGATCACCCCCGAGACCTTATTCGGCAATCGATGCAAGTCCGGGGAAATGGTACCGCCTCCCTGGCTTGAACAGGGGACCTCTGGATCCACAATCCAGCGCTCTAACCAACTGAGCTAAGGCGGCACTCGTGAGGGGCGATTTAGCGAAGGCGTGCGAGGATTGCAAGGGGATTAAAGCCGAATTCGCCAGCTTTGTTCCACCAGATCGACCCCAAAAGAATGTACCGGCTTGCTGTCTGTAAGCTGCCATCCAAACGAGCGGTAAAGCCCGCAGGCCGCAGCGTGGCTTTCATGAGTCCAAAGCGCCATTTCACGATATCCCGCGCTGCGCGCAAAGCCCATGCAGGTGGTCAAAAGACGCTTGCCAAGCCCCAGCCCGCGAGCTTCGGGCACCAGCAAAAACAAGCGCAGCTTGGCAGTGTGATCGTCCTGCGTGACACAGAATATACTTCCAAGTCGCTCACCTGCGCGCTCGGCAATCCAACCGCATTCGCGTTCCGAGTTACTATTGGCAATAAAATCCTCAAGAATTCGCGCCACCAGAGGGGCGAAAGTCTCGTCGAACCCCTCATCGCGGGCATACAGCGCACCGTGACGTTCCACCAGCCACGCGGTGTCATCTGGACGAAAGGGCCTAAGGTTGATGTCATCCATTCCCTATCTGACCCTATAGCCCGCTTGATTCTCAACCCGTTGCACGCTAGCACCAAGGCTGAATTCCCGGAGGCACAAATGGGCATCAACACCGAACGTGAAATCGAAGCGAACCTGCAGATCGGCCCCACCGATCAGGGTATGGTGCGTCTGTTTATTGAAGGTTCCGGTATTGAGATTCCGATGGATTTTGACCCGGAAGAGGCCGAAGAAATCGCCGAGGAAATCCGCGCCGCTGCTCAGGCAGCGCGGGCAGTCAGCAGTTAAAGTCGCGGATCACGCAGCGTATGCAGCCTGCGGGCTGCGTCTGCAGCAAATTTCTGGATCATCTTCTTTCTTCGCGCCGGGGCCACTTTGCTTTCCGGGCTCATTCGGATGATCTCGGCATCATATGCGTCTGCAATAATCAACCCTGTGTCTTCAGGCAGCAAATCGGTCGGAAAGTCAGTGTCTACCGCCCAAAAGAATCGATCACACCATTCCAGATAGCCCTGCCACTTAGAGTCTGACTGATAGTCAGCCCGACTGGATTTGCACTCTATCACCCACAGCTCGCCCTTTGGGCCCAAGCCCATCACATCGACGCGCAGACCCCGTGCCGGTACAAATTCCTCAATTGAAACATAGCCATGGGTTAACAAATGTCGCGAAACACCGCGTGCGAGTTTTTGTCCAGGTTGTAGATCGAGTGTCATACCTAAAATGTGAACAATTAGTGAACAAAAATCAAGCTCTTGACATGATACCATTTGGTATCTCATTAATATGGTACCTAATGGTATCATATGGAGTGTACCATGGACCCGAAGATTCAAAACGCGTTCCGGGCGCTTGCTGACCCTACCCGTCGGGACATTGTGCAGATGTTGGCGGCCAAGGACATGACGATCGCACAACTCACCGAACGCTTCAACATGACACGGGCGGCGGTCAAAAAACACCTGACTGTTCTGTCAGATGGCGGTCTGATTACGGTCGAAGCAAAGGGCCGTGAACGCATTAATCGGCTTGAACCCAAGGGGATGGCCCCTGTTCTGGACTGGCTCAGCTATTTTGATCGGTTCTGGGACGACCGCCTTTCGAACTTAAAAGAAGCGATAGAAAGGAATAAAAAAGTGACCAATGCCGTATTGCAAAAGACCATATTCTTGCGGGCTGAGCCCGAAACTGTTTGGGCTTACCTAACCGAACCTGACCGTCTGGCAGAATGGTTCCACAAACCCGAACAACCTTTGGCAGCGGGTAAAAAGCTTGAGATGTTCGGGACGACCAGCGGTGATCTTCTGATCTGGGGTGAAGTGCGTGAGGCGCGCCGCCCGGAATATCTGGAATACACATTTACCGTCAAACCGATGGGTAACGCCGTGAGCGTGGTCAAATGGACCTTGGAACCGGTCCCGGGCGGTACACGCCTTGGCTTGTTGCACGAAGGGCTACCACAAGGGGTTGACGCCTTTGGCCTGATCCTTGCACTGGACAACGGCTGGGACGAACATTTCGGTAAGATGCGCACAGCACTGCACGAAACTGTTGATGCATAACCCCTTGTGCGAACCCGCTTCACGCCCTACTTAAGCGCTTGGCGGGTTCTGCCCTTCTCGTGCACGGCAGCATTCCGGTGGCCTTAAGCAATTCCGAGGGAGCTGGCTCTGTTCAGGTCCTGGCCTGATTACCTGGCGCCCACCTGTATACACAGGTCCTCGGGAATCAAAGCCCCACGGTTGACTGGTGGTCCCGCCACATTTTCCCTTTTCAGATCAATGATCTGATCGCACTTCCTGTTTGACGACTACAGGTCGGAAATTGTGGACAACAGCTGATCCGCCGCGCGGCCCCTGGGGTTTTTCTGCCATGCTCATGATCTTGTAGGCGAACTGAACCCCTGCAAATACGATCCCGTTCATAAACCAGATCATCACCAATGCGATCAGTCCGATCTCTGACCCTGTAATCAGGTGGCGCAGGTTGGCAACGTTCATCGCCAGAAGCACCCCGACAAAAACAGCCGAGATGGCAAAGCCCCACGCAACTTGAGTGATATACAGTCGGACCAGTTTGGGCATGGTGAACCTCCTTGCGCTCTGCCTTTCAGGCTAGCGCAAATCTGTTCCGGGTAAAGGCGTCAGAACGCCTCGGGCTGAGCTTCGCGCGCCATGTGATCCAGCACAGCGTTGACGAATTTGGGTTCTTTACCTTCGGGGAAGAATGCACGGGCCACGTCGACAAATTCAGTGATGACGACTTTGGGCGGTGTGTTGCTTTGGGTCAGCTCCGCTCCGGCGGCTCGAAACAGGGCGCGCAGGGTCGGATCGATGCGAGCTATGGGCCATTTCGCCACCAGCGCGCGATCCGTCATTTGGTCGATCGGCGCCTGATAGTTCACGGCGTCATCCACCAGTTTGCGGAAGACGCTGATATCGCCATCCAGCATTTCTTCGCCTTCATAGACGGCGCCAAAACGGTGATCCAGAAACTCGGTTACGACTGCTTCAGTCGTCTGACCCGATTGCTCCATCTGGAATAACGCCTGCACGGCATAGAGGCGTGCGGCGGATTTCATTAGGCGTTTCTGGTTGGCCGGTTTCGGCGCGTCTGTCTTGGTCATGCGGTTGTGGATCCGTTGCTGTCGCCCGCCACAAGGATGGACTCGGACGGCGGCTTAAAGCCCACGCCCTTTTTGGAAGAGCCCCACTTACGGCTGAGCGCGATCAGATGCAAGGCCGCAGCGGCGGCTCCGCCGCCTTTATTCATCTTTTCAGGGTTTGCGCGAACTTCGGCCTGATCGTCATTCTCGACCGTCAGAATGCCATTGCCGATGCACAGGCCCTGCAGGCCCATCAGCTGGATAGCACGGCTCGAGTCGTTGCAGACTGTTTCATAATGCGTGGTCTCGCCGCGAATGACACAGCCCAGCGCGACATAGCCGTCAAAATTGCACTGACGGTCGGCCATGGCTATAGCAGTCGGAATTTCCAACGCGCCGGGAACTTCGACAACCTCGCAGGTACCGCCAGCCGCCTCGATCTCGGCTTTGGCACCTGCAATCAGGCTGTCGGCAATCGCGCGATAGAAAGGAGCCGCCACAATTAGCAACTTCACCGGTTTATCGAATGTCGGCGTCGGCAGGATACCATGTTTGTCTTGTTCAGCCATTTTCAGTCTTCCTTGAGGATCGAGCGGGTTCCGACAATGGACAGCCCAAAGGCGTCGAGCCCCAGATATACAGTTTCGGGTGAATCAGTCAGCAACACCAGTTCCTGAACACCCATCTTGGATAGAATCTGCGCACCCAGGCCGGTTTGCTTGATAGTCCGCGGACCTTCATCTTCGGCAGCATAGAGAGAATTGCGGGGCTGGCGGAAAAGGCAAACGACGCCGCGCCCCTCTGCGGCGATCTTCTCCATCGCGCAAGGCAGCTCGCGCGAGGATTTCGGGCCGAGCCCCAGAATATCCGGTGCTTCATGCAAAGCATGGGTCCGAGTCAGCACCGGCTCGGGCGTGGTGATATCACCCTTGATCATGACAACATGTTCGATGCCATGGGTCTGATCGGTAAAAATCCGCATCTCCCAGTCGCCACCGTATTCCGAGGTCACCGTCTCACGCGAGGTTTCGACGACCAAATTATCATTACGCGAGCGATAGCTGATAAGGTCGCTGATTGTCCCAATCTTCATGTCATGCTCTTTGGCGAACTCTACCAAATCAGGCAGGCGCGCCATGGTGCCGTCGGGGTTCATGATCTCACAGATCACTCCCGCTGGCTTCAACCCGGCCAGACGCGAGATATCCACTGCCGCCTCGGTATGACCCGCGCGCACAAGTACCCCACCGCGCTTGGCACGCAACGGGAACACATGGCCCGGTGTCGCAATATGTGCCATCGTGTTTTGCTCGTTGATCGCGGTCGCGACGGTCAGCGCGCGGTCAGCGGCGGAAATACCAGTGGAAACTCCCTCGCGCGCCTCAATCGAAACGGTGAACGCCGTCTCGTGACGTGATGAATTGTTAACGGCCATCATCGGCAGCCCAAGATGATCAATCCGTTCTGCTGTCATGGGCAGACAAATCAGCCCGCGCCCATGGGTGGCCATGAAGTTGATGGCATTCGCGTCGGCAAATTCTGCAGCAATTACGAGGTCGCCCTCATTCTCGCGATCTTCGTGATCGACAAGAATGTACATCCGGCCTTTGCGGGCCTCTTCGATGATGTCCTCAATCGGGCTAATCGCCTCGCGCAACTGGGCCTCAACCGGTCCGGGGGTTTCAAAGCTCATGGGGTAAGCCTTTCGCATGGCAGGTTTGCTGGCGAAATAGACCACGTGCGCGTCAATGACCAGCCCGTATGCGCTCCGGTTTGTGCGATCCGCCCTTGGCATTGGAATGTGCAACAAGTAATTCAATCTAAGACGGGCGTAAAAACTGGCCACTGCGGGTGTATATATGCCTGTTTCGATACGCCGATATTGTTGCCATTTTCTGAACCTTTGAGGGGCAAATGTAGGCTTTGTCCACAAATTGCCGCAATCAAGCCCTCGGAATGCCCGATATCAAAGGCACCTAAAACTCAACAATTCCCTAGTGTGTCGAGATATCGAGCCCAGTGTCCAAGACCGCCTATCTCCCTGCTTCTAATGCAGTTCTGATAAATTCCCTTTGGCGTAACAGGCTGTTATTGTCACTGGTTGCGCTGCAAATCGCATGCGCCATCGCCGTCAGCCTCTATGTGGGCCGGTCATTTTGGGATTCCTCTACCCCCATCCTTTTAGGAATATCGCTCCGTCTGCTTTGCTTTATGTTCGCAAATTTCATCCTCTGGAGGCTTGGTGTTGCGATTTTTGTGGTTAAACCGAAAAAGCCAATTCATTGGATGTTGCAAGACCTGCGAACCAAACTGACAGACGTCGAAAAAGCACCCGACGTTTTGATCTGCTTCGTCAGCATCGTTGCTCTGATCGTAACCTACACATTTTTGAAGAACGAAATTCACTCGTTGAGTCCCTCTCTTTGGGACACACAGTTTGCGCAATGGGACAGGTTCCTACACGGCGGCGTCGATCCCTGGACTTTGCTAAGGCCCGTCCTTGGGTCGCCAGTGATTACAACAGCTTTGAATGCGGCCTATCATATCTGGTTTCCGATGCTTTATATCGCCGTCTGCGTGGCCTGCCTGGATCGCCGTGATCCAATTCGTAGCACGGTATTCCTGGTCGCCTTTGTGCTGTGCTGGTTTGTCGGGGGTAACGTGATCGCGACGGTCTTTGCATCCGTCGGTCCTGTTTACTATGAACCCTTCAATCTGGGCACAGATTTCGTTCCGCAGATGGAATTGCTGCGTCAATCACATGAAATCAGCCCGGTTTGGGCGCTGAAAGTGCAAAGCACGCTGCTGGATGGCTTTCAAAATTCGGGGCTCGCACGAGGTATCTCAGCGATGCCCAGTATGCATGTCGCTTCAAGCGCGCTCCTGGCGTTGTATGGGTTCACTTATTCGCGGTGGCTGGGCTGGGGGCTGACGGTGTTTACCTTTGTCATCCTGTTGGGATCGGTGCATCTTGCGTGGCATTACGCCATTGATGGATATGCTTCGATCCTGTTGGTCCTTTTCTTCTGGTGGCTGGCCAAAAGGCTCACGGCACGGTTCGGGCCGGGAACCTGAGGTTCAGGACATCTCGGCCAGACGGGCCACGTATCTGGCCAGAGTATCGATCTCAAGATTCACCTTGTCACCGACCGCGACATCACCCCATGTGGTGACCTCTTTGGTATGCGGGATGAAGTTGATACCGAAGTCACATCCCTCAACATCGTTGACCGTCAAAGACGTGCCGTTCAGCGCTACCGATCCTTTTGGCGCGATAAACCGAGCAAGATCAACGGGTGCGCGCAAAGTCACACGCGTGCTATCGCCCTCGTCAGCTACCGCAATCACTTCGGCTACGCCATCAACATGGCCCGAGACGATATGCCCCCCCAGTTCATCCCCGACTTTCAAGGCGCGCTCCAGATTTACCTGCGTGCCGACCTGCCAGTGATCCAAATTGGTCTTCGAAACCGTTTCGGCGCTGATCTGAACATCGTACCAGTCGTCCCCCAGCGCGATAACGGTCAGACACACACCATCGCTTGCGATCGAAGCACCCATATCGATCCCTGCTGTGTCATAGCTGGTCCTGATCCTTGCCCGTAGATCACCCTGCTGGTCAAGTTCGGCAACAGTGCCAATATCGGTGACGATCCCTGTAAACATTTCATCAACCCCAAGAGCCTAATTTCAATAATCGAGGTAAAGGCACCCAGCCCGACGGACAAGCCCTGCCTTGCCCAGAATCCAACAAAGAGGCATAATTTCATCCAAACGTTCCACGAATATTCCTTGCGAGCAGACTATATGGCATCTTCAACCACCTGCCCTGACCGGCGTGTGTTCCTGTTCCTGCAAGGTCCCCATGGTCCATTCTTCAATGCACTAGGTGGTATGCTGCGCGCAGCCGGAGCCAAAGTCATCCGTGTTGGGTTCAACGCGGGCGATCAGGCGTTTTGGAGCGACACGACCAGCTTTATTCCCTATCTGGGGAATCCCGACGATTGGCCAGCTACATTCACCGACATAGTTACACTCAATGGTGTCACTGATATTGTACTCTATGGTGATACCCGGCCTATCCATGCAAATGCGGTTCGGATTGCGAAATCACGCGGCATTACTATCCATGTTTTCGAAGAGGGATATCTGCGCCCCTGGTGGGTGACGTATGAGCGCAATGGCTCGAACGGAAACTCACGTTTGATGGAGCTTGATGTGGAAGAGATGCAGACGGCATTGGCGCAGTCTGAGGGTCAAACCCCTCCGCCGCCCTCGCATTGGGGGGATATGCGCCAGCACATTTTCTACGGCGCGCTTTACCATTGGTTCGTGATGCTCATGAACCGGCGCTATCGAAATTTCCAGCCTCACCGCGAGCTACCAGTCACCAAAGAGTTTCAGTTGTATTTTAAGCGCCTGGCACTGATGCCATTCCACAGATTACAACGAAAATGGGCGACAACTCGGGTCAGGCGGGGGGGCTTTCCCTATCACCTTGTCCTGTTGCAACTGGGTCATGACAGCTCGGTGCAATCCCATTCGGATTATTCCTGCATGAGTGAGTTTCTCAGCCAGGTGATTGACGGTTTTGCCAAGGGTGCCCCTGCGCATCACCACCTCGTCATCAAAGAGCATCCGCTGGAAAACCATCGTGAACCACTTCGGCACATGGCCCAGCGCATGGCCGAAAAACTCGATATCACTGATCGAATTCACTATGTGCCGGGTGGTAAGTTGGCAAAACTTCTCGATGAAGCGAGATCAGCAGTAACCGTGAATTCAACTGCAGGCCAACAAGCCCTGTGGCGCGGCATTCCCCTGCGCAGTTTCGGACGGTCGGTATATGACAAGCCACAGTTTGTTTCCCGGCAGCCAATCGAGGCTTTTTTTGCTGACCCCAATGCTCCGGACAGCAAAGCCTACCGGGACTATCGACAATTTCTTCTCAATACCAGTCAGATTCCGGGTGGCTTCTATTCCCGAAAAGGACGTCGACAATTATTGCGCCGTGCCGCAGATATGATGCTTATGAAACAGGGTCCATATCAGTCGGCACTGCAAGACAACGAGGCCGCAACGCCACAGTTGCATCTTGTTAAGTAACTTGAATCAACCCGTTGCTGGATGTTTGGCAATGAAACGGGTAACCTGCCCAAAACAAAGACGACTGAGGTAAATCGGCAGTGCAGCGTTTTCCTATCCGATGGATACGGGGGGCTTCCTTTGTGGTGGTCCTTGGTTTGCTGGCAGCGTGTCAGCTTCCGAAATCCGGACCTAACAAAACAGAAATCCTTGCCGGTTCTGTCGAAAATGGCGGCAACGCATTTGTTGTCGAAGTCGACGACCGCGTGGCACGTGCCGCCTCTGCGGTTCCGCACTACGGGTTCTCACAATCTTTTCGCAGCGCCCAAAGCATTGCGTCTGATACTGTGCGTCCCGGCGATGTTCTAAATCTTAGCATCTGGGAGAATGTCGACGACGGGTTGCTGACTTCAGAAGCTGGTGGTGCGACAAATCTGGATCAGGTTCAGGTCGACAATGACGGATATATTTTTGTTCCCTACGCTGGTCGGCTGCGTGCGGCGGGCAATACTCCCGAGCAATTGCGCACCCTGATTTCCAGCAAACTGGAGGAGCAAACGCCGGACCCACAGGTTCAGGTTACGCGCACGCCGGGCAATGGGTCGACTGTTTCCTTGACCGGGACCATCGGTGCACCGGGTATTTACCCGATCGAGCGCCCGACGGGAACCTTGTCGACCATGCTCGCACAAGCGGGAGGCGTCGCAGTTGCATCGGATATAGCTTTGGTTACCGTGATCCGCGGAAATCAAAAGGGAACGATCTGGTACAACGATCTTTTCCGAAATCCGGAAACCGACATCGCCCTGCGCGGCGGTGATCGCATTCTGGTTGAACAGGATAGCCGCTCGTATATTGCACTGGGTTCGACTGGGCAGTCCCGCGTGGCGTTCGAAAGTCAGGATTTATCGGCTCTCGAAGCTCTGGCACAAGTTGGGGGCCTTCAATCGCTGTCGTCAGATCCGACCGGGATATTCATTCTGCGCGACGAACGGCAGGACATTGCACGTAGCGTTATGGGGCGCCCTGAGCTGACGGGTGATCAACGCATGATCTACCTGTTGAACCTGACCGCACCCAACGGCTTGTTTGTTGCACGTGATTTTGTCATCCGCGACGATGACACGATCTATGTCACCGAAGCCCCATATGCACAGTGGAGCAAATCAATCTCGTTGATCGCCGGAGGTCTGACACCATTTGCGAATGTAGCGACACTTACGGGAAACTAGTGGATGTTTCCTGAACCGGAGAGCATGGCCGGGGGCGAACGCTCCCGGCTATTTGTTTACAACGGTGGTTTCCTGACACAACGGCGTGTGCGCCGGATCCTGTCTTTGTCCGGGTATGAAATTCGGCTTGGTCTGCCCCAACACGAAGATCTTGTTGGGGTCTGGGGCAACAGCCCAACTGCTCATCGCGGCTTGACCATAGCGCGGAAACGCGATGTGCCCATCTTACGGATCGAAGATGCGTTCCTGAGATCTCTGCAACCCGGACGCAGCGGCGAGGCCCCGCTGGGATTGCTGCTTGACCGTGCAGGTCTACATTTTGATCCTACTACGCCATCCGATTTGGAAACCCTGCTTACGACACATCCGCTGGATGAGACTGCCCTGCTGGATCGCGCGCGGGGCGCGATTGCGCGGCTACGCGAATTGCACCTCAGCAAATACTCAGCCTACGATCTTGATCAACCACCCCCTGAACCCGGCTACGTTCTGGTAATTGATCAAATCCAGGGAGATGCAGCAGTTACTGCGAGCCACGGCGACTATGCGCGGTTCCGCGAGATGCTGGTCATCGCACAAGAGGAAAACCCAGGCGCGCGCGTCATCATCAAAAGCCATCCCGAAACGACCGCAGGTCATCGAAAAGGATATTTTTCTGATCAAGATCTGAATGACCGCGTGTCCATTCTGGACCACCCCATAAGCCCTTGGTCACTGTTGGAAGGCGCTATCGGTGTTTATACACTGTCGTCACATATGGGATTTGAAGCCATTCTGGCGGGACATAAACCCCGAGTGTTCGGGCAACCGTTTTACTCAGGGTGGGGGCTGACACAGGACGACGTCCCCCTCCCCCGTCGACAACGCAACCTCACGCGGGCGCAGCTTTTTGCAGCAACAATGATCCTGTATCCGCGCTGGTACGACCCCTATCAAGACTGCTTGTGCGAATTGGAAACCGTGATCGATACACTCGAGGCGCAGACCCGCGCTTGGAGACAGGATCACAAAGGTTGGACTGCATCGGGTATGCGGGTGTGGAAGCGGCGGCGCCTGCAGCGCATTTTCGGTCAACACGGTAAGCTGCGTTTTACATCCGAGCAGCCAAAAGATACCGCACATCCCCATATGGCCTGGGCGAGCCAAGCGCGTGATACTTTGAGCGCAACACGCGTCGAGGATGGCTTTCTACGCTCGCGTGGATTGGGTGCGGAATTGGTGCCACCGCTTTCGCTTGTGACCGATGATATCGGTATTTACTACGACCCGACCCACCCCAGCCGGCTAGAGGAATGGATCACCGCGCGAGAGACGCTGCGACCGGACCAGAGGCTTCGATCAGAACGGCTGATAGCCCGGTTGCTCTCTGACGGCCTGAGCAAGTACAACGTCGGTCATCCTGCCCCGGACCTGCCAAAAGGCCATCGCATTCTGGTGCCGGGGCAGGTAGAAGATGACGCCTCGATCAGACTGGGTACAAGCAATATTCGCAACAACCTCGATCTGCTGTGTGTAACGCGCAAGGCCAATCCTGATGCTGTTCTGATTTACAAACCTCACCCGGATGTCGAAGCCGGATTGCGAGAGGGCAAAATCGAATCAGATTTGGCTGACATTGTGGTCAAGCGCACCGACCCCGCCACCCTGATGACTCAGGTAGACGAGGTTTGGACTATGACCTCTCTGCTGGGGTTCGAAGCTTTGCTGCGCGGCGTCAAGGTCACGACGCTAGGCGCGCCATTCTATGCTGGGTGGGGGTTGACGACAGATTTGGGGGCTGTGCCTGCTCGTCGCGGCGCGCAGCCTTCATTGATGGGCTTGGTACACGCAACCCTGATCGACTACCCGCGATACTTTGATCCCGTGACTGGACAGGCTTGCCCAGTCGAGATCGCGGTTGAGCGGCTTGCGCACGGCGCACCAACGGCGAAAGGACCTATGAACCGCCTTCTGTCCAAACTACAAGGAATGATGGCAACGCATGCGCGTTGGTGGCGCTAAGGCCTAATGCGTGACGCGCGACCAACGGTGCAGGATATCACCGCCAACAACCTGCGTTTCGATCAGATCGAACCGGGGTGCGGTTTCCAAAGTATCCAACCCTAAGGCTCCGATCGCCGAAAGACCTTCGGCTCCGATCGTAAGCCCGGCGGTGAAACCAACCAGCTCATCGACCAGATCACTTTCTAGCAAGGACGCAGCCAAAGCTGATCCGCCTTCACAAAAGACGCGCGTCAGCCCCGCTTGCCCGAGCTGGTGCAGCAGATCAGCGGCTTCAACGTGATGATCGTCCAATGCGCATGGGATCAGTCGCGCACCAAGCCCCTCCCAGGCGCGGGCGCGATCAGGATCCGGATGAGGACCATGGCAAAGCCAGACCGGAATTTTGGACGCGGTTCGCGCGAGATGCCCCATCAAAGGCAAGTCCAGATGCCGAGACACCACCACGCGGACCGGCTGGCGTTCTACGCCTAAATCGCGAACCGTCAGCGACGGATCATCAGCCCGCGCCGTTCCCGCGCCGACCATGACCGCATCATGGCGGGCTCGCATGGCGTGCACTGCACGGCGTGCATTGGGGCCGGTGATCCACTGGCTGTGCCCGGTTTCCGTGGCAATCCGACCATCAAAGCTGCTGGCCAGTTTCAGTGTTACAAACGGTCGACCTTGCTCGGTTTTCAGAAAGAAGCCTGCGTGATCCCGTGCCGCCTGTTCGGCAAGAATCCCGGTAACGACATCAATCCCAGCTTCACGCAGCAAGGCGAACCCTTGTCCCGCCACACGCGGGTCACTGTCTTCGATTGCCGAGACAACACGTACAATTCCAGCCTCGATCAATGCTTCGGCACAGGGTGGCGTTTTTCCGTGATGTGAGCAGGGTTCAAGAGAGACATATGCTGTCGCACCTTGTGCCGCCTCGCCTGCTTGGGCAAGTGCGATGGGTTCGGCATGCGGGCGGCCTCCGGGCTGCGTCCAGCCGCGTCCGACAATACGCCCATCGCGCACGATCACGCACCCGACGGACGGGTTCGGCCAACACGTGCCCTGGCCGCGCCGCCCCAAAGACAAGGCAAGCGCCATAAATCGCTTATCTGCTTCGTTCACTCGTCCGTCGAAGGTTGCGGCGGGCGCAACTCGTGGACAAACTCCTCGAAATCGTCGGCCGCCTGGAAATTCTTGTACACACTCGCAAAACGAACATATGCGACCGTATCAATCCGGGCCAGCGCTTCCATGACAATCTCACCGATTTTGTTCGATGGGATATCGGTTTCACCCATGCTTTCCAATCGGCGAACGATACCCGAAATCATCTGGTCGATCCGCTCCGGATCAATCGGCCGCTTCTGCATCGATATGCGGATTGAACGCTCAAGTTTGTCGCGGTCGAAATCTTCTCGTTTTCCATTGGTTTTGATCACAACCAGATCGCGCAACTGCACACGTTCATAAGTCGTAAACCGTCCGCCGCAGGCCGGACAAAACCGGCGTCGGCGGATCGCGACGTGATCCTCTGCCGGGCGTGAATCTTTGACCTGAGTATCGATATTTCCGCAAAACGGGCAGCGCATCCGCCGTCTCCTCGTCCCTAGTTCGGCCTCTTTTGTAAGCGCTGCGGCTTACTTATCCACAACTATAGGGCAGCCGCTAGAGTTTGGGTAGTCGGAATTTTTCACCCCAATATAAAGCGTCACGCGAAGTGCGCAGCGACCTTTCTCATATGCGGTGCATTGCGATGTTCAAACACGTAAATACCCTGCCATGTGCCCAGCACAGGCTCCCCACTCCTCACCGGGATCGACAACGAAACCGGCATCATCGCAGCCTTGATATGAGCTGGCATGTCATCCGGCCCCTCATATGTATGGCGCAGATAAGCCATCGAAGGATGGTCGGAAGGCGGCACAAGCCGGTCATAAAAGGCCTGTAAATCGGTCTGCACTTCGGGATCAGCGTTTTCCTGAATCAGCAAAGAACAAGAGGTGTGCCGCACGAAGAGGGTCAGCAGGCCATCTGATACCGGCCTCAGCCAATCGCGCACAGGGGCGGTGAACTCATAGAGCCCCGCACCCTGCGTTGAGATCGAGAATTCGGTCTGCACCGCAGATCACCTAAAGTTAATGCGACGACTGCACCGGCCATTTGCACCTTGCACAGACATACTGTCGCCGGCTTTGAAGCCAGCCGATATACTGCCTTGCTGGTCTACATTTGCAGGTGGCTTGAGCGAAAACTGCACCGCCGTCTTTCGGCCGGTCGTCACGCTTGGCCCGTAGCCGCGCAGGACATAAATACGCTGTTGCCACCCCGCACCTAAAGACCGTCGTGCGAAATCCGCCGCAGCACACCAATATCCATCGACATCTCTGCGCGCCCTTGGGATGACTTCGAATTCCGTATTGCTAATCGCTTCGGTTTGATATCCGTTTGGTGCCGCGCTGGTCATTGCCGGAGAACCGAGCAACATAAGTGCGCCCAACGTAACTGATAATATCTGTTTCATCCTCGTCATCTTCCTGTTTCCACCTGAAATATACCTAGTGCGCCTCACCACTCCAAACAGTAGAGATCACAATCAATTCAAACTGACCTCAATTAGCTCCGATCCGGCTCAAGCCACCCGCTATATCGGATCAGCAAACCCAGGCCGGGCACATAGGCAGAGATGTCAAAACAAAAGCGGTCCATTGAATCTTGGGTTTCCGTCGAGGCTGACTGCGGTAGCAGAAACTTTGGACAAGGTATTCCAAACAGGGCGAGCCGACGGATTTGAATCGACAGCCCTGCCTCGCTTCGCACAGGCTGTGACCGAATTGCGAGCCCCCCGATCCTTTCGTGGACGCAATTGTATCTCCGGTCAAAACTAATGCGTGAACATGTCTCATGCCCGGAAAAGTCCCGCTTCCAAATCCAATGCCCTTTTGTTCGCCGTATGGTGAGAGTGATCTTAAGGTCGTCCCCTCCTGGCGGGAATCCTCCGATGCGCAAAGCCAGGGCGACCAACCGCCCCCGACCTCGAATTATGCTGCATCTACCCGAATATTGCCCCTCAGCCGAGTGCAGTTTTTGAATTGCCTCCGGCAGCTTTTCATCCACGCCCAGAGCTTGCAGGAACGGGTCGTGCTCAGAAGCCATCTGAAGCGAACCGAGACCGAAGGCAAGCATCGGGAACTAAACAATGTTTGTAACGACCAAACAACGCATATCGATTACGGGCAACCGAGTGATATAGCCGATCCTTAACAAACACTGGCAGATATCGGCACAAGGACAGCAAGAACCAAGCTCCCGGTAACGCGCGCATCGCGGCGGCAAAAGCATCAAGCTTCTGGTGAACTTTACCATCGACGATGACCAGATTGGTCTCAAAATCCTTGGTCGGGAGATTCAGCCGTGAATAGAGTCGCCTCCCCAAATCCGACTGGGCGGTCGCAAATCTGAACCTTTGGCCCCGATCATGGCGCAACATGAACTGTAAAAACCGCGAACACAAAACGCATTCACCGTCAAAGACAATCAAATCAGTTTCAATGTCTGGCAAGTCAGGCACTGTAAATCCAAATACCACCATCAATTCAAGAAGATACTGGCACAGCATAAATCTCGCGGCAATGCGACATGACCGACCACTAAGGAGAGCCGTGCCGGGGAACCCATTGAAACGGCTTGGTGGACCGTCGGCTTGGGCTCGACCTTATCCCCAAAAGGTGCTGACCCGGCAACGATGGATATTTAGGTGTCACTCCCGCGGTATTCTTGGCAATTTCAGCCAAATCCTTTCGAATATCCGACACGTCACAAGTGTCGTTAACAGAGGCTGGCAAAATACAGCGCCTTTCCGCTATCGTGATCAGATTATCAGGATGAGTTTCGGACCAGGTTATGGACGTTGATATTTCACGCATTCAATTGCTGATGCGCGCCCTCGAACAACGCGCGAGTTTATCGGTTGTCGATCAGGTTCTGAAAAACAGCGCATTGACCCGGATGGATGTTGAAGCACCTGCCACACTATGTAGCGCCCGCAAAGAGGCCATGTTTGTTCGCCATGCCTGTGATGCGCTCGGCGACATCACATTCGGTGCAGGCGCGGGGTTAGAGTTCAATTCTTCCTCCAGTGTGACGGCATATATCAGTAAATACTCGCGGGATCTGAAACAGGTGTTGGAAAACACAACGCGGTTTCATGGTATCATCGACCCCGCACTGGCGTTCAGTCTGCGTGTTTCCGGCAACTCCGCCTCATTGGAGGCTGATTGGAAGGACCCAAGTTTTTCGCGATATCATCGTCGAACCGAGTTTTTGTTATTCGCAAGCATTGCTCGAATGCGGGCTCTGACGCAGGTGAAACTGTATCCTATCGAAATGCGATTTCAGCACAGTGTGGGGCGACATGCGGACACCTTTCAAAAGATCGGAGGCTTTCCAGTAAAGTTTGAGGCTGAACGGTTGGAGGTTATTTTATCACTACCCTCACTCGAAACACCGATCCCTACCTATGATCCCAGTCTGCGGGCGCATCTGCTGGAATATGGCGAGCGTCTGCTGGCGGAAGGACGTAAGCCAGAACAAAAAACCCGTGCACAGATCGAAGGGTTAATCACCGGGTCAATGCCCGGAGGGATAATTCAGGCAGATGAAGCCGCCTTTCGACTTGGGCTCAGCCCGCGCACACTTGCCCGTCGTCTGGCGGATGAAGGCACTTCCTACCGCGAGATTGTCGAAGATCTGCGCTGTGATCTTGCGCAAACCTTTATCAAGAACGGCATGAATCTAGCTGAAATCTCGTATTCTTTGGGCTATTCAGATCAGGCTGCGTTCTCGACGGCCTTCAAACGCTGGACCGGTCAGGCCCCGACAGCGTTCCGTAAACGGGTTTCACGTCCGCTTACACAAAAAGGAAAGTAGCCGGGGGTCATCGGCGCTGCCGCCTCGCCCCGGCCTGTCCATGAGTGGACATTGAGCACGTATGCACAGCGGCGCAACGCAACATGCGATATTTCGCCAATTTGATTTGTTGTTCAGACAATGTGAGGCGCGGCATGAAAAAGGCGCCTCGTGGGCGCCTTTGACCTATTGATCCAGGAAGGACCGAAGCTTCCGCGATCGGCTGGGATGCTTTAGCTTTCGCAGCGCTTTCGCCTCGATCTGGCGAATACGTTCGCGGGTAACACTGAACTGCTGACCCACCTCTTCCAGTGTGTGGTCAGTGTTCATGCCGATACCAAACCGCATCCGCAGTACCCGTTCCTCGCGCGGCGTGAGTGAGGCCAGAACCCGGGTCGTGGTTTCCTTGAGGTTCTCCTGAATCGCGCTGTCGAGCGGCAGCACGGCATTCTTGTCCTCAATGAAATCGCCAAGCTGGCTGTCTTCTTCGTCGCCGATGGGCGTTTCGAGGCTGATCGGCTCCTTGGCGATTTTCATCACCTTTCGAACTTTCTCGAGCGGCATTTGCAGCTTTTCTGCCAGTTCTTCCGGAGTCGGCTCGCGACCGATCTCGTGCAGCATCTGGCGACCGGTCCGAACCAGTTTGTTGATCGTCTCGATCATATGTACCGGAATACGGATGGTGCGCGCCTGATCCGCGATGGACCGCGTGATCGCCTGACGGATCCACCAGGTCGCATAGGTCGAGAACTTATAACCACGGCGGTATTCGAACTTATCCACCGCTTTCATAAGGCCGATGTTGCCTTCCTGAATAAGATCAAGGAATTGCAGGCCGCGGTTCGTGTACTTTTTGGCAATCGAGATTACCAGACGCAAGTTGGCTTCAACCATTTCTTTCTTGGCCTGCCGCGCCTCTTTCTCGCCTTTCTGAACCTGCTGCACGATGCGGCGGAATTCAGGGATATCTAGACCGACATACTGACCGACCTGAGCCATGTCGTTGCGCAGTTCCTCGACTTTAGCGGTCGAGCGTTCAATGAACATCTGCCAACCCCGGCCAGGCTTTTCGGCCATCTCGGCCAGCCAGTTCGGATCCAGTTCACGCCCGCGATAGGCGTCGATGAATTCACGACGGTTGATACGGGCCTGGTCGGCCAGTTTCACCATCGAGCTGTCCAGCGACATGACCCGGCGGTTGATGCCATAAAGCTGGTCGATCAGCGCTTCGATACGGTTGTTGTGCAGGTGTAGACCATTCACCAGCTCAACAATTTCCGCGCGTAGCTTCTGATAGGTCTCTTCGTCTTTTTCGCTGAACGATCCGTCTTCATTCAGAGTGGCCGAAATTCGGCTATCCTGCATTTCGGAGAGCATCGCAAAGTCGCTGGAAATCCGCTCTAGCGTAGTCAGAACCTGATCCTTAAGCGCTGCTTCCATCGCAGCAAGCGACATATTGGCCTGATCGTCTTCGTCATCGTCGTCGTCGTTGGCAATCGGGTTGCCATCGGCATCCAGCTCTGGGCCTTCATCCTTGGCGGGTTTGGCTGCCTGAACCGACGATGTGTCAACGACCGGCTCCTGTACGTCGCCATCTTCATCCAACTGGTTGCCGAACGTTGTTTCAAGATCAATAACGTCACGCAACAGAATGTCTTCGCTCAATAATTCGTCGTGCCAGATCGTGATCGCCTGAAAGGTCAGCGGGCTTTCGCACAGGCCGGCGATCATAGTATTCCGACCAGCCTCGATCCGTTTGGCAATGGCAATCTCGCCCTCGCGGCTAAGCAGTTCGACCGATCCCATCTCGCGCAGATACATGCGTACGGGGTCATCAGTACGATCCAGCTTTTCGGTAGCGGCACCAGCCAGCGCAACTTCGCGTGGGCCTTCGGTCGTGACCAGTTCGGTCGAACCTTTGTTCTCCTCTTCCTCGGCCTCTTCATCTTCGATGATGTTGATGCCCATCTCGGACAGCATCGACATAACGTCTTCGATCTGTTCCGAGCTGACCTGATCAGGCGGCAATACCTGATTAAGCTGGTCGTAGGTGATGTAACCTTTCTCACGGGCTTCGGCGATCATTTTCTTGACCGCTGCCTGGCTCATATCAAGCGAGATCTCCTGTTCCTGCTCGTCGGATTTGCGGTCTTCGTTCGTATCCTTGGCGGCCATTCAATGCTCCTGCAGGGATGGGTGATTCGTTTTGACCGAATCATTAGCGCGTAGAAGTGATTCGGCCACCCGTTTACCTGTTTTTCTTTTCCAGTGCCTTACGAAAACACCACTTTACCGGCGTTTCCGCTCAAAATTGATACCCGACATGATCGCTTCAAACGCGTCTTTCTCGTCACGGTTGATTCGCGCACCATTGTCGGCGATGTCGAAAACGGCCCTGTCTTCGTTCTGGCTGCGGCTAGTTCGGTTGCGCTCTTCGGCGGCTTGCGCCAGCCGATATGTCAGCGCCTCATCGGCCAGATCAGACAATTCCTCCGCCGCTTCGGCAATCTCAGCATCCAACCCCCGGAGCGCTTTGATCTTTGCGAGTTCCTCGGCCAGCGTCATCTGGGCCTTTTCAACGTCGCCTGGTTTGTACACACAGGGGATCACTGCGACATGGCGAAGGGCCAGAAGGTTTTCAAGGGGTTCCGGCCCCAAAGTTTGTACGATGTGTTCTTGCAGATTGTCCGGATCGTCAATCGCATGGCGCAAGATCGCCCCGCGCAAAGCTGCGTGATCGGGATCGTAACAATCCATTTCTTCCAACTGGTGTTCGAATTGAATTACAACTTGCGGATTTAGAATAGAAATTGCGAGAATGGCCGCTTCGCGCAATTGGATGTCTGCGTTCTCGGACGACGCCAGAAACGATGCGCGCGCACCGGGCGTGGCAGGCTGGGGTTGCGCCTGCCATTTTCCGCGCGGCTGCCACGTTCGATTTTGCGATTGTCTCTGAGGACGAAATAATTGCCAGCGCAGATCCTTAATTTCCCGCCCGTAATGCGATCGGATCGAGGGGTCGCGGATCAGCTTGATCTTCTCACGCAGAGATTTATCCAACGCCGCCTTCCGTTCAGGGCTGTCGAACACCTTGCCTTCCGTCTCACGTTGCCACAGCAGCTTGACCATCGGAATGGCCCCTTCCAGGACGGCTTGCACCGCCCTCGGCCCTTCGGCACGCAGAAGATCGTCTGGGTCCTTGCCTTCGGGCATGAGTGCAAATCGCAAGGATTTGCCTGCCTCCAGCAACGGCAGGGCCAGGTCAATCGCCCGCATCGCGGCGCGCAGGCCCGCTGTGTCACCATCCAAGGCAATGATCGGTTCATCTGAAACACGCCAGAGCAACTGTAGTTGATGTTCGGTGATCGCTGTTCCTAATGGCGCCACCGACGCGCCAAAGCCCGCTTCGGCCAGCGCGATTACGTCCATGTAACCCTCGGCAACGATCAGGGGCTGCCCCTTCCCAGCCGCCTGTCTCGCAGGACCGTGGTTATATAGGCTGCGGCCTTTATCGAACAAATCGGTCTCGGGCGAATTTAGGTATTTCGCATTGTCATTCAGGTCCATCGCCCGACCGCCGAAGGCAATGCATCGCCCGCGTGCGTCGCGGATTGGATACATGATGCGGTTTCGAAACGTGTCATAAGGTTTTTTGCCCTTGTTGGACGGTTTGGCCAGACCTGCAGCAAGGATCAATTCATCGGCTACATTCTTGCCGGTTAGATGATCCCACAGCGCCTGCCAGCCGTCGGGGGCAAACCCGATCTCCCATCGATCCAACGCCTGCGCATCCAGCCCTCGGCGGGTCAGGTAATCGCGCGCCTCGGCCCCTGCCCCGGTCTTGAGTTGCAAGCGAAAGAACTGAACCGCTTGCTCCATGACGTCGGCGAGTTGCGAGCGTCTGTCCTGTTTCTCCTGCGCTTTCGGATCGCGCGCAGGCATCGGCATCCCCGCTTCACGCGCCAGAATCTCGACCGCTTCGATGAACGAGACATTCTCGGTCTCTTTCACAAAGCTGATAGCATCGCCTTTGGCATGGCACCCAAAGCAGTAATAGAATCCCTTCTGATCATCGACGTGGAATGAGGCGGTCTTTTCGTGGTGAAACGGGCATGGCGCCCACATATCCCCCTTGCCCTGATTGGATTTGCGCTGGTCCCACATGACCTTACGCCCAACAACCTGAGACAGGCTGAGGCGCGTGCGCAGTTCATCCAGAAATCCGGGGGGCAAAGACATGGGTCAAACCTGCCAGAAATGAAAACGCGCGCCAAGGGGATGGCGCGCGGTTGTCCACAGAGAAATGATCTGTCTGTGGATTATTGCTGTAAACACAACTCCAGCCAAGCGGCACCGAGATCTTTTTTGCGCACGTCGCGCATTTTTTGTTCGTACACCCAAGGCGTGATCAACGGAATCGCCGCATTGTAGTTCTCGGGCCATGTCGGACCGCTGTCTGCTACTGCCTGCGCCACGTCGCGTTCCTTGACCCGGTCCAGACGTGCCTTCTGTACCGCAGCCACGACATCTGCCTGATACTTGCAACTTTGCTCTTTAGTCTCCTGAGCAGCCAAGGGTGAGGCCAGCAAGGCCGCGACAATGGCAATACGCAACATGGGGTTCTCCCGGATTCGTTTCCTTTGGCGCAGCTTAACGCTGCACAGCAACACCTTCCATCGCCGATTTCAATTTGTGCCACAGTCGAAGCGTCAGGCGACTAACAAAAGCTGCATACCCTGCCAGCGCAGCATTAGGCCCAGACCCTTCGCAGATGTTTCAACACTCACGTGCGGTCATATGGAGGCGTATCAGAGTTTCTTCTGAAAAAGCGTAGTACCCGAGGTATTTTGAACATCGACATAAACGCTGTCCCGGTCCAAATCCAGAACGACCGACGGCATATCGATCGACCCTTGTGCGAAACCGAAATAGGTCAAATCGTGAAAAGCGGCCACCCATGGGGCGGCCGCTTTCATAAATTCGATTGCCTGAGTGCTCAGAGTCCTTTTGCCCGATAGCTTTTTGAGACCCGATCAATCGCCACAATATAAGCTGCGGTGCGCAGGTCATCGACATCAGCGCGGTCATGCCAAACCTCGCTCATAGCCTGATAGGCGATGCGCATTGTGTCATCGAGGCCTGAGCGCACCAGCTCCAACTCGTCAGCACCCTTGAGGTATTTGGCCTTGAAGTTCGGCGACATCGACCAGGCATCACCCAGGTATCGATCCAGCCGTTCAAGCTCGCTGACGATCAGTTCATGGCGCGCTTCTTCCTGGCGGCGCTGCATGCGGCCAAAGCGGATATGGCTAAGGTTCTTCACCCACTCAAAATAGGATACTGTAACACCGCCCGCATTTGCATACATATCGGGGATAATGACTGTACCTTTATTTCGCAGGATTTCATCCGCGCCCGCTGTGACCGGACCGTTTGCAGCCTCGACAATCAGCGGCGCTTTGATCCGTTCTGCATTAGACAGGTTAATCACCCCTTCTAGTGCGGCCGGGATCAGGATATCGCATTCGGATTCAAGCACTGCACCGCCCTCGGCTGAATGCGTCGCATCCGGATAGTCTTTCACGCCGCCATGCTTAACGATCCACTGACGCACCGCTTCAACATCAATGCCATCGGGATTGTATAATGCGCCATCCCATTCGATGATGCCAATCACGCGCGATCCGTCTTCTTCACTGAGGAATTTTGCCGCGTGGTAGCCCACATTGCCCAAGCCCTGCACAACAACTCGCTTGCCGTCCAATTTGCCTGTCATACCAGCCTTTTTGACATCTTCCGGATTCCGGAAGAATTCGCGCAACGCATATTGAATGCCACGGCCAGTCGCTTCGACCCTACCTGCGATACCCCCAGCGTTCAGCGGTTTACCCGTCACACAGGCGCGCGCGTTGATATCTGTCGTGTTCATTCGGGCATACTGGTCGGCCATCCACGCCATTTCGCGTTCGCCTGTCCCCATGTCGGGCGCGGGGACGTTCTGAGACGGGTTGATCAGATCGCGTTTAGCCAATTCATAGGCGAAACGGCGGGTGATCTGCTCTAGCTCGTGTTCTTCATATTGGCGCGGATCGATACACAACCCGCCTTTAGACCCCCCAAATGGCGCTTCGACCAGAGCGCATTTGTAGGTCATCAGAGCCGCGAGCGCCTCGACCTCGTCTTGGTTCACCGCGAGGGCATAGCGAATACCACCTTTGACGGGCTCCATATGTTCTGAATGAACCGAGCGGTATCCGGTGAATGTGTGAATCTGCCCTCTCAGCCGAACTCCGAACCTGACTGTGTAGGTGGCGTTACATACCCTGATCTTTTCTTCCAGTCCGGGCGGCAGGTCCATCAGAGACGCAGCTCTGTTGAACATCAGATCAACACTCTCACGAAAGCTGGGTTCTATAATGCCGGTCATACAATCCTCCGTACTGGCAAATGACAAACGTCATGACGTTTTGTCGCACTGCTTGTAATTTACCGCAATCAGTAACTGCACTTATTTTAAGCAATTTGCGAAAGGCCAATTGGCGTGTTCGAAGTGAGTCGACCATCGATCACCTGCGCGCGATTGTCCCGAGGCGGGAAACAAAGACAGCAAAAACGCCACGAATAAAGTTGAAAACCGTTAAAAACGAGCAGCATAGTGACGATCACGCCTAATTCTCGCCACGATCCCTGTATAATTAATTAGCGCTGCAAACCGCTGGCATTGGTGCGCCCTGTCGACAGAGGAATTCACTATGCGCAATTATGATTTAAAAGAATTGTTTAACTTTTTGTGCCGAGAAAACAGGTGCGTCCGACGTTTGCGGCAATTTGCATCTGAAACAGAAGGCACGATGACGATCCTTGCGCTCTTCTTGGTAATGATTGTCTTCACCGTTGCCGGATTTGCCGTCGATATCATGCGTTACGATCGGGAAAGGGTGCGACTGCAATATGCCCTTGATCGCGCCGTTTTGGCAGCAGCGGACCTGGATCAGGAGCTTTGCCCCCGTGTTGTCGTCAACGATTACATTACCAAGGAAGGCTTCAACTCTGATATTATCAGTAATATCGAAGTCGAACCCGAGACATGTAAGACAAATGCGGATGGCTCTGTTGAACAGATCGCCGAGCTTGAAGGCAAGCGCAAGGTTGTAGCCAGTGCTGACATGAGCATCGAGACCCACTTTATGAAGTGGAGTGGTGTCGATCATATCGATTCAACCGCGACCAGCGTTGCCGAAGAATCGATTGGTAACGTTGAAATCTCGTTGGTTTTGGATGTGTCAGGCTCAATGCGCGGAACAAAGCTGACCAACCTTCAGAAGGCCGCGAACGACTTTATTGATGAAATGGTTCTTAAGTCAGAAGAAGGTAGATTGTCAATTTCGATCGTACCCTATTCCGAACAGGTCTCGGTGCCTGACTATCTTATGGATGCATTGAATACGATCGGTGCCAACGAAGTTGCAAATTGCATCGACTTCCAAGCCTCGGACTTCACGACAACCAATTTCAACTATTACGATATCGTCGATGATGGCGGGAATATCATTAGGAAAGGGGATTACATTCCTCAGACCTTACACTTCAAGGACAGCGGCACAAACGACAGAAGATTCAGTGATACTTTGGTATCCAGTAACATCTGCCGGCTTGAATCCGCGACCGACCAACGGGAAATGACCGTTATCCAGAATGACCCGGATATTTTGAAGGACCAGATTGATAATCTGGTCGCAAGTGGCTGGACTTCGATCGATCTTGGATTGAAGTGGGGCTTGACCTTGCTTGATGACAGTATTCAGCCATTGATTGCCCAGATTGCAGACAGCTCTGAAATCCCAGACTCGTTCGCCATTCGGCCCGCACCGAACACCACGACAGACACCCTTAAGGTTCTCGTGCTGATGACGGATGGGGAAAACACCTATCAGCACAAGGTAAACTCACCTTATAACGAGGGTGGCTCCAATATTTATTGGAACGAAAGTGCACAGACTTATTCCATCTATGATGATCAAAATGGGCGTTGGGCTTGGCCAAATGTAAATACCACCATATGGGATAATAGTACCGGCGGATACTGGACACGTGACAAGTTCCAGGATCATGCGCACGGAAATGGTACCTACAAACGATATCGTTGCCGGGATTACTACAATGGCACCTGTTACGATATCGACAGATCGAATGATCGCGATTTCAACGAAAGCGGTTCGTCGCCAGCAGAACTAGAATGGCCTGATGTCTGGGCACATACGGAGAAAAACGCGATCCGGAATATGTTCCGCCATGCCTACGGCTGGACCCGTGGCAATGAATTCGCGGCTGCGTCGACCACCGAAATCGGCCCTTCAACCAAAAATCCACGGGTTGTCGATCTTTGCGTAGAAGCTGAGAAAGAAAAGGTCATAATTTTCTCGATCGCTTTCGAAGCCCCCTACGGCGTCAAGCAGATGCTGAAAGACTGCGCGATCAAACCTGCCCGCTACTACGAAGCAACTGGCACCCAGATCGAGCGCGTCTTCGATTCAATCAGCACATCGATTCAAAACCTGAGGCTGACCCAATGATCATGTCGTTTCGGAAACGGGCGCAAAGGTTCTGGCGCAATGAGGATGGTGCATCCTCGAGCATCGAATTCATGTTCTGGTTCCCTTTCTTTTTCTATGTTGGCTATTCTGGCATGGACCTAGGATTGATCTCATTCCGGCACGCCGACCTTGAGCGGTCATTGGACATGACGATCAGGGAAGTTCGACTGAATCGGCTACCGCCTGGGGAAGACGAGTGGGATCACGCCCTTCTGAAGAAAATGGTATGCGAGAACGCGATCATTTCCGACTGTTCTGAAAATCTCGCACTCGAAATGAAATCCATCGACCCGCGCGTTGGTAACGAATTGGATCCGAGACCTTATTGCGTCGATACACCGGCGACGGTCAGAAAGCCTGAAGATGTAGCGTTTGAATTGGGAACCTCGAATGAAATGATGATTATTCGGGCTTGCCTCGAAGTCTCTCCTACCTTTGGCTTTTCCATGATGAACGACCTGGTAAGGCAAGACAATGACGGGCAATGGGAGGTACATGCCACTTCTGTGTTTGTTCATGAACCATTTGGAGGCTCATCAAGTACTCCCGCTGGAGGTGGCACTTCTGAACCGGAGGACGTAGCAGATGCCGGCGGCTAATTTCTCAATCAAAGGCGCAATTGCAAGAGCCGTTCGTCGCTTCCGGCACCGGGAAGACGGCATCATGTCGGTTGAAGCCATGCTAATACTGCCGTTGCTTTATTGGTCGATGCTCGCATCATATACCTACTATGATGCCTATCGCCAAAGCTCTCGCAACATCAAAGGTGCCTATGCGGTCGCCGACGTGGTTTCACGCGAAGACGGCAATGTGACTGAAGCCTATGTAAACACGATGTATGATCTTTTGGAGACCTTGGTCGATACACGCGCACCAGTGACGTTGCGGATGACCTATCTTACATTTGATGCCGAGAACGACATCCATAATGTACTGTGGTCCTGCGTTCGTGGCACAGGCCTGCCGAAATGGTCAAACGCAGACATTGACGACATTAAGCCTCGGCTACCCGCGATGCCTGACAATGGATCGATGATCGTGGTCGAAACCCGGAACACATATCGGCCGCCATTCTATATCGCATTCGAATTCGCCGAATTTGACATGAACAACCTTGTGTTCACTCATCCGCGCGTATTCGACAATATCGTCAATACTGATCCATCCTGCGTCGTCTAGCTACGACCTTTCGGCAAGCAGTCCGGTCAGTATCTCGGACATGAACTTGGTTTCGGCGGCGGCCGTCATTCCGCCGATACCAATGCGGCGCCCGACACGCCACCAAAGGCCTGGAAACCAGTCAAACGATCCTGCCGTGCGGGTTTTGATAATAAATCCATTCGATGGTTTGAACGCAAATACACCTCGGTCGACGGTTTCGACTTCTTCCACTTTGCAAATCACCTGCCCCGAGCTGGTGCGTAAATCGGTAGAGGTCAGTTCGATCCTGTCCTGAGTCGAATGCCACATGTGATGCGACAGCCAGAAAGCCCCAATTCCCACAACAAACAGGAATATCTGCCAACCAAGATCCGGAGGCGATGCTATCGCGACATAAATCACCAGCGCTCCGACCGTGGCCAACATCCCTACTCCGGTCCATCGGCGCGCGGATGAGGCCTGAATAGAGGCCAGAACTTCGTCTTGCATGTCACTCTCCCCGTTACTCGTCTGCTCTAGCTGGTTTGATATGCAAAGAACAACACCCATGTCGCTGGTCTGAGCGTGATCGCACAGACCGCGTGTTCCTGCGCAAATTGATTACGCCGGGACTGGCCATAAATTGCGGCTAAGCAATCAGGAGGCTAAAATGTCCCTCAGACCGATCCTTGAGACGCGCACTTCGGTTCCAACAATGGAAGGCGCAGGTGTCAAACTTCATCGCGCATTCGGGTTTCAAGACCCGTCGGAACTGGACCCTTATCTGTTGTTTGATGACTTTCGGAACGACAACCCGCAAGATTTTGTGGCCGGTTTTCCATGGCATCCACATCGCGGCATCGAAACGATCACCTATGTCCTGTCCGGTTCAGTTGAACACAGTGACTCGCTGGGTAATAGCGGCACTTTGGGTGCAGGAGACGTTCAATGGATGACGGCCGGGTCTGGTATTCTGCATCAGGAAATGCCCAAAGGCTCGGACAGCGGCCAGATGCATGGTTTTCAACTATGGGGCAATCTTCCATCGGATCAAAAGATGACTGCCCCGCGCTATCAGGACGTCCAAAGTACCGATATTCCCGAGATTATCGAAGACGATGGTACGGCGGTCCGGGTAATAGTCGGCACATTCTGGGGCCGTACGGGTCCTGTCGACGGGATCGCTGCAGATCCGCAATATCTGGATATCAGTATACCGGCGGGCGTGAAAAAGACCTTTCCAATAGATACCTATCGTCGTGCCTTCGCCTATATCTTTGAAGGGAGCGCTGCCTTCGCGGATGCCTCCCGCCCCTCCGGAGTGCTTTTGGAAAAGGAAATCGCCGGGCAAGAGGTCAATATCCGCGACATGTCTGGAGACCGGACATTGGTTCGGTTTGGAACAGGGGATGAAATCACCGTTCAGGCCGGGCCCGATGGTGTGCGATTTCTTCTGATCTCTGGGGCTCCGATTAATGAACCTGTCGCATGGCATGGACCGATCGTCATGAACACGCAGGCCGAATTGCAGCAGGCCTTTCGTGAATTGCGCAACGGCACATTCATCCGCCCGGCACATTGAGGGCCGGTCAGGCGGTGACGGCCTTGCGCACCATATCCCAATAGACCTGTTCAACCTCATCCAACGACAATCGCCCGCCGCTGCGGTACCAGGTGATCACGCCGTTGAGCATGGCGATCACCGCCAAAGTGGCGATTTTGGTATCGGTAACCGAGAATTGGTCCGATTGCTGTCCTATGCGCAAGATACTCTCCAGCGAGTCTTCGTAGCGGCGGCGCAGCGCTTCAATTTCGGTGAAATTTTCGGGCGTCAGATTGCGCAGTTCCATATAGGCGATAAATACTTCATCCGGGCGCTGAAGGTGAAAACGGATGTGGAACCCGACAAACTGGTGCAGCGCATCTTGTGGGTCGTCAAACTGCTCAAGCTCTTCATATGCAGCCAACAAATCCTGCATATGATCGCGCATAAGACGGAACAACAGGCTTTGTTTATCAGGGGTATAATTATACAGGGCTCCGGCCTGCACCCCCACCTCTCCCGCGATCTGTCGCATCGATACAGCGGCATAGCCGTGGCGGGCAAACAACCCCAACGCTGCCTCGCGAATGCGAGGGCCGGTGATGTCTGAATGAGAGCCTTGTGTACGTGCCATGACCTTATCCTATATGAACGGTTGTTCAGATAGAACCCCGCTTGAACCAGCGCGGTAAAAGGTGCATCACATGAAAAACTCTGCAACCCAAAGGTCTGCGATGAAGCTTTTGCCGTCGATATTTCTTGTGCTCGCCACTGCGAGTTGCGCGAATATCCCCGAGTTGGAAGGCAGCGAAACCGCCGCATTGCGCAAGGCCCCCTATCCCAAACTCATTGCATTGGATACGGCCCTCGGTGCCCCCACCGATCCCGTCAGCGAAGCGGAAGAGGTTGAAGAGGATCTGTCGACGCGCGGCGAAGCCTTGGCGAAAAAAGCCGAGGCGTTGCAAAATGCCGAGATTAACTAGGATTTTGGCTGCGCCTAAGCCTCCGAAAGATTAGACGGATTGCACCCTTGCCCTTAACCCGCTAAGGCAGCCCGCAAAGGACACTTCGCCATCGCGGGCGGCATTGCGAGCAGAAAGGACCCAAGGGAATGACACAGGCGCTGAGGCTTGGAATTGCCGGTCTGGGAACTGTCGGAGTGGGAGTGGTCAAAATCGTACGCCGGCATGCCGATCTTTTGCAAACGCGCACCGGGCGCCCCGTTCAGATCACCGCAGTTTCGGCGCGCGATACCAAAAAGGATCGCGGCGTAAACCTATCCGACTACGCGTGGGAGACCGATCCGGTTTCCTTGGCAAAACGTGACGACGTCGATGTTTTTGTTGAACTGATGGGCGGTGAGAACGGTCCCGCAAAAGCCTCTGTCGAGGCGGCATTGGCCAGTGGAAAAGATGTTGTCACTGCCAACAAGGCGCTGCTGGCCATCCATGGACAGGACTTGGCGGAAAAGGCCGAAGCTGCAGGCCGCGTCATTCGGTTCGAGGCAGCCGTCGCGGGTGGTATCCCGGTGATCAAGTCTCTGACCGAAGGGCTGGCTGGTAATGAGATCACACGCGTCATGGGTGTGATGAACGGCACCTGCAACTACATCCTGACCCGGATGCAATCGCAGGAGTTGGGCTACAACGCTCTTTTCGAGGAATGCGCGCAGCTTGGGTATCTAGAAGCCGATCCCAATCTGGACGTTGGTGGCATCGATGCGGCGCATAAATTGGCGCTGCTGTCATCGATTGCCTTCGGCACCAAGCCGAATTTCGTCGGGATTGAGATTGAAGGCATTCAACAGATCAGCCTGGATGACATCCATCAGGCTCACGACATGGGATACCGGATCAAGCTGTTGGGTGTGGCTCAGCGCACTGCCCGGGGACTAGAGCAGCGTATGCAACCCTGTCTGGTGCCGAGTGACTCTCCGTTGGGTCAGCTGGAAGGTGGAACCAACATGGTCGTGCTGGATGGCGATGCGGTTGAGCAGATTGTTCTGCGTGGCCCGGGTGCGGGCGAAGGGCCCACCGCAAGCGCTGTGATGGGCGATGTCTGCGATCTTGCACGCGGATTGCACATCCCGACATTTGGCCGCCCTGCCGCATCGCTGCAAGAGGCAAAGCCTGCCGTTACTGGCCTGCCTGCGCCCTACTATCTGCGGCTGGGCCTGCAGGATAAACCAGGCGCGCTGGCCAAGGTTGCCTCTATTCTGGGCGATGCTGGCGTCTCGATTGACCGGATGCGCCAGTATGGGCATGCCGAAAGCACCGCGCCCGTGTTGATCGTCACCCATAAGACGACACGCGCAACCCTTGACGTCGCGCTTGAAGGCTTGCGCGAAACGGATGTTATCGCGGGTGAGCCTGTCGCCTTGCGCATTGAAGAGGTTTGAGCTTGCGACCTGCATGAAACGCAAGCTATGCCGGTAATTACGGCTTTATTGACCTGAGGATACGAACATATGAGTGCTGCCAAGATCGATTTTAACGACCGCCTTCTGTCTCTGGGCCTTGCGCGGGTGGCGGAACAGGCCGCGCTTGCATCCGCCTCGTTGGTCGGACGTGGAGACGAAAAAGCCGCCGATCAGGCCGCGGTAAACGCGATGCGTGAGCAATTGAACCTTCTGGACATCGAGGGTGTCGTCGTCATTGGTGAGGGCGAGCGCGATGAAGCACCGATGCTGTATATCGGCGAAGAGGTTGGTACTGGCAATGGGCCGGGCGTGGACATTGCGCTGGACCCGCTGGAAGGCACCACGCTGACAGCCAAGGATATGCCAAACGCCTTGACGGTGATCGCCATGGGACCGCGCGGCTCGATGCTGCACGCGCCTGATGTGTATATGGACAAACTGGCCGTTGGTCCCGGCTATCCTGAAGGCGTTGTCAATCTGGACATGAGCCCGCGTGAGCGTGTTGAGGCTCTGGCCAAAGCCAAAGGGTGTGAGCCTGCAGATATCACCGTGTGCATCTTGGAGCGCCCTCGTCACGAAGCAATGATTGCTGAAGTGCGCGATACCGGTGCCTCTATCCGCCTGATCACCGATGGTGACGTCGCTGGCGTCATGCACTGCGCCGAAAGCGAAGTGACCGGGATCGACATGTATATGGGCCAAGGCGGCGCGCCCGAAGGTGTTCTGGCTGCTGCTGCGCTGAAATGCATGGGGGGTCAGATTTTTGGCCGCCTGTTGTTCCGCAACGATGACGAACGCGGCCGCGCCGCCAAGGCAGGCATCACCGATCTGGACCGCGTGTATGCCCGCGACGAGATGGTGACCGCAGATGTCATCTTCGCTGCCACTGGCGTGACCGGGGGCTCTCTGCTGCCACGCATCAAGCGGGAACCGGGCTGGGTTGAGACAACGACGCTGCTGATGCGGTCAAAGACCGGTTCTGTTCGGCGCATGTCTTATCGTACGCCTATGTGGCCACATACCGGCGCTTAGCGGCTTGCGCCGCTGCCTTCGGCGAGAGTATCAAAAGGATGAAGAGGCCGGGTCCGAAGGGGTCCGGCCTTGGCGCATGAGGTGAGATGTGGCGTTTCTGGGTGTAGAGCAATCGTTGACCGGTCGGCGTTGGGTTGGACCTGGGATAGAGGTCGAGCGGTCGGCTGAGATGATGGCGCAGCAAACCGAATTGCCACGTGCCGTTTGTCAGGTGCTGGCGCGACGCGGTGTTCCGGTGATGGAGGCCTCGGGCTTTCTGGAGCCAAAGCTGAAAGAACTGCTGCCTGATCCGCGTTCGATAAAGGACATGGAGCTTGCCGCTTCGCGGTTTCTTGAAGCGGTGCGCAATCGTCAAAAAATCGCAGTGTTTGCCGATTATGATGTGGATGGGGGCAGTTCGGCTGCACTACTGCTGGTGTGGCTGCGCCAGATGGGAATAGCCGCAACGCTCTATGTGCCCGACCGGATTGATGAGGGCTATGGACCAAATGTGCCGGCGATGCAGGAATTGGCAGTTAGCCATGATCTGATCATTTGCGTGGATTGCGGAACACTTAGCCATGAACCTATCGCGGCGGCAAAGGGTGCTGATGTAATTGTTCTGGATCATCATTTGGGTGGAGAAACCCTGCCGGATTGCGTCGCAGTGGTGAACCCGAACCGGCAGGATGAAAGCGGTGATCTGGGCTATTTCTGCGCGGCTGCGGTGGTGTTTCTGATGCTGGTCGAGGCGGGCCGCCAACTCCGCGAGGCCGGCGTCAAAGGGCCGGATCTGATGGCCATGCTGGATCTTGTGGCGCTGGCTACGGTGGCCGATGTCGCGCCACTGATTGAGGCCAACCGGGCCTTGGTGCGGCAAGGGCTGAAGGTGATGGCCCAGCGGCAACGGCCAGGGCTGGTGGCGTTGTCGGACGTGGCCCGCATGGATACTGCGCCCAACAGCTATCACCTAGGGTTTTTGCTAGGGCCGCGTGTGAATGCAGGTGGGCGCATCGGTCAGGCCGATTTGGGCGCGCGATTGCTGAGCACCGACTCGGTGACCGAGGCCAAAGCCCTATCCGAGCGACTGAATGCCCTGAACTCGGAGCGGCGTGAGATCGAGAACGCAGTGCGCGCTGCAGCACTGGCGCAGGCGGAAGAACGCGGGCTTGATGCGCCGTTGGTGTGGGCTGCTGGTGAGGGATGGCATCCCGGTGTCGTAGGCATCGTTGCATCGCGGCTGAAAGAGGCCGCAAACCGGCCCGCGATCGTGATCGGGTTTGATGGAGATGAGGGCAAAGGGTCGGGCCGTTCCGTCTCGGGCGTTGACCTGGGCGCGTCGATCCAGCGTCTGGCAGCCGAAGGGTTGCTGGTCAAAGGTGGTGGACACAAGATGGCGGCAGGTCTGACGGTGATGCGGGATCAGTTAGAGCCCGCCATGGCGCGCCTGTCGGAACTGCTGGCCAAGCAGGGTGCGGGGCAAGCAGGCCCTGCCGATCTGAAACTGGACGGGGCACTGATGCCTGGCGCCGCAACAGTCGACCTGATCGAGCAGATCGAAAAGGCAGGCCCGTTCGGAGCCGGTGCCCCTGCCCCACGCTATGCTCTGCCCGATCTGCAGGTGCGATTTGCCAAGCGTGTGGGCGAAACACATCTGAAACTGTCACTATCGGATGGCATGTCCGGCGGACTGGATGCCATCGCCTTTGGTGCGTTCGATGGTCCGCTGGGGGATCGCCTGTCAAATCATGGCGGTGCCCGCTTCCATTTCGCAGGTCGGCTTGAGGTCAATTCCTGGGGCGGTCGGCAGAGCGTGCAACTGCGACTGGAGGATGCGGCAGAAGCCGTCTGACACCTTTTTCAACACGCCCTGCAACCAGTCAAAAAAGTTTCGTAGCCTTGCGTTTTTCGTCTTGCGGGGGGGGAAGGTAAACCGTAAAAGGCCCTCCACAAGCCAACGTGGCCCGTTCGTCTATCGGTTAGGACGCCAGGTTTTCAACCTGGAAAGAGGGGTTCGATTCCCCTACGGGCTACCATTTCGTTTGTTTGGTCTAAATGGCCCGTTCGTCTATCGGTTAGGACGCCAGGTTTTCAACCTGGAAAGAGGGGTTCGATTCCCCTACGGGCTACCATTTCCATACACTTTCAATGCTTTAGGAAGCCGGATCCGGACAACCCACGCGCACTATCGCTATTCGCGCAGACCGACATCGTCCAATGTCGTCAGCCCAGTCTGCGCCATAGCAATGCTCAATTCGTCGCTGAGAACATCCCAAAGTTGTTCTAGACCCGGCTCTCCGGCAGCGGCGATGGCATATTGCAGTATTCGTCCCACAAAGACAAAATCCGCTCCGACTGTCAGAGCCTTGAGGATATCTTCGCCGGATCTGATGCCGCTATCATAAAAAATCGGGAAGTCCGGCCCAAGCGCATCACGGATTTCTGGCAGCTTTTCGATGGGTGCAGGTGCAGAGTCCAGCTGCCTTGCGCCATGGCTGGAGACCTGAATTGCATCCACCCCTGCCGACACAAGTGTTCGGGCATCCTCGACATCCAATACGCCTTTTATCACCAGTTTTCCCGGCCAGGCATCGCGTAACCGGCTCAGCGTATCCCAATCGGAACGCGCGCGGCTTTCAGTTCGGTCAAAATCGTAACCTTCCGCATCGAAATTCGCCATCACAGGGCGACCCTTGAACAAGGTGGTCAACGACCACCGAGGGTGCAGAGCAAAGTCGAGGAACTGGCGCGGTCCGATACGAAACGGCATCTTGAACCCATGGCGCAATTCGCGTGGACGCCGACCAACCTCGGGCACATCTACGGTCAGAACCAGAACGTCATAACCTGCGAATTTCGCCCGCTCGACCAGTTTGAACGTGCCTGAGCCGTCTCCACTGAAATAAAGCTGAAACCAGGCATTGCCTTCGGCTTCGGCAATGATCTCTTCCATTGAGGTAGACGCAACTGTGGATACGACATGAGGCACACGGTTGTGTGCTGCCAAACGCGCCAGCATCAGATCAGCGCCAGGAGCTGAAAGGTTGCACATCCCCATCGGGGCAATCCCAAAAGGCCGATCTGATTGTTGTTCTAAAATCTGCGCCGACAGCGATCGCTGGCTCACATCCTTCAAGATACGCGGACGCAGAGTAATGGCATCCAAGGCAGCACGGTTTCGTGCCGCCCCGGATTCCTGTCCGGCAGCGCCGTCGATATAGTCAAACACCATCCAAGGCAGCCTGCGACGCGCCAGGCGTCGCGCGTCCTCGGCCGAATGAATGGTGCTGGCGGCCATCAGGCCTGAACGGCCTTCATAAAGCGGTCACGAATGACCACCGGGTCCATTGTAATCGGTGGCATCTTGGCATTGCCGCTTTCGCACTTGCTGACAATGATGGTCATCTGCTTCGCATCTAGGGCCTCTTGCAGGACACGACCTGTTTCTTCGGCCGCGCACTCAATCACACGTTCACATCCCGCGGCCTCGGCCATCTTCGTAAGCGAGGTTTTTTGACCCGCATACGTCGGCTGGTCCCCCGTCGACCCGTAGGAACCGTTGTCCACAATCAACAGGATGTAGTTGTCCGCCACATTATTCGCGATGGTTGGCAAAGTACCCAGATTGGTCAGGATCGAGCCATCACCATCAATCACGATCACCGGTTTGGGTTGAGACAACGCTAATCCCAACCCGATTGAAGAGGCCAATCCCATGGTTCCCAGCATATAAAAATTTGACGGTTGGTCGTCGATGGCGTGCAGTTCCTGACTGGGAATGCCGATGTTGCAGACAACCAGTTGATCACGCAGGATCGGAGCGATTTCCTTGAGAATTTCAGAACGGATCATTGGTCGCCATAGCCTCCCCAGAAGTTGGCATCGGTCAAGATCGCGACCGGCTTATTGCACATGAACGTATATTTCAGGATCGCGTCCAGTTCTTCGACATCGGACTGATGGTGGAAATGATAAGTCGGTATGTTGAGCTGAGCCAAAAGGGCCTTGCTATGGACGGCCATTTCGACTTGACAGGCAATCGGTTCACGCAGCTCTCCGCGATATGAAATCAGTATAGGCAGTGGCATCCGATAATACTGAATCAAAGTCGCCAGCGTGTTGATGGTTACACCGATGGCCGTGTTTTGCATGATGATCGCCGGGCGTTTTCCACCCATCCATGCTCCGGCACACAGGCCCATGCCCTCGTCTTCTTTGTTCGACGGGATATGGAAAATCCCATCTCGCGCATCGATATGTTCGATTACGCCTGCAAGTTGCTTGCATGGAACGGTGGTCACAAACGAGATATCGTTCGCAACCAGGTCGTCTGTTATCTTTTTGTCTATGTCCATATCCGGAGTATCTGTCCTGTTTAGGGCGCATTGCGCGATTTGGCGTGTCAGTTTCTAAAGCTAGGATGTGCGACAGACATGAACCGCACAAGGTGCGTGTCGGATCACGCGCGCAGCGGTGCTGCCAAGGAAAAAGTCGCTGAGGCCCGGTTTGTGCGAGCCGACAACGATACAGTCCACATCATGTTTTTCAGCGAATTCAAGAATGGCGCGATAGGAACGTCCCTTGACCATTTCGGTTGTCACATCACCATGGCTGGCCGTTTTCTCTGCCAACCTCTGCTGGGCTTTATCCCAAGCGCTGCGCACGGCCTCTTCATCGAGATACGCGCTGACAGAACTGTGTGGCGCCTCATAGACATGCAGCGCGGTGATCTGTCCGCCCGGATTGCATAAGGTTTTGGCGGCGGTGAGGGTTGTGCCGGAAACGCCGTGATCCAGCGCCATGGGGACTAGAACTCTGTCGTACATGTGTGCTCTCCTTATTCTTGGGCAGGTGTCTTATACCCAGGGATCGAGGATTATCTTGGGCGCAGCCACCAAACCAGAACGCAGGTCCTGAAAGGCGGTAGCACCGTCAGATAAAGGGCGCAACTCGGGCCAATCCAGCGGGCCGAGGCAACCATCGAAGATCGCGCGTGCAGTATCTCGGAAATCCTGTGCAGTGTAGGTATAGGTGCCGATGAACGTGATTTCCTGCAGCGTCATGCGGCGGATATCCAGACCTCCAGCATCCTCGCCCAGCCCAACATGTGCAATCACCCCCCCAGGCAATGCAACTGCAGAGGCCGTTGCGCGTGTAGCTGCAATTCCGACCGCATCTACAACCAGTGGCACAGTGCCTTGAAACACATCGACGGTCTGCTGGCCGCAACGCTCGGACAGATAAGCCCGACGCTCGGGGTTGGGTTCCTGAACGATCACGTCAGTCAAACCCATTGCGCGCAAGGCAAGAGCCGCCGCAAGTCCGATGGCCCCTCCACCAATGACCAGGGCGCGACGGTCCATTCCCGGGCTCAACGTTTGCAGCGCAAGACGCACAGCATGCCAACTGACCGCCAAAGGTTCCGTCAACGCAGCCTTTTCCAAGGGCACGTCATCCGGCACCGGAACCAAATTGCGATCCGGGATGGCCACAAATTGAGCAAACGCGCCTTCGCGCGGGGGCATCGAGATGATCTGGCGGTTGGGACAGAGGTTTTCCCGACCTGACGCGCAAGCAGAGCAAGAACCACAGTTGACCAGAGGATTTATGGTCACACGCTGGCCATCGCGGGGCCCACCAGTAACAACACCGGCCGCTTCATGTCCCAGGATAAGGGGCGCAGGGCGGCGTGCGTCATGCCCCAGATAGGCATGCATGTCGGATCCGCAGATGCCAGAGGCTTGGATGCGGATCAGATGCTCTCCTGCCTGAGCGACCGGCATGGGCACATCATGGAAACCGAGCGTTTCATTACCTTCGTAAACCAGGGCTTTCATTTCGCCGTAAATCCCCCGTCAACCATCAGGATTTGACCCGTGACATAGGCAGATGCCTCGGAACACAGAAACAGCAGCGGCCCGTCGATGTCTTCAAGCCGACCATTGCGGCCAATGCAGGTTTGCGCCGCATTGCCCGCTGCACGATGCTCGTCGCTGAACACAGCTTGTGTGAGCTCGGTTGGAAAGAACCCCGGCCCAATCGCGTTTGCGGTGATCCCGAAGCCAGACCAAGCCTCTGCCATCGCGCGGGTCAGCTGACCGACCCCACCCTTGCTTGCCCCATAGGCGATGCCACCGGGGAAAGCGCGGAAGGATTGCAGCGAGGCGAAGTTAACAATTCGTCCCCAACCTCGCTGCCTCATTGCCGGTACGATTGCCTGACTCAGAAAAAACGGCGCAGATAGGTTCAGCGCCAGAGTTCTATCCCATTCGGCAACCGTGACCTCATCTGCTGGCTGCCGGGTGTTTATCCCGGCGGCATGTACTAGAATATCCGGGGCGCCGAAGGGCCGCGAAATCTCTGCGACCAATGCCTTTGTCTGACTTTTGTTTGCCACATCCGACTGCACATAGGCAGCGTCCGCACCAATTTCCGCACAGAGGCTCTGCAAAGCTTCTGCCCTGCGTGCCACGGCCACAACCCGCGCCCCCGCCGCCGCAAGCGTAGTGGCCGCCTGTCTTCCCAGCCCTGAACTGGCACCGGTGACGCAAACGGTTCGTCCGGTTAGGTCAAACAATGCGCGTGGGTCAGCCATTCGCGGTCAGGTCAAAGGTTTCATCCGGGAAATACTTCGCCAATCTAACGTCAGCGGCACGCGCATGGCCCTCCATGCCCTCAAGTCGCGCAATTCGGGCGGTGGCTTCAGCGACCGGCTTTGAGCCGTCCCGTGTGGATCGCTGCCAAGTCACGATCTTCATGTATTTATGAACCGACAAGCCGCCAGTGTAGCTTGCCGCTCGTGAAGTCGGAAGCACGTGGTTGGTGCCCGCCGCTTTGTCACCGTAGGAAACCGTAGTTTCCTCGCCCAGAAACAACGAACCGTAGCAAGTCAGCCGATCCAGCCACCAGTCCAGATCATCAGCCTGAACCGTCAAATGCTCGGGCGCATATTCGTCGGAACAGGCTGCCATTTCCTCCCGATCCGCACACAGAATGACCTCGGCATAATCGCGCCAGGCTGCGGCTGCATTCTCACGATTCACCTCTGGCAAGTCGTTGATATAGGCTGGCACCAATCGCATGACCTCTTCCGCCAATGAACGGTTGTCGGTCACCAGCCAGACCGGAGAATTGTAACCGTGTTCGGCCTGACTCACCAAGTCGGTGGCCACAATTTGTGCGTCCGCCGTGGAATCGGCGAGGATCAGGCTGTCGGTCGGTCCGGCGATCATATCGATACCGACGCGACCAAACAGTATCCGTTTGGCTTCGGCAACAAACTGGTTGCCAGGGCCAACAAGAATGTTTGCCTTTGGCAGCCCAAACAGGCCAAAGGTCATTGCCGCAACCCCCTGAACGCCCCCCATCGCCATGATTTTATCTGCACCGCAAATGTGGGCCGCATAGATGATAGCAGGCGCAACCCCTACCCCAGGGTGCGGTGGTGAGCAGGCCGTAATGTGCTTACAACCCGCCACCTTGGCCGTTGTCACGGTCATGATGGCGCTGGCGATATGACTATAACGGCCACCCGGCACATAGCAGCCGGCAGCATCCACCGGGATCGCCTTTTGACCCGTAATAAAACCCGGTGATATTTCGATCTGCACATCATGCACTGTGCTTTTCTGCAGCTCGGCGAACCGGCGCACATTGTTGTGTGAAAAGCGGATATCAGCCTTGAGCTTTTCCGGTACAAGTGCGCAAGCCGCCTCGATCTCTTCCGGGGTCAAAAGTACATTGCCCTCGTAATTGTCGAACTTTGCGGCATATTCCAGTGCTTTGGCGTCACCCCCACTCTCGATATCGTTCAGGATGTCCTGCACGATTTTGTGGGTCTCAGACGCGTCTGATTTTGGGGTCAGATCAGCCTTTTTCAGATATTCGCGAGTCATTACCGGGTAGTCCTATTTATAGATATCGGGAAGCAGCGTGGTCGAGATCGGTGGGAAATATGCAATCAACAGCACCACAATCAACATTGTCAGCACAAACGGCACAGCGCGCGCGGCAATCTTGAGTATGGACTCGCCCGTGATGCCCGAGACAACAAAGAGGTTCAATCCCAACGGAGGTGTGATGAATCCCACACCCAGCGCGGTGATCATCATGATGCAGAACTGAATCTCATTCATTCCGATATTGTCGGCCAGTGGCTTCAGGATTGGTGCCAGGATCACAATATTGGGCGTTGTTTCCATGACGCAGCCTGCGGCGATCAGAATACAGATCATCAGCAGGATCAACAGCATCGGATCATCAGTCAAACCAGTCACCGCCGTCACGAACCCCTGAGGGACTCCCATGATTGCCAGCGCTTCGGCCAGCGGGGCCGAGAACGCGATGATTGGCAGGATTACCCCGTTCACTTTGGCAGAACTGACCAGCATCGCAGGAAAGTCGGATAGCTTCAGAGTTCCCAAAATGAAGCCCATCACGATGGTGACGACAACCGCGGTCGCACCGGCCTCTGTCGGGGTCAGGCGGCCAGAGAAAATTCCGTAGAAGATAATCCCGGGCACGATGAAGGCGTACCAACCGGATTTTAGCGAATGACCAAGGTTACCGAGCCATTCGCTCAGTCCCATATTGCCCCCGGTTTCATAGGTATAGATCCGGTTCATGATAATATTGGTAATCAGGATCGAAACCAAAATCGCTAGGCCGGGGATTAACGCCGCAAGAAATAGGGTCGAGGCTGAAATGCCCAACACGAGGCCGATGATGATGTAGGCGATCGAAGGTGGAATCAGGATGCCGGTACAGGCGCCCGCAGCCACCAGCGCACAGGCATAAGGTCGCGGGTAACCGCTTTCGACGAGGCGTGCGATGGTCATCCGCCCCACCGCAGCAGCGCCCGCCGCATCAGAGCCCGAAATCGCGGCAAACATCCCGCAAACCAGCACCGTGGCCGAACCGAAACCTCCGCGCGTCCAACAGGTCAGCGCCTCGGCGACATCAAGGAATTTCTTACTAAGCCCAGTCCTTACAAGAACATCCCCGGTCAGGATGAAAAGGGGGACAGCTGTTAAGGCAAAGGCGTCTATTCCGGTGAACAGGCTTTCACCAACCGCGCTCAGCGGCAGATCCCCTGACATGACCAACATGACAATCGCGGCGGTGCCGATCGCCGCCCATACCGGTACGGCCAATGCGATCAGGCCAACGAACAGAATGACGGGCAAATAAAAATCCCAGCCGAGCTCGACCGTTTGATTGAGGGAATTCCAAAGCATTCGAGTTCTCCTCAGTCAAACAGTTTGTCACCTTCGAAGACGGGTGTGCCGTCTCGAAGAGATTTGAAGTCGCGCATCAAGGATTGAATGAGGCGCCAAATCATCAGCGCAAACCCGGTGGGGACTGCCATCAGAAACCAAACCTTGGACACCCGCAGCCCATCCGTGACCGAACCAAATTTGGCGGAGACATGGACGGCTTCATAGGACCAGTAGAGTGCGATGACTGCCACACCCAGCATCACCAGATCGCCGAATATATACAGAACCGCCTTTGGACGCTGACCCATGTAGTGCATGAGCACGTCGATACGGATATGAGCACGTTCCTTGACCGCTGCCGCCGCGCCGATCCAGGCGAGATAGATGAAAGAGTAGCGAACGATTTCCTCGCCCCAGATCGAGGAAAAGGCAAATACCTCGCGCCGCAGCACCTCGATCGCCATGGTAACGACAAGCATCACGTAGAACACCAGTAGCAACCAGCGTTCGGCGTCGCGGTTGATCTTTTGCAATAAGGTCATTTCCAGCCCCGATCCCTGGCAGCGCTCAATTTTGCCGGTCCAAAGGGACCGCTGCCATCTGGTTGAATGGGAAAAAGTGGGCGAAAGGCTTTTGCCCCTCGCCCAACTAAATTACGCGTCGTGGACGTAGTATTTACCCTGCGTACCAGCCGCTTCGACCAGTTTCTCGAAATTCTCCATCGAGCCTGCCAGTTCGGTCTTGAAAGGATCCCATTCCGAACGCTGGTAGCCACCGGCATCTTGCCACTCGGCCAATTGATCGTCAGACAGCGAATGGAATTGCACGCCCGCCTTGTTGAGTTCGGCCATTGCAAAGGCCCTTGCCGAGGGAACCTTGGACAGATTCTGATGACTGGTCATTTCAGAACCCCACATGATCCCTTCCTGCACGTCGGCTGGCATGGAATTGAACCACTCAAGGTTACAGGAATAGACCTGACTGTCAGGCACCGCCTGCGTGAAGGTGACATTGCTGAGGATATCTTTGAATCCAAAGACATACAGTGCTCCAACCGATGGGTCGAGCGCATCCGCAACACCCTGTTTGATCGCCGATGGCGTCTCACCCCAGGCAACCGGTGTCGGATTCGCACCGACCATCCGATAATATTGCTGCAACATTTTTGATCCCGGTACGCGGAATTTTACACCGCTCATATCAGACGGTGTCATGATCGCGTTCCCGCCCTGCCGCACAGCGACAACACGCGGATCGATGACAACGTAGAACAGGGCCTTGAACCCAGCAGCTTCGACCTTGGGGTGAACTTCATTGGTCCAAGTGTCCGAATGTACCAGATTTGTGAACCGCTGGTTCGAGCCGCAGAGATACGGCATGTTGATAAGGTCAACGGTTGACGCAAAGGGCGCAAAGTTTGACAGCGAATGCTGGGCCGCCTGAATTGTTCCACCCTGAACTTTCTGGACCAGTGCGCCGCCTGCACCCAATTGGCCACCTGGGGCAAGCTTGACATATACCTTGCCGTTGGTGGCGTTCTGGATGTTCTCTTTCAGATCCAATTGCATAATCGGATAGCTGCGCGAAGCGCCCAAAACATAAGCTGTGGCGACAGTCATTACGTGATCAGCCGCTTTTTCGCGTTCTTTTTCTTCTTTGGCGGTCTGCGCCGCCGCCTCTGATGACCACAATACGCCACCCGCACCAGCCACAAGCGCCGCTGTGAACGAGCCGGTTGAGGCCAGTTTCAGAAAATTCCGGCGCTCAGCAGATTTGAGGCCATCCTTGCCATTCGTCATTGTCTTCCTCCCATGAAATCCGTCAGCTGCCGTTTTTGTTTTTATGGTCAGCCTCTTGCTTGAGAATGGCCACCACGAACAAAATCGAGGCGGCAAACAAAACCAGCATTTCCCCGACATCCCCCAGAAACGCACCACCGCCAAAGGCGCCCAAGGCCACATTGGCAAAGAACACGATAAACACAGCGGCAGCAGCCCAGAGGAACATCACGGAATCCCAGTTCGTTATCTCAAATACATTTGTAAGCGCTTACATTGATAATGCAAGCGCTTACACGAATAGATGGCAAATGGGCATTTTTGTGATAAGACGGGCGTCAGATCAGATGCAGGCACAGTATGGGAAAAACCCGTTCAGCTCCGACACTTAACGACGTCGCAAAGGCGGCGGGCGTATCGACCGCCACAGTCTCGCGATGCCTGAACTCACCGGAAAAAGTAGTCGAATCCACGCGCAAGCGTGTGATGCAAGCAGTCGAATCGCTGGGCTACACACCGAATTTCGCGGCCCGCGTGATGGCAGCGAATCGCAGCTTTACGATCGGTGCGATAATCCCGACAATGGACAACGCGATCTTCGCCCGCGGGCTGCAGGAATTTCAGGACCAGCTTCGCGAAAACGGATATACGCTTTTGGTCTCCAGCTCTGCCTACGATCCCGAAGTCGAGCGAGAACAAATTCGCACTCTCGTCGCGCGCGGTGCAGACGGGTTGCTGCTGATTGGATATGCACGAGATGCAGAGATCTACAATTATCTCGAACAGCACCAGATTCCGTCATTGGTTGCCTGGTCTTACGATCCAATGGTGCAGCGCCCTTCGGTCGGTTTCAGTAACACCGCAGCAATGGGAGAACTGGCCCGAAAGGTGATTTTGGCCGGTCACCGACAGATCGCAATGATTTCGGGGAAAACGAAAGGCAATGACCGAGCTCAAAGTCGGGTTGAGGGTGTCAGACATGCCATGACGGAAAACAGCCTCGACCCTGACACCTTAACTCTGATCGAAACCACATACGAAATTGAAAAGGGTGCCGAGGCCCTTCGTAAACTCATGAACCTGAGCCCAAGGCCGACGGTGGTGATTTGTGGCAACGACGTCCTTGCCGCCGGGGCCCTGCGCGAAGCACGTAATCTTGGCATTCAGGTTCCAGAGCAGCTTTCGATAACTGGATTTGATGACATTGAGTTGGCCGAAATTGTAAGCCCGTCCCTGACGACAGTTCACGTCCCTCATCGCGAAATGGGGCGCAAGGCTGCACAGGTACTTGTAGAAATGGTTGAAGGTAGGTCAGAAGGCCGATCAGTCTGCATAGATACTAGGATGGTCGTTCGTCACTCGTTGGCTGGGCCGCCTGATTTGCTCTAGAGATCGCGCCAAAGCGCGTCCGGAATATTCAAGACCATGGGATGACTGTTGAGCGCCCTGATCTTCAATTGAGTTGCTGTCCAACGCTACCGGGTCACAGGTGCGAAAGACAGCGACATCAATTCATCAGAATCAAATCGATACGGGGCTTCCAAGGTGACAACATCAGCCGGATCGATGTCTTTCGGTGCTTTTCGACCTGCAACCCAAACACGGAGCGACGGAGCAGATACACTCACGCGACGTTCGCCGTGAATTGATCGATCCGGGGCCAGATAGGCCATGTTGCCAGCCAGCCAGTTATGGGCAACGATCGCGATATCAGGCGGGGTCTGATCCAGTATCTGAGGGGTAAGCGCAGCAAACGGAGCCGCACGCTTTGCGTTTCCGGCAAGATTATGATGCAGCATGGCCACGACGATCAGCACAGCTAGCCCGGCCGAGATCTGGCAGAAGCGCCGGGTTCCAGCTCGACCAATCATGGGTAGAAGCCACAGCATAATGGCTGGACCTGCAAATATCAGGATGGGTTGCAGCCAGCGATCCTTAATATTGGTACTGCCACTGATGATCACGATCAACGCCATCAGGACCAAAGCCCAAATCACCGTCCGCAGCATAAAACGCAATAGGTCATCCGCGACACCGGGCGCCCCTTGCCGCCGGTAGATCAACCAGAGAATGCTAATAATCAGGGATAACAGCGCCACAAAACCCAGCGCCGCCATCGACAACTCGGCTGCGCCGCGCAAGGCCGCCGAATAGGTGGGCCCATCGCTAGACATGTCGAGTTTGCGCGCGCTGTCAAAGGCAAGGGCCGAATGGTTCAGAATCCACACCATCGGAGCAGCAATCAGAGCCGCAGCGATACCGGCCGACGACAACAACCTCACCGATAAGAAAGGTTTACGCGTCTGTCGCGCACTGAGCGCCGCCAGAAACATAGCCAGGAGCGCAATAGCGTAATTGTACTTGGACAGCCCACCCGCCGCCATCACCACGCCTAGCAGGACATAGCCTTTGGTCGTGGGATTGCGGATCAAGCCCCAGATCACCGCGAAACTCAGCGCGGAACAGAGATTGGCGAGAACTGTGTGCGTCAGCGCGCGCTGCGCTTCCCAACTGAATTGATAAAGCATCAACAAAGACAGCACCGACACCCCTGCGACTACGGGATTTTGTCGGGTCCGAATAGTCATATAAAGAGTGACGACGGTCGCCAACAGCAACCCGTTCTTCAGCAGCGACAGCCCAAGTATGCTTGGGCTGGTGATCTGGAAAACGGCCCATTGCAACCATGCATACAGTGGTAGTTGGGGGCCGTAACCCCATTGAAGTTCGCGGGCATCCAGCAAAATCTCGGCCTCGTCCAGACCAAGCGCACCACCCGTTGCAAGCCGGACGACAACGTGCAGCAAGAAGTAACCGCAAAATAACCAAAGCCAAAATCTGTCAGTTCCAGCCAACTGCTGAATCCGCCCGGGATTGGTGGATAGCTGGCAAGGATCCGTCTGGGATTGGCTCATGATACGCCCCGATTCCACCGGTGCGTCCCTATCCTGTCGGACTACCGGATTGCTTCCTCGCCGAAGCTAGACCCGATGCAGTCAGACATGTCCAGTTTTTTCACATTCTCGTGTCGAATGCGGCTTAACGACCGCCCATGATGGACAGTCAGGCTGTGCGCTGCGTTTCAGGCTGGTTCAGACCGTCAAGCCAATCAGTCAGGCGACCGAGGTCCGGTTCGAGCGCTTCGGCCATCCCGCCCGCGAACTCCTGAAACCGTTCTATATTCAGTTTGTTGAGCCCTACCAGGACCGGTATCCCACGTCCCAACGCGTCCGCTATGAGAGGGCGAAAGCCGCGCCCGTCGGCCTCATGCTTGCCGAACTTGTTGATAATCAGCAACTGAGGAGCGTTATCCAGAGATTGCGTCACCAATCCGACAGCGCGTTCCAACTCGGCCGGGTCCAGACGACACCCACGCGCATTTTTACCCAGCGATTGCGAGATGCGAATGGTTTCTCCGGTCGGCAACACCTTAAGGTCCATATCGCATTTGTAACCTTCGGCGCATTCGGTGTTGGTTTGCACCACACCCGACAACGCGGTGCCCGCATCTGTCAGCGCCTCGGCAAAAGTGCTGAGCAGGCGATCGGTGGCACCGCGATCGGTGGTTGTGACATAGGCGAGATGCATTTGGAGACCTCAAGACTTCGAATGGTGACAGATCAGATAGCACGAGCCGGGCGGTTCGGCCACTCCTCTGTTTTACGGCATCGGCGAGAGCCCGATCACAGCTTCGTGCAGATGGAAGATAACTGCGTACGCAGCGAAAGCGGCAAGCCAGACCCAAAAGCGTGGCCATGGACGAGGCACGCGCAAGGAGATACGCGCGGTATTTCGAGATAGGCGATGCCAATCCGACCCCATGTAACGGGCTGTGCGGCGGTCGATCAGAACCATTCCCATCGCAGCGAAGCCCGCGAACAATCCGAACAGGATGACATGTGACAGACTGCCATTTGCCAGTAGGTGGGCAACGGCCCAAAGCATCAGCGCCACTAAGATCGGATGGCGCGTAGTGAGCAGGATGCCGGGGGATTCTGGATCAAAGGAACGATGCCCTAATCCTCCAAAAGAAAATGGGTTCTGGATCGAGAGGCCCGCAATGGCCAGCCAACAGACTATCGGCATAACGAGAAGTGGCGCCCAACGGAAGATGGTGAGCGGCGGAATGACCTCGAGATATGGTGCATTGGCAGCGGCGACGATCAGCCAGCCCAATACCACAAGCGAGATCAGTGAGTAGGCAGCGAAGTACCCTGTGCGCCCGAGTGTGCCTATCAGCCAGCCGCGCACCGCTGGCCGCGCCGGGATCATGTGGCTGAGCAGAAAGGTCACGAGTGCTGCGAGGAAATAGCCCCAACCGGTCATTTTTATCTCCGAACATGTCGCACCCGGATTACGTCGTGATCACGTGTGGGTCTTTGTCCGAAATCAAGTGCGGCATGGGGCGGTTGCCCGCCCCAGCCCTGTCTTAGAGGCCCAGCGCCTTGCGGCGTTCTTCGGCAAAGCCCTGCACCATGCGATCGGCGATCAGCGCGAGGATAGCCATCGCCGCCCCAGCCGAGATGCCAAGCCCCACATCAGCCTGCCCCAGTGCCAGATAGATCGACTGACCCAGACCGGTCGTGCCGATCAATGCGGCGATCACCAACATGGCAAAGGCATAAAGGATGGTCTGGTTCAAACCCAGCAGGATGGTCGGTGCAGCATAAGGCGCGCGAACATCGCGCATGATCTGCCACTCAGTCGCGCCGCTGGAGATCGCGGCCTCCATCATTTCCTCGGGCGTGTTGACCAGCCCGTGCCGCGTGTAGCGGATCATCGGGACAATCGCATAAGCACAGATCGCAAGGAAAGCCGAGAACTCTCCTATCTGGAACACCATCAGGACCGGGATCAGGAACACGAAAAGCGGGATCGTCTGCAGCATATCGCAGATCGGGCGCACAACGGTCCAGACCGGAGACCAGACCGCACTGGCCAGCCCGATCAGACCGCCAAGCAAGGCGCAGAAGAACACCGCAGCACCGCTGAGGTAGAGCGACAGCAAGGCGCGTTCCCACAGGCCTGAGACAAGGATGGTGCAGAGCAGACCCACCGACAACGCCGCCAGACGCCAGCCACCTGCGACCCAGCCCAGTGCGGCAGCCCCGGTCAGAACAAAGGGCCATGGCAGGTTGGCGATGCCGGTTTCCAGCATGCCGATCAGGATCAAAACCACCAGCCCTCCGGTCAGGTACCCGCGCCAAGCCATCAGCAGCGCGATTGCGGCCCCAGCGGCGAAGAGACCCAAGCTCATGTTGGGGGTCCACTGGAATCCCCATGTGAAAGGCAGCACCGCCTGATCCAGCCCGATCCGCAGCGGCAGCAGCACATAGAACAGTGAGTTGTTCTTGAGCGCATCCAGCCACGGCCCGTTGGCCTGCGTGAACGCGGTCAGGCCGCTGTCGATGGCCCCGGCCATCGGGTCCAGCACGGTTAGCTCGGACGGGTTCGGCAGCCACGCCCAGAAGGCAGCGGTGAACAGCACCGCAAAGCCCAGCATCGCCCAGACAACGCGGCTGTCATAGCGCTTGCGTTCGGTCGCCAGAGTGCCACTCATCCGGTCGATCACGACAGCGAAGACGACGATGACCAGACCAGCCATCAGGGATTCGCCGAACTGCGCCTTGCGCATGGTCAGCAGAACCTCCCAGCCGATGTCGTTGAAGCCACCGATGACGGCGGCGATGATCACCATCGACAGGGCCGCCATCAGGCATTGGTTCACACCGACCATGATCTGCGTGGTGGCCGCCGGAATCTCGACCTGAAATAGTTGCTGCAGGCGGGTGCCGCCGGACATGATGGCGGCTTCCTTGATCTCGGATTCCACCCGTTCCAGTCCTAGCATCACGTTGCGCGCCATCGGCGGCGCCGCATAGATGGCCGAGGCGATCAGGCCAACCACTGGACCAAAGCCAAACAGCAGCAGCAGCGGCGTCAGATAGGCGAATGTCGGTACCGTCTGCATGATGTCCAGCACCGCCTGCACGAATGACTTCACCCGCGGCACCTCATTGGCGAGGATGCCGATCGCGCCGCCCATAATCAGCGCCACGGGCACGGACACGGCGACGAGGGCGAGCGTGTTCATGCTCTCGGCCCAATAGCCCGAGGCCAGAACGAAGCTGAGGCCGATAAAGCCCAGCGCCGCCATGGGCAAGCCACCCAGATACCAGCCCAGAGCGGTGACGATACCGATGAGGATCGGCCACGGGGTGTTCCCGAGCACATAGTTGGCAGCATTCATCGGATAGGTCATCAGGTCCGAAAACAGCCGCATGGCCGGTTTGATGCCGTTCAGAAACCAATCCAGAAATGCCCCAACCCATTGAGTTGCGGGCAATTCCCACGCGGCGGGCCATTTGACCAGCCACGGGACGACGCCTTCCAGCGCAAGGCAGACCGCGCCGACGATCACTGTAATCAGCGCAGCTTGCGCCCCGGCTGTCAGGCGAACCTGTTGCGCGGGAGTGTCCGTCACCGCGGTCATGTCTCATCCACCTGCAAGGCTGCAGCCAAATCAGACGGATGCACGGTGCCGACAATATTGCCGTCTGCATCGCGCACGGGCACGGGTTCATAAAGCTCCATGCAATGCGCAAGTGCTGCATCCAATGTCATTGATGTGGTCAGGCCCGGATCATCTGGCCCACATTCCCCATCATCGCGCATGACCGAGGCGACCTTGGCGTGCTGACCTTTGGCCACGTCCTTCGAGAATTCGCGCACATAGTCGTCCACCGGGCGCAGCACGATGTCCGTTGGTGTGCCGATCTGTACGATCTTGCCATCGCGCATGATGGCGATGCGGTCGGCCAGCTTCAGAGCCTCTTGGATATCATGAGTGATAAAGACGATCGACTTTTTCAACGTCGCCTGAATACGCAGGAACTCATCCTGCAGCTGACGGCGGATCAATGGGTCGAGCGCCGAGAACGGCTCGTCCAGAAACCAAATGTCCGGATTCACGGCAAGACTGCGCGCGATCCCCACACGCTGGCGTTGGCCGCCTGAAAGCTGCCGGGGGAAACTGTCTTCGCGCCCTTCCAGACCGACCAGAGAGATCACTTCTTGCGCGCGCGCCAAACGTTCTTTTTTACTCACCCCCTGAACCCGCAGCGGGTATGCTACGTTTTCAGCCACAGTCATATGTGGAAACAAGCCGAAATGCTGGAACACCATGCCTAGCTTTTTGCGCCGAAGATCGGTCAGCACCTTCTTGGATGCACCGATAACGTTCTCGCCATCCACGCGGATTTCCCCGCCCGTACCAGGCAACAGTTGCGAGATGCAGCGGATCAGCGTCGATTTGCCCGAACCCGAAAGCCCCATGATGACGAATAGCTCGCCTTCGCGAACTTCGAAATTGGCGTCTTGAACAGCGGGAATAAACCCGTGTTCCCGAAGATCAGTTGCGGCTTTGTCGGCGTCATTCCCTGACCGAGACAGCGCGTCGGTCAGAGCTTTCTCAGCGCCGGGGCCAAAAACCTGCCAGAGATTCTGGCAGGCAATGGCTGGCGTATTGGCGTCAGTCACTAAAGCGGGCTCACTTGGTTGCCGCGTCAACCACAGGACGCCACTTGCCTTCGTTCTCGGCCATCCATGCAGCGACCACCTCTTCGACTGCACCGCCATCTACGTCTATCGCACCCATCATTGGCTGCTGGTCTTCGACCGCCAGTTGATAGTTGGTCAGGATTTCATAGGCTGCAGGCCACTTCTCTTCCATGCCGCTCCAACCGGCCTTGAAGATGCGGGACGGTGAGAAGTCGCAATCGTTCACCGCATTTGGGTTCGGGCCCCAGGACGGATCGTTAAAGCACGCCTCTTCGCCCGCAGGCAGTTCAACAAACTGCACATCATAGGCCGACATCGCCCAGTGCGGCTGCCAGAAGGTGATCAGCAGCGGCGACTTGCGCTCGGTCGAGGCGCGCAATTCCGCGATCAGAGCACCTTCAGAACCTGCAGGAACCGCTTTGAACGGCAGTTCAAGACCGGTCATGCGGTCCGCGCCAGGTGTGCCCCAATCCGCAGGATAGTCGACCAGGCGACCACCAGGCAGTGTTTCGGCAGTGGCGAAGACCTGCGCGCAGTCTTTCAACGCCTCCCACGCAGGCAGGCCCGGGCACAGCTCGGCGACGTGCGCAGGGTAGGCAATACCTTCTTTCGCATCGAGGCCCAGATCGCCAATTTCGACAACAGTGCCTTCGTCAATCTTCTTGGCATACTCGTCTGACACGTTAGAGGACCAGATTTCCAGCGTCGCATCGATGTCGCCATCGGCCAGTGCCTGGAACTGGTTCATCATGCCGGCGGTCACATATTCCACGTTATAACCTGCAGCCTTCAGCATCTCGCCTGCCACATGCGTGGTAACGTGCTGACCAGTCCATTCATTGATTGCCAGCTTGATCGGTTCATCCACAGCGCCCATGTCTGCCGCATGGGCTGAACTGGCGACCAAGATAGCTAACGCGCTTACGCTAAGCTTTTTCATTGTTTTGGCTCCCTGTCTTTTTCATTTGCCTTTTTTGAGCTTTTTACAGCCCATCCAGTATTTCCTCGTTCACGGTGCGATCGAAACATGCACAATTCTGGTCGAAATTGAACAGGCAGTTGTTGTTTTTAGCCAGATCATCCGCCCCCGCCAATACTAACTATCGCTCCGGCCCCTTTCCGTCCGGTGTTACCCATACGCCGCACCCTTCATACCACAAAGTGAAAGAACTTGATTGACTAGTCAATAAAAACATCTCGGTTTTTCGGATTGCGCACTGGTTTTTACTTGCCAAACGAACAGGATGTATCAGCATTTGCGCAACGGAGGGCCTAAGATGCGTCACTTTGATGAAATCTATGAGCTGGCAGCAGACCGCCATAGTGGACCCGAAGCGCTGGAAAACAAGCTAACCAAACCAACCCCCCTAAATGAACTGGCGGAGATGGCTGATGACCGTTGGTTATCGATAATCACGAAAACGATTTTTCAGGCCGGGTTTAACTGGAAAGTGATCGAGGCAAAGTGGGACGGGTTTGAAACAGCCTTTGACGGCTTCGACCTCGGTCGTTGTGCATTCATGGATGATGAAAAGTTCGACGCCCTGCTCCAAGATACTCGCATCGTACGAAACGGCACAAAAATCGCTGCCGTTCGGGACAATGCGGCCTTTCTTCTGGAACTCCGCTCCGAGGGTGGCGTTGGTCAAACTTTGGGCGGTTGGCCGTCACAGGACTACGTCGGATTGCTGCAGATGCTGGCCAATCGCGGATCGCGACTCGGCGGTGCATCAGCCCAATACGCCATGCGATTTGCTGGCCGGGATAGTTTTATTCTGTCACGCGACGTGACGGCTCGTTTGGTTGCCGAGGGCATCATCGACAAACCCGCGACTTCCAAAAAAGCCATGGCTGCGGTGCAAACCGCTTTCAACACTTGGATGGAACAATCCGGGCGTTCGCTTACAGAAATAAGCCGGGTTTTGGCGATGAGCCTTTGAAAACGGCTTGCAGAGCCAAGCTTCCACATTAGGCTTGTTGATATGCTCCGCACCCTGATGATTTCTGCTCTGTTTCTGTTTGCTTCCTGTGGCCGCCCCCTTACCGATCAGGAACGCACCTTCGCTGGCAAAATTCATGGCGAAACGCTGAACCTTGACCGCGTGCGCTTGGTCGAGGGCGCGCCGGTTGCCGCAGTTACTTTTACCCGCAAAGCCCGCCCTCGGGTCGCTTGTCGAGAGCGGATTTTGCCACCCATCAAAGAGGAAACCGTGACAGGCAAACCGGCGGGTGTTGCCCTGTTTAATCACGTGTACTTTACGAAAGATTGGTATCTGGACGACTACATGAGCCAATACCCTGAACAGATGAACCTGATCGCGGCCATGCTGCTGGCGCATGAACTGACCCATGTCTGGCAATGGCAGAATCGCAAGACGACTGGCTATAACCCGCTGCGCGCAGCGGCTGAGCACGGGCGCCAGAATGATCCGTATCTGTTCGATCTGGATACCTCGCCTGATTTTCTTGCCTATGGGTTTGAACAACAAGGCGCGATTGTCGAAGAATATGTCTGCTGCCGCGCACTCGACCCCGAAGCACCCCGAACCAAACGCCTGCACGATATGTTAAGCGTACATTTCGATGTCTCAAAACTCCCTGGAAACCAGCGCGAAAGCGCTGTGTTGCTGCCTTGGTCGGGCGTGAAAGTGCAAGGTATCTGCCGTTGAGCCTTCTAGCCCTCCTGTAGAGTTTTCAGGAATGCCACCAGATCCACAATCGGCTTGCTGGTCAGAATCGGCTGCCCCTCGGGCGTCTTGATTGCGGTGTCATTCCCTTCGAAATAAGGCCCATATACCGGCATCGGGCTTCCATGGCTGACCAACGGATCGCGTCCATCAATCCGGGCGACCACGCGCGCGGTCGGAAAATCTCCATCAACATCCAGCAGCGCTTTCAGGTTCGTTGGCTGGATCAAGAGCACGCCAGCCATCGGGCCATGCCCGGTTGCGTCCAACCCATGACAGGTCGCGCAGTGATGCTGATACAGCTCGGCCCCAGCCTCGGCATCCTGTGCGAAAACGGGCGACGAAATCGCAGTGAGTACCGACAGCGAGACTAAGCCAAGTATTGATCGGACCATCGCTTTTCTCCTTTCTGCCTGACAATTCCAGACTTGCCCGACGGCCACACTGGCGCAATGATCCAGATCAACGAAATGAGCGCAGGGATACAGGGCCATGACACAATACGCAGCAATAATGCTGGCCGCCGGGATCGGCGTTCCCATCCTTGCCGCCCTGAATGCAGCCTTGGGCCGACTGATCGGATCGCCGACCGCTGCGGCCGTGATTCTGTTCGCGATTGCCTTTGTGTCCTCGGCCCTGGCGCTTTTGATCCTCGGAGGAAGTGAGGCCTTTGCCAAAATCGCACAAGCTCCGCGTCACTTACTGTTGGGCGGCGTACTGATCGCGTTTTACGTGCTATCAATTACCCATGTAGCCCCACATTTCGGAGTGGGGAATGCCGTGTTTTTCGTACTGCTGGGCCAGTTGATCAGCACAGCTGCGATCGACCATTTTGGCCTGTTCGGTGCTCAGGTCACACCGCTGACATTGATACGGGCGGGAGGCATTGCGGTAATGGCGATCGGTGTCGCAATCACTCAGCTGGCTTGAGCACACCGCCTTCCAGCCGCAACATCCGGTCCATCCGCGCCGCCAGATCGAGGTTGTGCGTGGCGATCAGCGCCGATAGCCCTTCGTCCCGCACCAGCGCCATGAGGGCTGCAAAGACCTGATCCGAGGTTTCGGGGTCCAGATTACCGGTCGGCTCATCCGCTAGCAGAACACGGGGCTTATTGGCCAATGCCCTGCAAAAAGCCACGCGCTGTTGTTCTCCGCCCGACAATGCGGCTGGCCGGTGTTCCGCGCGGGCCGAAACGCCAACACGATCGAGCAACTGCATCGCTCGTACCTGCGCCGCTTTTTCGGATGTGCCATTCGCAAGTTGCGGCAGAATGATATTTTCCAGTGCCGTGAATTCGGGAAGCAGGTGGTGAAACTGATAGACGAATCCCACATCACGCCGCCGGATCGCTGTGCGTGTGCGATCCCCTTTGCCCATCGCCCCCTGACCAGCGATTTCAACCTCGCCGGTATCGGGCGTATCCAGAAGACCCGCGATGTGCAGCAGGGTCGACTTCCCTGCGCCTGATGGCGCCACCAGCGCGACCGCCTCCCCGGCGCGCAGCTCCAGATCGGCACCTCGCAACACCTGAATCTCACCTGGCGTGCCTGGAAGATATGTCTTGCTCAGACCGCTGAGCCTTAACGTCACATCATTCATAGCGCAGCGCCTCAACCGGGTTCAGCTGCGCCGCGCGGCGGGCCGGGAAATAGGTAACAAGGAAGGACAGGCCCAACGAAAGACCGATGGCTTTCAAGACATCCGATAAGTGCAACTCGGCAGGCAAGGCATAGATACCGCGAATGGAAGGATCCCAGACGCCGCCACCCATGACGTAGTTCACGAACGAGAATATCGGGTCGATATAGATGGCGAAGAGGCAGCCCAGAATGACGCCCATTGCGGTCCCGATGATGCCCGTGAACGCTCCGCAGATGAAGAACACCCTAAGTACTGACCCTTCGCTAAGGCCAATAGTGCGCAAGATACCGATGTCGCGACCCTTGTTCTTCACCAGCATGATCAAACCCGAAACGATATTCATCGCCGCGATCAACACGAGGATCGAAAGGATGATGAACATAACGTTGTCTTCGACTTCCAATGCCCGCAAAAAACCGCCTGAAGCATCCTGCCAAGTCCATATCTGACTACGCTCTCCAGCTGCCTCGATAATCGGGATCAAGATCGGGGTCAGCTCTTCGGGGCGATCGACCATCACCTCGATCTCATCCGCCACTCCTTCACGGTTGAAGAAGCTCTGCGCCTCGGTGAAGGGCATGTAGACTCGGGTACGATCGATGTCAAAACGCCCGGCCGAAAAGACATAGACCACTTCATAAGCATTCACGCGCGGCGACGTACCAAAGGCGGTTTTCACACCATTGGGCGAAGTCAGCTTCACTCGATCTCCAACAGTCGCCCCGATCGCACGCGCCACGCCCGAGCCGATGGCAATGCCCTTCGGGAATCTGGACAGATCGCCATAGGCTTCTTCGCTTTCAGCAATACCCGACAGATCAGCCAGATCGTCAGGACGCATGCCAAAGACCTGCACGCCAGAGCTGCGGTCAGTATTGGTGATCAACACCTGCCCTTTGACCAGCGGGGCGGCGCGCTCAACCCCGGGCACCTGCGCGATCCGCTCGGCCATACCATCGAAATCGGTGATGGTGCGATCCAGCCGCCCCTGCGCATCAACCTCTCCGGCGGAATAAACGGTGACATGGGCGTTGGCCCCCAGAATGGTGCCCACGAATTCGGAGCGAAAACCAGACCTGACCGCCAACGTGGCGATCAATGCGAACACGGCTAGCGTGATCCCGATCAGCGAGATCCAAGTCATCACACTGACGCCGCCATCCGCACGGCGGGCACGCAGATAACGCCAGGCAATCTTCCATTCAAAAAGAGCGAAGGGCGGTGGTGTTTTGGCCATTCCTGCCTCGGGTTCAGATTTTTCGCGACCCTCTCGACATTTGGTCAGATGGTCAAGCCGGTTATCGCGCGGATGTCCGATTGGCGCTTCTGCAGCCGACGCGGGCATGAAAAGAACAGTCTGAAACGAATCATTCGCACTCAGGTCAGCGCTTCACCGTCGAAGCGAGAATCACCTCCACTTCGATACACCAAAGGTTGTGAACCTCTTCACAGACAAAGGCTTATTGTTTCAGGTATGAAGTCAATGTGAGATATCCGTACCTGACTGGGTCACAATCGCAACATTTGGGCGCGAAATATTGTTTCACAAATTGATAAGTGTAGGAAATTTTGTCACCCTTTTTGTGTGGGGGACACATTTTAAGAGTTTAAGGGCGGAGGTACGCTCATGGGTATTCAAGAACATATGAAAGGCACGGGCCCAATATTAGCCCGTTCGGCAGCAACAGAACTGGATTGTGAAAGCGCAGCTTTGTTGCGCGCGGCAATCAGGCCAATTTTCTTAAGTGCCGCTAGCTGGGCCGGTTTGACTGACATTCTACGAGACAAAGGCTATCGCCTTGCTTTCCGGCAAGGGCGGCTGTGCATTTCAGATCGCGCCACAGACGAACGTATCTGTGGATTGCGGTTTCTTGGCTTTGAACTCGCCGAGCTCGTGCGCCGCTTTGGTCGCCCAATCGTGGTTGCTCGAGGGAGTGAAGCGGACGGCGATATCCTGACCGACCGCCCGACATCAGCAAACTGAGCTAAATCTCAGAAAGTACATCGCCTTGTTCAGGCGATACCCTCGTAGATTTCTGCGATCTTGGTGACAGCTGCCTCGGGGCTCAACTCTTCACTTTCACCGGTTCTGCGACAAGTCAGTTCGACAACACCGTTCTTCAGACCGCGCGGCCCGACAGTGATACGCCAAGGCAGACCGATCAGGTCCATAGTGGCAAACTTGCCCCCTGCCCGTTCTTTCCGATCATCGTAAAGCGGCTCAAGCCCCAGCGCTGTCAGCGCGGCATAGAGATTGTCGCAGGCCGCATCAGCCTCTTCATCACCTTGCTTCAAGTTCACGATACCGCAATGGAACGGCGTCACGCCTTCGGGCCAGATGATGCCCTTGTCGTCATGGCTGGCCTCGATTATCGCACCGATCAGTCGGCTGACGCCGATGCCGTGGCTGCCCATGTGAACTGGAACCGGCTTGCCATCGGGGCCTTGTACGGTTGCACCCATAGCTTCGGAATAGTTCGTGCCGAAATAGAATATCTGACCAACTTCGATCCCACGCGCTATGCGGCGGCGCTCTTCAGGGAGTTGGTTGAACAAAGCCTCGTCGTGGGTCTCGTCGGTGCGGGCGTATTTCGAGGTGAACTCATCCATGATCGCCTGACACTGTTCGCGGCTATCATAGTCGATCTCACGATCGCCGAAGGTCAGATCTGTGACTGCGCTGTCATAGAACACCTCGGACTCGCCGGTATCGGCCAGCACGAGGAATTCATGAGTGTAATCGCCTCCGATAGGTCCGGAATCAGCGCGCATCGGTATGGCTTGCAGGCCCATGCGTTCATAGGTGCGCAGATAGCTGACCAGATGGCGGTTGTAGGCGTGCAACGCGTCTTCTTTGGTCAGATCGAAGTTATAGCCGTCCTTCATGTAGAACTCACGCCCCCGCATCACGCCAAATCGCGGGCGGATTTCGTCGCGGAATTTCCACTGAATCTGATAGAGCGTCAGCGGCAGGTCTTTGTAGCTGCTGACATGGCCGCGGAAGATATCAGTTACCAATTCCTCGGCGGTCGGCGTGTACAGCATATCGCGACCGTGGCGGTCCTGCATCCGCAGCATCTCTTGACCGTAGTCATCATAACGTCCGGATTCGCGCCATAGGTCGGCTGATTGCAGAATCGGCATCTGGATCGCGATATGTCCTGCCCGCGCCTGCTCTTCGTGCACGATGTTTTCCAGCTTGCGCAGAACTTTAAAGCCCAACGGCAACCAGGAATAAATCCCGGCAGCAGCCTGTTTGATCATCCCGGCCCTCAACATCAGCCGGTGGCTGACGATCTGAGCCTCCGAGGGGTTTTCCTTGAGAACGGGCAGAAAGTAACGGCTGAGGCGCATAACGTAACCTTACGGGTGAGAATTTCGCTGCAAGGTGATTATGCCAAAGCCCCGCCGGGGGCAATCACGCAATGGCGTTTTTACGACCCCGCCGCTGTCGGTTTTTCGATTGACCGCAACGCCGGGTTTTTCAATGTTGGCGCAAACGTTCAATCGCGAGGCAACAATGCGAACAATCACCGAACCCGCCCGCCAGATCCCTGTTGTTCACCAGACAGATGTTTTGGTTGTGGGCTCTGGCCCAGCAGGATTGTCCGCTGCGCTTGCCGCCGCACGCGCAGGGGCCGAAGTTTCCTTGATGGACAGGTTCGGTTGCATGGGTGGCAACATTACGGCCGTTGGCGTCGAAGGCTTTGCCTGGTACCGCCACGAACAAACCGTCGAGGCCGGGGGCATCGGCCTGGAATTCGAGACCCGCGCCAAGGAAATGGGCGCAGCCGTGCCCGAAAGCCAATCGCTCAGCTATGAACTGGACAGCGAGGGCTTCAAGCTGGTGGCCGACAAGCTGGTCGAAGAGGCCGGCGTTAATCCGATGCTGCATCGACAATTCGTCGCCCCGATCATGGACGGGGATCGCATCACCGGCGTGATCACCGAATCCAAAGCGGGGCGTGAGGCGATCTTGGCCAAGGTTGTCATCGACGCAACGGGGGATGCGGATGTGGCACATCGCGCAGGAGCCCCGACCCACAAGACACCGCGTGAGGACATGATGGCAGCCTCGGTCATGTTTCATCTGGCCGGCGTTGACAAACGGGCCTTCATGGAAGGTATCAAAGCCGACCCGCAGACTTACAAGGACTGGGGCGGCGGCGGCGAATGGAATATCGAGACCTCTGGCAAAGAGGACGACATGTTCTCGCCCTTCGTCAAGAAACCCTTCCAGCAGGCCATTGATGAGGGCTTAATACCAGCGCATCTGAACACGATCGCCGGCACCTGGGGGGCGATGCACGATACCGGAGAACTGACCTATATGAACCTGATCCATATGGATCAGATCGACGGGACCGACCCAGACAGCCTGACAATTGGCGAGATCGAAGGCCGCCGTCAGACGATGCTGGCCATTGATGCCCTCCGCCGTTTCATGCCGGGCTGCGAAAACGCACGTCTGCGCAATTTCGGCATGACCATCGGCATTCGGGATACGCGCAAGATTGATGCAGTCTACAACATGACCGAAACCGATGCCCGCCATCAGGGCCGGTTCGAGGATTCCATTGGTATTTACCCTGAATTCATCGACGGTTACGGCATTCTGATCTTGCCGACCACGGGGCGATATATGCAGATCCCGTATCGCTCGATGCTGCCCAAAGGGATCAAGGGTTTGTTGGTTGCGGGCCGGTCCCATGGCGCGGATCGGGTCGCACACGCCGCGACGCGCAACATGTCCTGCTGCGCGGTGATGGGTCAGGGCGCAGGGATCGCGGCGGCCTTGTCGCTGAAAAGCAATCAGGAACTCGACAGCATGAACCTTGCGCCTGTGCATCAGGAATTGGAACGCCAAGGCGTGAGAACTACCTAATGGAGCATATTCCAACTATTGATATCAGCCCGCTGACCAATCCCGCCGGACCACAGTATCAGTCAACGGTCGCGCAGATCATGGATGCCTGCACCAGTATCGGGTTTCTGTCGATCACCGGGACAGGCATTTCGTCTGAGCACATTGATCAGGTACGCGGCTGTGTCAGAGCGATCTTTGATATCGAAGAGGCCCGAAAATGGGACCAGGCCATCACTCGCGAAAACTATCGCGGGTACATACCGATGGGTTTCTTCACGCCCAATGACGGCTCGGGCACGGCGGATAAGTACGAAGGGTACAAGCTGCATTTCGAAGCAGCCGAAGATGCCCCGATCCGGGCTGAATGCGCACTTTACGGCCCGAATATCTGGCCCCGAGAGGTGCCGCAGGCGCGTACGGTCATACTGGATTATTGGCAACAGCTTGATGGCGTGACCGATCTTTTGCTCGGTGCCCTAGAGGTTGGCTTAGAGATCCCACCCAACACTCTGCGCGACGCCTTCCGCGACCCGATGACCAACATGACCCTGCTGCATTACCCACCGCAGGCATCAGAAGAACGTGGCTATGGCATACATCCACACAAAGACACCGATGCGCTGACAATAATCGCACCCGATCCGGTCGGCGGGCTTGAGGTACAGACCCGCACCGGAGGCTGGATCACACCGGAATGCCCTCCAGGCGGCTTCGTGGTTAATATCGGCGACATGCTGGAACTATGGTCAGGCGGGCGATTGAAATCGACCCCGCATCGCGTAGTCAATCGATCCGGGCATGAACGCTATTCCTTTCCGTATTTCGCCGTTCCGCGCCACGATGTGGTGGTCGCGCCGCTGCTGCCTGCCCTGACCGGCTTTGATCGCCCCGAGGTGCATTGCGGCCACTGGTCAGCAGAAATCTGGCGCACCAACTGGTCTGATGAACTGGCTACAGGAGATACTCCGGAACTGGGTACACTGACAGACTAGGGCGTAAAAATCGCGCACCATGAACCGCTTGCATCGCCGGGCGTCATGGGCCAAGAACACGGCAATGCTGTGCAAACGAGGGATTGCGCTATGGCCTTGCCGGTGAAGGATCAGCTTAGATACTGGGGCATTGCCACTGTCGTTTTCGTGCTGCTTTTGTACCTGTTGGGTGATGTCTTGCTACCCTTCGTGATCGGTGGTGCGATTGCCTATTTCCTTGATCCCGTTGCGGACCGCCTGGAAAAACTGGGTCTATCGCGAATGGCGGCGACCGCGATCATAACCGTGGTTGGAGTGCTGGGCTTTGTATTGATGATCTTGATGGTCGTTCCGGCCCTGATCACTCAGCTACTGGATCTGATCGATACATTACCTAGCCTTTTCAAGCAACTGCGCGCATTTATTGAACAACAATTCCCCGCTCTTCTGGACCGGGAATCGAACACGCACCAGATGTTGGTGTCTTTCGGCGAAACGCTGAAATCCAAAACTGGAGATGTTTTGCAGACGGTTCTGGCCTCGCTGGGATCGGCCATAAACGTTGTCGTATTGCTGGTCATCGTGCCGGTTGTTGCAGTCTATCTGCTGATGGACTGGGACCGCATGATTGCCCGGATCGGAGAGCTGCTGCCCCGCGATCACGCCCCTACGATCAAGCGGCTGGCGGGTGAGATTGATGCCGTTCTGGCCTCATTCGTGCGCGGAATGGGCACTGTCTGTCTGATCCTTGGTACATATTACGCAGTTGCGCTGATGCTGGTTGGTTTGCAATTCGGCCTGATCGTTGGCTTCATCGCCGGGCTGGTCACGTTCATTCCTTATCTCGGCGCCTTGATCGGAGGCTCTCTGGCCATTGGTCTCGCTCTGTTTCAGTTTTGGGGGGACTGGGCGCATATCGGTTTGGTCGCGGGCATATTTGCCATCGGACAGGTGACCGAGGGCAACTTCCTGACCCCTAAGTTGGTAGGCAGCTCAGTCGGTTTGCACCCCGTCTGGCTGCTGCTGGCGTTGTCAGTCTTCGGCGCACTATTTGGCTTCGTCGGAATGCTGGTCGCAGTTCCAGTTGCTGCAGCCTTGGGTGTTTTGGCCCGGTTCGCGACCGAGCAATATCTGAACAGCCGTCTTTATACCGGGCTTGAAGGGCTCGAACAGGACGACGAATAAATGGCCACTCAGCTAAGCTTTGATCTGCCGTCCAAGACCGCCTTGGGCCGCGAAGACTTCTTTGTCTCGCCCGCCAATGCGTTAGCCGTCGCGATGATCTCAGCGACCTCATGGCCAGGAAACAAGCTGGTGCTAAGCGGCCCGGCAGGATCAGGGAAAACCCACTTGGCCCATGTTTGGGCGGCGGAAACAGGTGGCCGCATCGTGCAGGCCACTGATTTGCGCTACGAAGAGGTTCCCAACCTCGCGCGTACCTCGGTCGCAATCGAGGATGTTCCCCTAGTTGCAGGTGATCCTGAACAGCAAAAAACGCTATTTCACCTGCATAATCTGGTGCTGGCCGAGGGGAACGCCTTGCTTATGACCGGACGTGCCGCGCCAAAGCTATGGCACCTGCCGTTGGCCGATCTGCAAAGTCGTGTGGAAGGGGCGCACCATGTGGCCTTGGAAGCGCCGGATGACGCTCTGTTAGGTGCAGTTCTCGCAAAGCTATTCACTGACCGTCAGCTAAGCCCCGGCCCGGATGTCATCGCGTATCTGGTCAAACACATGGATCGCAGTTTTGAAGCTGCAGCGAAAGTGGTTGACGAATTGGATCGCATTGCACTCGATGAAAAGCGCGATATCACCCGTGCGCTGGCGGTGCGTCTATTGAACACAGAACTCGAACAATCTGATGCCCACGATTGACCCAACACAGGTGATCCCGCATCCTGCGCCCAAAACATCTGGGGACACAATGACACAGACTGCCGAGACCGATTTCCCCGATCACGGGCTGTTTGGAAAGCCCATTTTCGAAGATCCGGGGGCTCGGGCGCTGTCTCGGGTTGGCGTTGTCGATATCGGATCCAACTCGGTCCGCATGGTGATCTTCGATGGTGCAGCGCGCTCTCCGGCTTATTTCTACAACGAAAAGGTCATGTGCGAATTGGGGGCAGGCCTATCCGAAACCGGGCGTCTTAACCCGTTGGGACGTGTACGCGCGCTGGCTGCATTGCATCGCTTCAAATATCTAGCGGAAGACCTCGGGTTACCCACCCTGCACGCCGTCGCCACTGCAGCGGTGCGTGAAGCAAAAGATGGTCGCGATTTCTGTGAGCAGGTAAAAGCGGAAACAGGATTGATCATCAATGTGGTCAATGGCGAAGAAGAAGCCCGCCTGTCAGCGCAAGGCGTATTGTTGGGATGGCCCGGCGCGTATGGTTTGATCTGTGACATCGGAGGTTCGTCAGTCGAACTGGCAGAAATCGGAGGCGGCAAGGTCGGGCGTCGCATGACCTCGCCTTTGGGTCCGCTCAAACTGCGCGATATCAAAGGCGGTCGTCGGGCGCGTAAGACACATATCAAGAAGACTATGGAAGAGATGCGCGATAAGATGGGCCCCCAGCGGGATCGCCTGTTTCTTGTTGGCGGCAGTTGGCGCGCCTTCGCACGCCTTGACATGCTGCGCCGAGGCTACCCGCTAAACGTGCTGCACGAATACCGTATGACTCAGAGTCAAGTTCGCGAGACCATCAAATTCATCGAACAGAATAACGCGGATGAATTGCGCAGTAAGGCTGGTGTATCTGGTTCGCGTATGGCGCTGATCCCTTATGCAATGGATGTGCTTTCCCGCTTGATTCGCACCTTCAAGCCCAAGGACATCGCGATATCCAGCTATGGCATCCGCGAAGGATTACTGTATGAGCAGATGCCGCAACGCCTGCGCGATCGCGACCCGTTGATCGAGGTAAGCCGTTTTGCCGAAGCAAAAGATGCACGCCTGCCCGGGTTCGGAAAACACCTGTTCGATTTTGTCATGCCCCTTTTTCGCTCGGCGCCAGAGCAGCGGGTGCGACTGATCAAAACCGCCTGTCTGCTGCACGACGTCAGTTGGCGCGCGCACCCCGACTACCGAGCCGAGGCCTGTTTCGAATATGTGACCCGTGCCAACATGAGCGGGATCAAACACTCTGAGAGAGTATTTATCGGCCTCGCTTTGCAGCACCGATATCGGAACAAGCGTGAAGGTAGCCGATTTAACAAACTCTATGAGTTGCTGGATGAGCGCGGCCAGGAACAGGCCGAAATTCTGGGTAAAGCGCTTCGCTTTGGCGCAATGCTTTGGATGCAGCATGACGCGGCTATGGGTAAGTTGCGCTACTATCCGAAGAAGCAAAAGCTTGAACTGCGCTTGCCCAAATCAGCAGGTCCATTGTTCAACGAAGTTGCCGAAGCGCGGTTCAACTCATTGGCTAATGCGGTGAATTCTGAACCCAAGGTTATCCTGAGGGGCTGATCAAATATCGGTCAAGCCATCGGATGGAATGTCATCTTGCGGAACCGATTCTTCGGGTCGTTCCTGTGCCGGCTTTTTACGGATGATAATATCGCCGTTGGGCAACATTTCGGGCGTTTCATAGGCCGTCCAATCCTTAACCTCAGTGGCGAGTTCAGCCAGCGCTGGCCCCATCTCCTGCAGGAATGATTGCAATGCCGGGCCGAACTGCTCGGCGAAACCGCGCAAATCCTCGATCGTGGGCTCCATTTCCTGCCGTAGACCTTCCAGAAAAAGCTCGGCACCTCGCTCCATCAAGGACTTGCTGTCCTCTTCAGCATGGGCGGGTATTGCCACCAGTGCGCAGGTTGCGCAGATCTTCAACACATGTCGCATGGTAGAAATATAAGAGGTGGCCGATGCAGTTGAAAGGCTACAGATCTATATCCAGCGTCACAGGAAAGTGGTCGGATGCTGCCAGCAAAGCATCGCGCAATTCGGGAGTACCCCAGCATGCGGCGTCCCGAAATGGATGCCAGATGCGCCAGACCGGGTCATGATCACGCAGATCATTGCTGATCATGATGTAGTCGAGCAGCGCCTCAAGATACCTTCCCTCCTCCCGACGTTCAAAACGCGCCGTAGCCGGTATTGATCCGGGACGCGGGCGATGCGCTTGCGCGGCGTGAGGATCATAAAGCCCTGCCTGCAATAGAATCTCGACCGAAGATCTCCCGAACAGATGCTCAAACTCATCCAGCCCCGGGCCATCGTTCAGATCACCAAGCAAGATAACTGGCTCTTTGGCGTTAATGTGGTGTTCAACGCGTCGCGCCAACCAAACCGCCTGCGCCAGTTGTTTGCGGCGGTTGGCAATGGACAGACGGATCATTTCGTCCCGTGACCCGGCACCATGGGGGGCTTTGGATTTTAGATGTGCCCCTATCAGGCGGAGAGTCGATCCATTGGCGGTCTCGATGGCCAATTCCATTGGCGGTTTCGAGAACTCGACCTGATCTTCGGTGGCATCGACGTCCAGATCAATGCGGAACACGCCATCGAACCGAGGAGCGGCTGGATCACTCAGTTGTCCGACTGGCTCGTGGCGTGCTTTCAAGGCATCCGGATCGAACAACAGAGCCAGTTCCTGATGCGTATCATTGGCAAACCCCATCACTGCATGGGACGTGCGCAGATTGAATGCTTCGGCAAACCGCTGAAGGGCGCGGACGGTATTTTGCGTTTTGCCTGTATTTGGGGCCTCAACGACCAATACAGCATCGGCATCGACGGCGGTCAGAACCTTGGCCACCGCTTCGATCTGCTGCACTTTGGTTATGTCACGCCGCCCTGACCAACTATCGTCGACGACCAGATTATCGTCGCGATCAAACAGATTGGCGAACCATTCGATATTGTAGGTCGCCAGCCGCACCGATCACACCCGAGCGCCGTTTATTTCATCCCAGGCGCGGTTGATATCGATCATCTTTTTCTCGGCCAGACGCACCGCTTCCTCGGGCACGCCTCGTGCCATCATCGCATCGGGATGAGTCTCTCTCACCAACTGCCGCCAGACTTTGCGTATTTCGGGCAGTGGCGCATTCCTCGCAACGCCTAACACTGTGTACGGATCTTTGGGTGCGTCCGGCACAAATCGCGCACGCAAGGCCATGAATTGAGCGTCAGTCTGGCCAAAAATTCGGCTAACCTCTTCAAGAAATTCATTCTCGTTTGGGTGATAGAACCCATCTGCCATAGCGATGTGAAAGAGCCCTTCCATCAAATCGCAAAGCGTGGTGCTGTCTTCCGCAAACATTCCCGCGATCTTGCGCGCGTAATCTTTGTATCCGGCGACGTCGGTTCGGGCCATGTCAAAGACCTTGGCTGCGCCGTCTTCGTCTTCGGGCGCGATCTGGAACACTTCGCGGAAGGCCGTGACCTCATCGCGTGTCACCTGACCATCGGCCTTGGCCATCTTTGCCCCTAGTGCCACAACGGCAATTGCAAACGCGACCGAACGTTCGGGGGGCGTACGCAGCTTTTCAAATACTGCGGTCAGGCTTTCGCCCTGGGCAAGCGCATTAAGCGCATCAGCTATTCTGGTCCAGATCGACATGGCCGCACCCTAGCGCGCCTTTGCGCGACTGTCAGGTGCGACAGATGACTGCGGGGCAAGTATTTTCTGCATCAGAACAAGATCCAAGCGCTGCCCCCATTTAAACCCCACTTCGGGCATATGCCCCACCTGTTTGAAACCGATTGCCGAATGGAAAGCGACGGCTGCTGGGTTGGCCGAGGAAATACCCGCAACCAGAACATGCACATTGTTTGTTTTGGCGATGGCCTCCAAGGCCTGCATTAATGCGCGCCCCGTGCCCTGCCCTCTGGCCTCAGGCGCCAACTGGATCGAATGCTCGCGGCACTGCGCATAACCGGGGCCCGACCGGAATAAGTTATAAGTTGCAAATCCCTCGACCAACCCATCGCGTTCGGCAACTAGAAAAACCGGCCCACGGGTTTCTATCTCTGCGGTCACTTTTTCCACGCTGCGTTCATCGGTGGTGAAAGTGACCAGCGTGTCACGAATGATCGCGTTTGTGATCTCGGTAATCGCGGGTGCGTCGTCGACCGTTGCTTGTCGGATGATCATTCCAGCACGCGCAGCCCATGTGGAGTTTCAATTTCTGCGCGCAATGCTGCCGGACCACTATCAAAAATGACATAATCCAACGCCCCCAAGCCTTTGGCCAGATCGAGAGCATCCGGGTGGCACACGATCAAGCGTTGCAGCTGGCAGCCGCTGTCCTGCAACATTTGTGCAGGATGCAGATCGCCCAGCCACTGGATGAGGGCGGGAAAGAGATTATCAAACGGCAGACGCCCGTTCGGTGGAACCGCCATGCGCCAGCGCAGCGCGCCTCGGTTTAGATCGATGGGCTGACCAACACCGTCAGGAAAAACGGTCAGCGAAGCCTCGATATCGGGAACCTGGCAAATCCAGTTTGTCAGGCGGGGCGATCCGGAGAACCGGTCCAGATCGAACCAGCGCGTCCTATGCGGGTTGGGCGCATCGGGATCGATCGCAATCGCCTCCAGATACAAGCCATCTCGCAGGCCCAACAGGCGGTTATACGTCCCGAATTTCTCGTGCTTGCCGCCATCCTGCAATCGAACACCCAACGCCTGTTCGATATGGTCAGAAGCCTCTTCCAGCGTTTCACCTGCAACAGCCAAATGGTCCAACAACATTAAGACGCTCTCCCAAAAAACATGCGACCAGACAAGAAGTGTCTGGCCGCATGTTTTCCTCAAAGGTTCCGGATCACAAGATTTTTCGTACGAAAAATCTTGGCTCACCTCAGCCTTTGGCTTCACCGATCAAACGCAAGATATCTTGTGCCGCGTCAGGGATGTTCGTTCCCGGACCAAAGATCGCCTTTACACCGTGATCGTAGAGGAACTGGTAATCCTGTTGCGGGATGACGCCACCACAGATGACGATGATGTCTTCGGCCCCGGCCTTTTTCAGTTCTTCAACCAACTGGGGTGCCAACGTCTTATGCCCAGCAGCCTGCGAAGAGATCCCGATCACATGCACATCATTGTCCACCGCGTCCTGCGCGGCTTCTGCGGGGGTCTGAAACAGAGGGCCGACGTCCACGTCAAACCCGATATCAGCAAAGGCGGTGGCAATCACTTTGGCGCCCCGGTCGTGGCCGTCCTGCCCCATCTTGACCACCAGCAGACGCGGGCGACGGCCCTCGGCCTCGGCGAATTCTTCTATCGATTTCTGGATCGCGGCAAAGCCTTCGTCACCTTCATAAGCCGCGCCATAAACACCGGCCAGGGTTTTCACTTCGGCGCGGTGGCGACCGAATTCCTTTTCCATTGCCATGCTGATCTCTCCTACGGATGCACGGGCGCGGGCGGCCTCGACGGCGGCGGCCAGCATGTTACCACCCTCACGGGCAGTGGTGGTCAGCGCGTCCAACGCCTGCTGACATGCTGCTTCGTCACGTGTGGCGCGAATGCGTTCCAACCGCGCCACCTGCGCCTCGCGTACGGCGACATTGTCGACGTCCAAAATGTCGATCGGGTCTTCCTGTTCCTTGCGGTATTTGTTGACGCCAACGATGACCTCTTCGCCCCGGTCGATCATGGCCTGACGACGGGCCGCGCTTTCTTCGATCCGCAGCTTGGGCATGCCAGAAGCAACCGCCTTGGTCATGCCGCCCATCTCCTCGACCTCTTCCATTAAGGCCCAAGCCTTTTCAACCAGTTCATTGGTCAGGCTTTCGACGTAGTAAGAACCCGCCAGCGGATCGACCACATCAGTCACGCCGGTCTCTTCCTGCAGAACCAGCTGGGTGTTTCGCGCAATGCGAGCCGAGAAATCGGTGGGTAACGCAATCGCCTCGTCCAGTGCGTTGGTGTGCAGCGATTGGGTGCCGCCCAGAACCGCGCTCATCGCTTCATAAGCGGTGCGGACCACGTTGTTGTAGGGGTCCTGTTCCTGCAGTGATACGCCGGATGTCTGGCAGTGGGTTCGCAGCATTTTCGACCGTTCGGATTTCGCTCCGAACTCGGTCATTACCCGATGCCAGAGCGTGCGTGCTGCGCGTAGCTTCGCAATCTCCATGAAAAAGTTCATGCCGATAGCAAAGAAGAACGACAGACGGCCCGCAAACTTGTCCACATCCATGCCCGACTGAGTCGCAGCCCGCACATATTCACGGCCATCGGCCAGCGTATAGGCCAGCTCTTGCACCAGGTTCGCCCCGGCCTCTTGCATGTGATAGCCCGAAATCGAGATCGAGTTGAATTTCGGCATCTCGTTCGAGGTGAACTCGATAATGTCCGAGATGATCTTCATCGATGGCTCGGGCGGGTAGATATAAGTGTTGCGCACCATGAACTCTTTCAGAATATCGTTCTGGATGGTGCCCGACAGCACGGCCTTGTCATGCCCCTGCTCTTCTCCCGCAACGATGAAGCTCGCCAGAATAGGGATCACCGCACCGTTCATGGTCATCGAGACCGAAACCTTGTCCAGCGGAATACCGTCGAACAGGATCTTCATATCCTCGACACTGTCGATGGCCACACCGGCCTTGCCGACATCGCCGACAACGCGCGGGTGGTCGCTGTCATAGCCCCGGTGCGTCGCCAGATCGAAAGCCACCGAGACACCCTGCTGACCAGCGGCCAAGTTGCGACGATAGAAGGCGTTCGATTCCTCCGCCGTCGAGAACCCCGCATACTGACGGATGGTCCAGGGACGACCCGCATACATCGTCGCCTTCACCCCACGGGTAAATGGGCCGAAGCCAGGCAGTGACCCCATATGCGGCAGGTCTGCGGTGTCGTCCTGCGTATAGAGCGGTTTGACATCGATGCCTTCAAGAGTTTCCTTGGTCAGATCGTCCAACGGACGCCCGCGCAGTTCTTTTTCGGCCAGCACCTGCCAGTCGTTGGTGTCGGTCATGTCGATTTCCTCTGTTCCAATCGGGGTTCCGCGGGGATGACCCCGCGCGTATCTCTTTCTGTCCGGCAGACAAGCTCGGCCAAGCCGTCTGCGCCGGAGGCAAGCCATTCCAGATCATCCGCATAATCGGACCACAGCTTCATCGCCTGATCTGCGTTTAGGCCGTGAGGGGCAGGATGGGGCGCGGCATTCAGTGAAAGGCCGTCGTTGTCCTCGGGTGCCGCGCGCCCGGTCAAAGCCTCAAGCTGTGCGCGCTGATGGCCCGCAAAATCTTCGAAGGGCAAGACTAGCAGCGGAACGCCGGGAAACGCGCGGCCCATCTCCGTTATCACATTTCGCCAGCTCCGCTTGCTCTGGGTGATACGTTTCCATTTGGCGGGCTCAATCGGCTCACTTCCGCGTTTGAATTTATAGGCTGAAACGGAAGACCAATACATATCCAACGCCCGGATATTCAGAGCCAATTTGCCAACCCCGTCATCAAAGGCCTTCGCGAGCAGCAGACCACGCTCGTGCATGCTGGGATAAAGCGAGGCGAATGCAATATTACGCTCCATAGAACCTACGAAGTTCTCTTGACTTACCAATAGCTGCTTGGCACCCGCACGCCGACACGCATCCAGATCACGGCGTAGCGCGTCACAAACATCTGGCGTCAATTTGTTCAGGCTATTCAAACCGTTGGCACGTGTGCGTTCAGGCCCCCAATAGACCAACCCTTGCTCAGCCAGCGTGTTCTCATTCCTGCTTAGATAGTTTTGAAAGCTGGTGGTTGCGCACCTGTGTGCGCCGCAATGCAGGATGATCTCCATCGCCCTACCCTCCCCACCGAAAGTCTTCAGGAACAACCTGTATTCTCGGCGCTTGGATAGGCGCGGATGAGACGGGATCGAGCCTCAGGTACAATTTTTTGATGTCCGCAGACATTTCGCCAGTCGCATTCGTCCGCGCAGAGGCTATATTCAACAGAACAGGAGGCCATATGACACGCACGCTTGCCCTTGTTTTCTCGGCACTATTCCCGCTGGCCGCCTTGGCCGCGGACGCGAATGCCCCTGCGGATGACGGCTTTGTTCGTCCCGTAGATGACAGCGATCTGAGCGATTTTCTCTGGACCCATCGTCCGATCGTTGTATTTGCCGATACCCCTGCAGACCCAAGGTTCCAGCAACAGATTGACATGCTGTTGGAGGGCGAAGAGGCGATGCGTGATCGCGACGTTATCGTGTTAACCGATACCGATCCGTCAGCACGATCTCCGATACGGTCAAAACTGCGACCACGCGGTTTCCAGATGGTATTTGTCGACAAGGATGGCGTCGTGAAACTGCGCAAACCCAGCCCATGGAGCGTGCGCGAGATAGGCCGCTCGATTGACAAGACGCCCTTGCGTGAACGCGAAATTCGCGAACGACGCGAAGGCGGCTGAACACCTGCAACTTGCCTTAAAGTCCCGACGGAAGCCGCCGAGAACCTTGAAAGGTATGAAACAGGCGCGCGCATGATCATTCGAACTCGATAATCACATCGTCAACGGCAAGGCTGTCGCCGGGACCAGCATTGATTTTGGAGACAACGCCTTTCTTCTCAGCGCGCAGGATGTTCTCCATCTTCATCGCCTCGACGGTGCAAAGCGCCTGCCCCTCCTGTACCTCCTGCCCCACTTCGACATCGATCTTCACGATCAGGCCGGGCATCGGGCAGAGCAGCATCTTGGATGTATCAGGCGGCAGCTTCTCGGGCATCATCCGGGCCAATTCGGCCTGACGTGGGGTGCGAACATGCACCTTGAGATCCGCGCCGCGGTTGCGGATGCGGAAACCGCCCGACACTTTGCCGACCTTCAGAACCAGTGGGCTGCCATCGACATCGAGCACTGCAAGCTGATCGCCCGGTGTCCAATCGGAGGCAACACGGTGCTTCGTGCCATCTGCAAAGGACACGGTGGAGCCATCCTGATCGGCCTCTATCGCAACCTCGAACTCTTGCCCTTGCAGCGAGACGACCCAATCTGTTCCAACCTTGCGTTCATGATTGTCCATCCGCCCCGACACCCGTGTACGACGAATCTCGGCCACGCGGTGCATCGCTGCGCACGATGCAGCGACTCGGCGCAGGTCAGCTTCAGGCAATTCCACACCCTCAAATCCGTCAGGATACTCCTCGGCGATGAAGGCGGTCGTCATATCACCGCTAACGAATTTCGGGTGGTCCATAACCGCTGACAGGAACGGTAGATTGTGACCGATGCCTTCAACCTCAAAACTGTCGAGCGCCACACGCATGGCTTCGATCGCCTGCTCGCGGGTCGGCGCCCAAGTGCACAGCTTGGCGATCATCGGGTCATAATACATACTGATCTCGCCGCCTTCATAGACGCCGGTATCGTTACGTACAGCGCTATCCCCTTTGGGCGCATCGCCTTGCCATTTGTCATTCACCAGCAACGGGCCAGCGGCGATTTCCTGTGGTGGGCGATAACGGGTCAGGCGGCCAATCGAGGGCAAGAAGCCGCGATACGGATCCTCGGCATAAAGACGGTTCTCGATGGCCCAACCCGTCAAGGTCACGTCATCCTGAGTGATGGTCAGCTTTTCACCAGCAGCCACACGGATCATCTGTTCCACCAGATCAACACCGGTAATCAGCTCGGTCACAGGGTGTTCCACCTGAAGGCGGGTGTTCATTTCAAGGAAGTAAAAGTTCTTTTCCCCATCCACGATGAATTCGACCGTTCCAGCACTGGCATAGTCCACGGCCTTGGCCAGCGCGACCGCCTGTTCTCCCATCGCTTTACGGGTTTCAGGATCAAGGAAGGGCGAAGGCGCCTCTTCCACAACCTTCTGGTTCCGGCGTTGGATCGAGCATTCACGCTCGCCCAAATAGATGCCGTGGCCATGGCTGTCGCACAGGACCTGAATTTCGATGTGGCGCGGTTGGGTCACGAATTTCTCAATGAAAATCCGGTCGTCGCCAAAGGAATTTGCAGCCTCGTTCTTGGAAGATTGGAATCCTTCCCGTGCTTCTTCGTCATTCCACGCGATCCGCATGCCCTTACCACCGCCGCCAGCGCTGGCCTTGATCATCACCGGATACCCGATATCATTCGATATCTTCACCGCCTCATCAGCGTCTTCAATCAGCCCCATGTAGCCGGGGACTGTCGAAACCCCGGCCTCCTGTGCGATCTTCTTCGAGGTGATCTTATCACCCATGCTTTCGATCGCACCAACCGGTGGGCCGACAAAGGCGACGCCTTCGGCATCCAGCGCTTCAGCAAACTTGGAATTCTCGGACAGAAAGCCATAGCCGGGGTGGACAGCCTGCGCACCACTTTGACGGATGGCGTCCATTACCTTGTCGATGACAATGTATGACTGATTGGCCGGTGGTGGACCAATATGCACGGCCTCATCCGCCATCGACACGTGCAGGGCGTTCCTGTCAGCATCAGAATAGATGGCGACCGTGCCAATGCCCATCTTGCGGGCAGTCTTGATGACCCGGCAGGCAATCTCGCCCCGGTTTGCGATCAGGATCTTGTTGAACATGGAACGTCCTTTGGATTGAAGTTCTGGAAACGCAAAACGCCGCCGCAGGGTGTTGACCCCACGACGGCGTGATGCGTGATGACGGACAGGGCGTTGGCTGCCCCGATAAATTCAGCGTTAGTTACAGGTGTTTTGGGTTTTGCAGTACAGCACGTTCCCCGCAGCCCCGACCGCTGCGCCAAACAGCGGGTCGGCATTGAGGACCGCGGCCCCAACCGCACCTGCGCCGCCACCGAGGATCGCCTGCTCGCCTGTTGTGTCACCACAGGCCGCAAGGCCGGCGCATGTCGCCAACGCAAGGAAGATTCGTGATTTTTGCATGTTTTCTGCCCTTTTTGGTTTCTCAAAGTCTTTGAGGGCAGATGCCGATTTCCGGCATTGTTATGCAATAACAGAGGTTGCAAACCACAGAATTGCGCAGTTTCTCGCCGTTTTTGGCCTGTGTTCGGCAAAAAGAAAACCGCGGACAGAACTCTGTGGGGAACACAAGCCTGCCCGCGGAAGGAAGGGGTACGGAATAGTAGGTGCTTGTGCGACGCAGGCAAAGTAGAGCCGCACGGCCTCTTCACTGTGCACAGCACAATTTGCAGCGCAAACCCGTCTTCGTTTCCGTTTGAGATTCCGGCTAAAACTTGCCCACCGGCAGCGCGTCCGCGCAACTTTGCGCCGACACCATATCGCCCTGCACCCCCGAATTCCCTGCTCATGCCAGTCACGTTCATGTGACGATACTCGGCCGGATGATGGCCAACACGGCGGTATACCTCACGCGTTGCTTTCGGCAGTCCACTAAGAAAATCTACAGGGGCCAGGCGCTTATCCTGAGCTTTCACCGAGCTGTGAAAGCACGAGCCATTCTTGACACGGTTACTTGAAAAACTGCGCAGAATTCCTCGCAGATTGGTGATTTTCCTCGGGCTCTTATGCGTGAAACGGTGCCGGTGCACACTCGCATACAAGGAAATATCCCCATGATAATAAAGGGCAAAACTGCTAGCCTGCTTGCTGCCAGCACGCTTTCCGTGACCGGAATGCAGGCCTTGGCGCAAGATGCACAAACTCAGGCTGAACTCGATGCGCTTCGCGCAAGAGTAGAGGCTTTGGAATCGTCCAAGCCCGGAGCCGGGACCGGTGATCTGAGGATCGGAAACACCACGCTGGACGTCTATGGCTATGTCAAAGCCGATTTCTTCTACGACTTCGAATATGATCAGGGCGACACAGCGTTTGTGAATGTCATAGGTGAGCCCTCGGCCGAAACCGATGGCACATTTGGTGCCACCGTTCGGCAATCGCGAATCGGACTGCGTACCAACACACCAAGCGGCATTGGCGACATCCAGGGTCAGATCGAAGTGGATGCTTTCGGCTCGGGCGGTACAGCAGAATTCCGCATTCGTCACGCGAATATCCGGATTGGTGAACAATGGCTCATCGGTCAGTACTGGACCAATTTCCAGCCTCTGGACACTTACCCCACCACAGTTGAGTTCAATGGACCGGTCGGCATCCCTTTTGCCCGTGTTCCTCAGGTTCGATACACTAACGGCTTCGGATCGAATACCACCTTTGCTGTTTCTGTAGAGGAAAACGTCGGAGGTTCGAACTCGGATGATCCGGTGCTGACTGGTGCGGTCGAGTATAACGACGGCAAATACCTGGCGCGCGCCTCGGTTTTGTACGGCAAAGCCCAATCCGGCGATGTCGAAGTGGATCAGACCGGCTTTACCCTTTCTGGTTCGATCCGTCCCTGGCAAGGTGGCCTGTTCCAAGTCAACTACGTCAACGGTGAAGCGATCGGTCCCTACCTGATCGGTTTGGGTGACGCGATTGTCGGCGGTCAGGCGAACGATGTCGACGGGTATACCATCGAGTTTCGTCAAGATTTGACCCCCAAATGGAACGTGGGCATCTCCTACGGTAAGGAAGATTACGACCTGCCCACCTCGACAGGAAGTTTGTCCTTCACCGAGCTTGAGACCATCCACGTCAATGCGTTCTACAAAGCAACTGACAATCTGACATTGAGCGCCGAATACATCTATGGCGAGCGGAACGATACGATTTCGGGTGACACTTTCGATGGCAACCGTATTCAGTTGGCCGCACAGCTGAACTTCTGACTTGCCCCAAGTGCCCTGCCTGTTCGCGGGCAGGGCTCCACCAATTTGGGTTGGTCGAACTTGATATGCAGCTGCGGTGGGCAAATTCAGCGCACCCCGTCGAAGATTTCTGGAAACGATTGACGAGCAACCTCCGGGTCGATCACCAACAGCGCGTCATAGCTGGCGGGGTCAAACGGATCTTCAGCGGCGATCACTTCCCGCTCGAACAGCCAACTCAGTCGGCCTGCATCCAGGTTACCACGCTCGAACGGTTGATCACCAAACTGCGCCCATAGCGCTTCCATGAATGCGGCATCTGCACGCCTATCTACAGGCTTACGGTCCCGATAACGTTCGCGCCTGGTCAAGGGAGTCACTCCCTTGGGATTGGCGCGCCGGATCGTGAACTGAAAGTCAGTTCCGGCCAAGCGGCCGGGGAAGCCACGGTGTTTCAACATTTCGACACCTCGCTGGTTAAGGCATTGAAATTACATGGGTGCAGACGACCCTGCCGGGATGAAAACACGATATGAACCTCCGAGTTGTATATGGGCACCCTGTGACCGAGATCGCGTACTCTCATGGTCAGAGTCCTTCCCAGATACATTGGGATTGCTCCAGCCGATAGGCCTCAAAAAACTGGGTCGCGTCTGGCTCGGACGTGCCGAACTCCAGCGGTCGATCCGAGAAAGAGATCACGACACGCGCAGGATCCAGATCGTGCTGCGCCACGTAAGGGACCGCCAGCGTCTGGCACAGATGCTCCATGTCGATCACTGCGACATCATAGGTGATGCGGCCCACGGTCGCCCCGATATTGGGAGCAATAAACCTGAAACGAACCCAGAGTTCCCCGGGATTGGTATCAAGCAGTACATTGCTGAGCTCTACTGGCTGACCCGATGGCACGGGCAATAGATTACTTGCCTGAACCGAACTAGTCATAGACATCGCCAATGCCAGCGCGCTCCCCAGGAAGCGTCCAGCGCGAGCCAGCCCCTCCGAACTTGCTTGCGCGGCAAACGCGCTTTTATGTCCAATCAAGTCGATCATGAAGCAAATCGGTTTGTTCCATCTAACTCTTAGAGCGGGATATTATCGTGCTTTTTCCATGGGTTCTTCAGCTGCTTTCCGCGCAGACTGGCAAAAGCACGCGATACGCGACGGCGGGTTGAGTGTGGCATGATCACTTCATCGATAAAGCCACGCTCGGCAGCGACAAAGGGGTTGGCAAACCGGTCTTCGTAATCCTGCGTGTGCTGCGCGATCTTATCCGCATCTCCAAGATCAGCGCGATGGATGATCTCGGTTGCGCCCTTTGCGCCCATCACTGCGATCTCGGCCGTGGGCCATGCATAGTTGAAATCCCCGCGCAGATGCTTCGATGCCATCACGTCATAAGCACCGCCATAGGCTTTGCGCGTGATCACCGTGACCTTTGGCACTGTTGCCTCTCCATAAGCAAACAGCAGTTTCGCGCCATGCTTGATCACGCCGCCATATTCCTGTGACGTCCCCGGAAGAAAACCCGGCACGTCGACGAGCGTAAGGATCGGAATTTCAAAGCAATCGCAAAACCGTACAAAACGCGCAGCTTTGCGCGAGCTGTCGATATCAAGACACCCGGCAAGAACCATCGGTTGGTTTGCCACAACGCCTACGGTTTGTCCTTCAAGGCGGATAAAACCGGTGATGATGTTCTTGGCGTAATCTTCCTGAATTTCGTAGAAGTCGCCCTCGTCCGCGACTTTGGTGATGAGCTCCTTCATGTCGTAGGGCGTGTTAGGATTATCTGGGATCAGAGTGTCCAGCGACGTCTCGATCCGACCCGGCTCATCAAAGAAGGGACGAACCGGAGGCTTTTCGCGATTGTTGAGCGGCAGGAAATCGACCAACCGGCGGACCTCGGCCAGTGCCTCAACATCATTTTCGAACGCCCCGTCCGCAACCGAGGATTTTTTGGTATGGGTCGAGGCCCCACCCAGTTCCTCGGCGGTAACGACCTCATTTGTGACAGTCTTTACGACATCCGGACCAGTCACAAACATGTATGAGGTGTCTTTGACCATGAATATAAAGTCGGTCATCGCAGGGCTATAGACCGCACCACCAGCGCATGGGCCCATGATCACACTGATCTGAGGCACCACGCCCGAGGCCATGATGTTGCGTTGGAAAACTTCGGCATACCCCGCCAGCGAGGCAACGCCTTCCTGAATGCGCGCGCCACCCGAGTCATTGATCCCGATCACCGGCGCTCCATTCTGAACCGCCATATCCATGATCTTGCAAATCTTCTGCGCATGGGTTTCGGACAGCGAGCCGCCAAACACGGTAAAGTCCTGACTGAAAACATAGACCATCCGGCCGTTGATCGTGCCCCAACCAGTGACCACGCCATCACCGGCTGGCTTTTGCTTTTCCATTCCGAAATCGGTGCAACGATGGCTGACAAACATGTCAAACTCTTCGAAGCTGCCTTCATCCACCAGCAGTTCGATCCGCTCGCGCGCTGTCAATTTGCCTCGGGCATGCTGTGCGTCAATGCGCCGTTGTCCACCCCCTAAGCGTGCATCGTTGCGGCGGCCCTCGAGTTCGGAAAGGATGTCTTTCATGACGGTAGTCTCCCATGAGATTTTGCGGGACCATAACGATACGAATACCGAGACCAAAGAAGTTTTCGGCAAATTTGCAAACATAAGAAAATCAAGCAGGTGGTAATTGCAAATTTGTAAAGTTATGTGACATCACAAACCCGCTCTTGGCATTCCCCCAAACTAAGTTCTAAGTGTGAACCATGCAGTTCAGTTCAACATCCATCAGCCGGACACCCCCGACCCTTACAACGCTAATATTGCTGTCGGGCCTGTCAGCGCTAAGCATGAACTTGTTCCTACCCAGTCTCCCCTTCATGGCCGTCTACTTTGAGGCAGATTACAAGCTGATGCAGCTATCGATTGCGTTGTATCTCTTGGTCAACGCGGTTCTACAGATCATAATCGGCCCCATCGCCGACAAGGCGGGGCGTCGGCCTGTCCTTCTATGGGGACTCGCATTGTTCCTGCTGGCGACTCTGGGCTGCATCTACGCACCAACGATCGAGGTCTTTCTGGCATTCCGCATGAGTCAGGCCGTGATCGTCGTTGGCATCGTTCTTAGCCGTGCAGCGGTGCGAGATATGTACACTCAGGACAAAGCCGCATCGATGCTTGGGTATGTCACAATGGGCATGGCCGTCGTCCCAATGATCGGACCTGCAGTTGGCGGTCTGCTTGAAGAGGCGTTCGGCTGGAAAGCGAATTTCTGGCTGCCCTTTGCGTTGGGCGCACTGGCCCTGTTGCTTACCTACCGTGATTTCGGCGAAACCGCCGCTGCCAGCGGCAAAACCTTGGTACAACAATTCCGCGAATATCCCGAGCTTTTGGCCTCCCCCCGATTCTGGGGCTACTCGCTCTCTTCTGCGTTTTCGTCTGGGGCGTTCTTCGCATATCTCGGTGGAGCACCTTTCATCGGAACCGAAGTGTTCGGCATGACAGCAGCAGAAGTTGGCATATATTTTGGCGCGCCCGCACTTGGCTACTTCTTCGGAAACTTCATCAGTGGTCGTTATTCTGTACGCTTTGGCGTGAACCGAATGGTCCTCTGGGGATGCTGGCTGAATGCTATCGGCGTAGCCATTTCCGCTTCCCTATTTTTAGCGGGCATTGGCACCGCGCTCAGTTTCTTTGGCCTGATGACCTTTGTTGGGCTTGGCAACGGCATGTCGATACCCAATGCGACAGCCGGGTCATTGTCTGTCCGACCTCATCTGGCAGCCACCGCATCAGGCCTCAGCGGAGCGATCATGCTCGGCGGCGGCGCTGCCCTCAGCGCGTGGGCGGGCGCATTGCTGACACGCGAGACAGGTGCAATGCCATTGCTCTGGCTGATGCTGGCAACCTCCATTCTGGCGATTTGCGCTATCAGCAGCGTAATCTGGCGCGAGAGGCAACTGGGGCTTTAGAGGGCTTGCGCCAATAGGTTTGCAAAGTTAACTTGAGCAATCAGTTAAGTTGCAAAGAACTAACATGGCTACTCAAAAACTCTATGCAGGCGCAAAACTGCGTGAGATGCGGACCAGGTTATCTCTGACCCAAAAGGAGTTTGCAACAAAACTAGGCGTTTCTCTGCCCTATTTAAACCAGATGGAGAACAACAACCGTCCGATTTCAACGACAGTTGTATTGGCGCTGGCGCAAGAGTTCGGCATGGACGTGACCGAGCTTAGCACGGGCGATAGTGAGCGCCTGGTCTCGGACATGCGCGAGGCGCTTGCCGATCCGGTTTTTGCTGACACCATGCCCCCATTGGCTGACCTGCGGCTGACTGCATCGAATGCCCCTGCGCTGGCCCGCGCATTTATTGAATTGCATCGAAGCTATCGCCAAACTCATGAACGTCTGGCTTCTTTGGACGAAGCATTAGGTCGGGAAGACGCCCGCATTCAAGCCAGCCCTTGGGAAGAAGTGCGTGATTTCTTTCACTATTGCGACAATTACATTGACGCCGTTGACCGGGCAGCCGAACGGTTCGCCAGTCGCGCTGATGAATTCGGTGGCATTCGTCAGGCAGCGATCAACAGCCTGACTGAACGAGGAATCCACGTCACCTTCACCGATACCGAGACCCTACGTAGCTACAACGCGGATGATAAGACACTGCGCCTTTCTTCACGCGCTGCTCCGCAGACACAAGTCTTCCAGCTTTTGCTGCAGGTCGCGCTGATCAGTCAGGACAAACTGCTTGAGGCGACGCTCGACTTCGCGCGCTTCCAAAGTGAAGAGGCCCGTGCGATTGCCAAGATAGGCCTCGCAAACTACTTCGCTGGGGCGTCCCTGATGCCATATGGTCTGTTCTTAAGTGCTGCGCAGGACTATCGTCACGATCTGGAATTGCTCAGCAATCGGTTCGGGGCATCCATCGAACAGGTCGCGCACCGTCTTTCCACTTTGCAGCGACCGGGGGCCAAAGGCATCCCATTCTTCTTTGTCCGGGTCGATCAGGCAGGAACGATCACAAAACGCCATTCGGCCACTCGGCTTCAGTTCGCACGATTCGGCGGGGCCTGCCCCTTGTGGAACGTTCACCGTGCCTTTGAAACTCCGGGCCACTTTCTGCAGCAGCTGGCAGAAACACCAGACGGTGTACGATATATCTCACTGGCGCGCGATGTATCGAAATCCGGAGGTTCCTTCGGCGCGCCTGTTCGTCGCTATGCCATCGCATTGGGGTGCGAAGTGCGCCACGCCGAAGCATTGGTTTACGCCGACAATCTCGATATTAACAATGCCGGTGCCTACGAACCGATCGGCATCTCCTGTCGCATATGCGAACGCCAGACCTGTCATCAGCGTTCAGTACCGCCACTCGAACGCCGCCTGACCATCAACTCCGATATCCGCAGTATCCTTCCATACGAAGTCACCTGATCTTCATCTGGCCTGAAATACTCAGGAGGAGTCGCGGCCTGCCGCGACGGGGGCAGAGCCCCCGCCTGTTCGTCAGCTTTTTGACAGGATCGCCCAGATTTGATCCTTGAGCACAGCTCGTTTCTTGCGCAACTCAACCTCGGCCAACTCTTCCATTGGCTCAACATTGGTTTCAGCTCGATGCACTACGCGATTGACCTCATGATATTCATCCGCAAGCCTCGCAAAATGGGCGTCCGTTTGCTTGAGCTGGCTTATGGTGTCGATCTTATCGGGAAACTCTTCAGCCAGTTCATGCGGGGTGTGCGACATCCTGTTAACTCCTCAATGTTGCGTTACATCGGAGAGATAAACATAGTTATCTCTCACCGCTTTGACGCCAATCAAATTCCTCGATAATTCTCTGCGAGCTACCTCTACTAATAGAACCGGATCAACGCTGCGCCGTGGCCCATCTCGGGCTGATCCAAGGCGCGTCATTTGCTTTGGCCAATGGCTCCTTGTCCAGCAGGTGATCCGACATTTTTTCCCCTACCATAATCGAAGGCGCATTCAGGTTTCCGTTGGTAATCTGAGGGAAAATCGAACTATCCGCGACGCGCAGCCCGTCCACCCCAATCACACGACCATGCGGGTCAACAACTGCAGTCTTGTCATCCGCGCGCCCCATTCGGCAGGTTCCACAGGGATGATAGGCGCTTTCCGCGTGCTCCGCGATGAACGCGTCAAGCTGCTCATCCGTCTGTACGTCTTTACCCGGCTGGATCTCCTTGCCGGCAAACGGCTTGAAAGCATCCTGCCCGAAGATTTCGCGCGTCAGGCGTATGCATGACCGAAAATCCTCCCAGTCCTTATCATGGCTCATGTAGTTGAAACGGATCACTGGGGCATCCTCAACCCGTGCCGAGCGCAGTGTGACAGCCCCCCGAGACGGCGAACGCATTGGTCCCACATGCGCTTGGAAACCGTGCCCCTCAGCCGCTGCCTGACCGTCATAACGCACCGCGATAGGGAGGAAATGGTACTGAATGTCGGGATATTCGACACCAGGTTTCGAGCGAATGAACGCCGCACTCTCGAACTGGTTCGACGCGCCCAGGCCGGTTTTTGTGAACAGCCACTGCGCCCCGATCAAGCCTTTGCTGATCAGGTTCCAATGTTTGTAGAGCGTGATCGGCTGCAGCGAGGCTTGCTGGATGTATAGCTCAAGATGGTCCTGCAAATTGGCGCCGACACCAGGTCGATCCGCGACCACTTCGATTCCATGTTCAGTCAAATGCGCCGCAGAACCGATCCCCGACAGCATCAGCAACTTGGGAGAATTGATAGATGACGCGGCCAATATGACCTCACGCCTTGCCCCAATAATTTCTTTCTTGCCGCCACGGATCAATTCGACGCCAGTGGCGCGGCCGTCATTGGTCACCACGCGTGCGGCGAGACCCCGAACAATGTCACAATTTTCACGTTTCAAAGCGGGCTTCAGATAGGCATTTGCCGCCGACCAACGCCGTCCTTTCCAGACGGTCTGCTCCATCGGCCCAAAGCCTTCTTGTTTTTCACCGTTGTAATCTCCGGTGACCTCATATCCCGCCTGCTGCCCCGCATCGACAAAGGCTTTGAACAGTGGGTTTTCACGGGGTCCGCGCGACACATGCAATGGCCCGTCAGTCCCGCGCCATGCGTGATCGCCACCATGGCCACCATCATGCCAGGTTTCCATGCGTTTGTAGTACGGCAGCACATCCGCATAGGACCAACCATCCGCACCCATATCCGCCCAGGTGTCGAAATCCCGTGCGTGGCCTCGCACATAGACCATTCCATTGATCGACGAAGACCCGCCAATCACCTTGCCGCGTGGGCAAACAAGGCGGCGATTGTTCAAATAAGGCTCGGGCTCGGATTTATAGCCCCAGTCATAGCGCGACATGTTCATCGGATAGCTGAGAGCGGCTGGCATCTGGATGAATGGGCCCGCATCGGTGCCGCCATGTTCGATCACCAGAACCGAGGCACCGGCCTCACTTAGTCGATACGCCATCGCACAACCGGCGGACCCAGCGCCAACGATGACAAAATCTGCTTCCATATTCGTGTCTCCATTTCCACGCAGGGTAAGATTTTTCGGCGAAAAATCTTAATCGCCTCTGGCGGAAGTATTTTGAAAAAGTGAACGTTATTCGCCCCGCGGGAAGCGTTGGCTTTCTTCAACGTCGTTTAGATCCATGTGATTGCGCATGTAGCGTTCGGAAGCTTTCTGCAGCGGCTGGTAATCCCACGGGTAATAACCGCCTTGCCGCAGCGCTTCATAAACTACCCACCGACGGGCCTGACTGGCCCTTACATCGGAATCAAATCGCTCAAGGTCCCAACGCGCCTCGGATTTGGCGCGTAAGGACTGCAGGGTGCCCGCGTGCTCGGGTTGGCTCGCCAAGTTTTTCAGCTCGTGAGGGTCCTCTTCAAGATCAAAAAGCTGGTCCGGGTCCAATGCACAGCGATTGTACTTCCACTTTCCACACCGAAGCGAAACCAAAGGCGCGTAGGAGGCCTCGGCCGCATATTCCATCGCGACAGGAGCTGTTCGTTCATTGCCCTTCGCCAAAGGCACAAGGTCTTCGCCATCTGTCCATGGAGCAATTTCTGCCATGTCAACTCCGGCAAGCGCCCCAAGTGTTGGCGTGACATCGATCGTTGATACCGGTGTATCGATCCGGCCAGTGGGAAGATCGGGCGACGAAATCATAAAGGGCACTCGCGAGGACCCCTCGAAGAAAGTCATTTTGAACCACAATCCACGCTCGCCCAACATGTCGCCATGGTCCGAGACAAAGAGGATGATGGCCTCTTGCCGCGTGGATTCCAGCACTTCCAATATCTCGCCGATCTTGTCGTCCAGATAAGAGATGTTGGCGAAATAAGCGCGGCGGGATTTGCGGATATCATCGGCCTTTATGTCGAAACTGCGCCAGTCATTTGCATCAAAAATACGCTTGGAATGCGGGTCCTGATTGTCATAGCCCAAATCCGAGATCTGTGGCTCAAGATGTTCACAATCCTCATACAGATCCCAATATTTACGACGCGCCACGTACGGATCGTGTGGGTGCGTGAAGCTGACGGTTACACACCAAGGGCGCTCATCTTTGCCACGCGCCAGATCATACAATTTGGCCTTGGCGTTATAGGCAACCTCGTCGTCATATTCCATCTGGTTGGATATTTCGGCAACGCCTGCCCCGGTGACTGATCCCATATTGTGATACCACCAGTCGATACGCTCACCGGGTTTACGATAATCCGGCGTCCAGCCAAAATCGGCTGGGTAAATGTCGGTGGTTAGGCGATCCTCGAACCCGTGCAACTGGTCGGGACCAACAAAGTGCATCTTACCTGATAGACAAGTGTAATACCCAGCGCGGCGAAGATGGTGCGCATAGGTCGGAATATCGCTGCGGAATTCAGCCGCATTATCATAGACGCCTGTCCGCGAGGGTAACTGGCCAGACATAAAGCTGGCCCGCCCCGGCGCGCACAGTGGCGACGCTGTGTATGTATTCGCGAAACGCGTTGATTTTGCCGCCAGTTTTTTCAGGTTTGGCGCATGCAACCATTCCGCGGGACCGTCGGGAAAGAGGGTCCCGTTGAGCTGATCCACCATTAGGATCAGAATATTCGGTTTTGTCATTTTTCGGCCTCTAGGAAAACTTTCATAACCCGCAGCGCATGGTTCACGGCCAACTGCGGCTCTTGCGGCGCGTTCAAAGCAGCGTGGATGTATAACCCATCGATCAGAGCGATCATATCTTCGGCGGCTTCGGTCGGATCGCGCAGTAGCGGGCGTAGCGCATGGATGAGATTCGAGCGGATCCGGGCCTGATAGATTTGCCAAAGTCTAAGCGCATCATCGTTGGTTTGCGCCAGAACATAAAAGGTCATCCATGCTGCAATCACGTCCGGCGTGAAACAGGATGGTGCAAAACAGGCGCGGATGATGGCCTGCGCGCGTTCTTCAGGCTTGGCGGAACCAAGCTGGGTGCGCGCTTCTGCTCCGAAATCCGAAAGGATACGGCGCATAGCAGCAAGGAATATCTGCTCTTTCCCACCGAAATAGTGATGGGCCAATGCGCTGGACATTCCCGCACGCTTGGCGATTTGGCTGACGGTCACATCGAGGGATTTTTGTACGCCAAGTTCGGCAATCGTCGCCTTTACGATCGCATCCCGCCGGATCGGCTCCATTCCGAGTTTTGGCATCTTCGCCTCTCTACCCTGCTTGAGTGTAAGAGAAGCTAAGCGCTTTATATTGACTCGTCAATCAATAACGACTCTGGGCGGGTGTTTCTGAACCCTGGAGCGGGGTCGGCGGAGTAGCTTTGCCCTTACTAAGTATCGCCTCGCGCCACGTGATGAAACTGACGGCTGCCAGGATCAGAGAGCCTCCGACAACAACCCATATGTCGACACTCTCATGGAAAACCAATGTGCCAAGCAACGTCGCCCATATCAACTGCAGGAATGTCACGGGCTGAGTCACGGCTACCGGAGCAGCTTGCAACGCGAGCGTCATGAAATAGTGCCCAGCCGTGGCAAAGCTGGCAACGACAAGCAGAATGCCCAAATCACGCATGGAAGGTGGCTGCCATACGGCGACAGCAAAAGGGATCAAGACAATCGTGACCCAGATAGAAAGATGCGCAACTACTGCCGATGGGCGAATATCACGCACCATAACTTTAGCCAGCAGATACGAACCTCCAAGTGCCAAGGCCGTACCCAACATCGCCAGATGTCCCGGCGATACCTCGCGAAATCCGGGTCTCAGTACGATGACAACCCCAACAATCGCAACACCGATTGCTGCGATTCGACGAACAGCGAGCCGCTCTCCCAGGAAAAGCGCGGCACCCAGAGTTACATAGATCGGCGTCATGTAATTCATTGCCGTTACTTCGGCCAGCGGAATGCGTGTCATGGCATAGAACCAGAGCATAACCGCTATCGCGTGAATCACGCCCCGCAAGCCAAATAGGGTCAGATTGCGCGTGTTAAGCGGCGTTCCAATCAGCGCACGCGACGCGGGAACAAGAAAAACCAACCCAAAAACATACCGCAAAAATGCGGCCTGAATTGGATCCATACTGGTTCCGAGCACTTTCACCAGAGCATTCATGCCCACAAAGGACAGACCTGCCGAAAGCATCCAGAACATGCCGACAAGCGGGCGCTGCTGATCGTTTGGTGAAGTCATACCGACGGTTGAACACCGTTTTCTATTCGGGAACAACCCTTCACATGATAACAAGTTTCATCGCAATACCCAGCATCACGATGCCGATCAGTACGTCGAGTATTTGCCATGCACGCGGGCGCGCAAAGATCGGTGAAAGAACGCGCGCACCATATCCCAGTGAGAAGAAGAACACGAAGCTGGAGGATACTGCACCAATAGCAAACCCCATTCGGTCATCGTATTGGGCAGAAATCGATCCGATCAATACCACAGTATCCAGATACACATGAGGGTTAAGCCATGTGAAGGCCAAGACGGTCAGCATAGCCGCGCGCAAACTGGTACGCTGCCCTGCATCGGTGTCCAACATTGCGCCCCCTCGCCAGGCGGACTGGAAACTGCGCAAAGCATACCATGTCAGAAAGATCGCGCCTCCATAGCGCATTACCGTTTCAAACCACGGCGCGGCCTGCGCCAGTGTGCCAAATCCAGCCACCCCAGCCGCAATCAGAATTGCATCCGAAACCGCGCAGGTCATGCAGAGAGGAAAGACATGCTCGCGTCGTAGCCCTTGACGCAGAACAAAAGCGTTCTGAGCGCCAATCGCCAAGATAAGGCTGAAGCTAAGGGCAAATCCTGCGAGCATTGATGGGAACATGCGACCTCCTGTTGTTGGGCGTTGACTATAGCCATCCCGAGGCCCTATCAAATTAATGTTTGTAATCTGAATTAAGAAAATCTAATGCTCCTGGACCCGCATCATCTTTCAGCGCTGTCTGCAATATTGCGCCATGGAAGCTTTGATGCGGCAGCAGCTGAATTGTCTGTGACCCCCTCCGCAATCTCTCAACGCATCAAGGCTTTGGAAGATCGTGTTGGAGCCGCTCTGATACATCGCGGTTCCCCGTGCACCGGAACACCTGCTGGCTTGCGGATTGCGCGTCATGCCGAAGATATTGGCCTGCTTGAAGCAAAGCTCGCACGAGAGCTGACCTTAGATGAGCGCGAAGGCCCTACCCGCGTGCGGATTGCACTTCCTGCCGACATTCTGGCGACATGGTTTATCGACGCGATGGCGCAGGCTGGCGATTTATTGTTCGATCTGGTGATTGACGATCAGGATCACTCGGCCGAATGGCTGAGGCGCGGCGAGGTCAGCGCGGCGATTACCGTCGGTGGACAAGCCGTCACTGGATGCGATTCATTTGCGCTGGGCGCGTTGCGCTATCTGCCAACCGCCAGCCCCGCGTTCATGGACCACTGGTTTAGCGATGGCGTATCGGCAAACTCGTTGTCGCTGGCACCTTGTCTGACTTTCAATAGCAAAGACAATTTGCAGAAAATCTGGATCAGTAAACAGATAGGACGTCGGCTTGCGCCACCGACGCAATTTATGCCTTCCACAAACGGCTTTGTTGAGGCAGCGATTGCAGGCTTGGGCTGGGGGATGAACCCTGAAAGCCTTGCGCGCCCTGCAATTGTAAAAGGTCAACTCTGCGAGGTTATTCCTGGCGCGCCATTGGATGTGGAACTGACCTGGCAGATCGGGCGGGTGCTTGCCCCTGCCCTTGCACCGTTGACCAAGGCAGTTCGTCGTGTTGCAGCCCAGGCGCTCATCACAACAGACTGACCTTATGCCTGCGTATCCGCCTTCTGTTGCGGCTGCGCAATTCGGTAACAGGAAAACGCTGCCCAAATACTGACAAGCACGATGAACACAATAGCTGATGCAACCTCGTGCATATGGGCAACTGCGGCCAACGCAGCCGATAATGCAACGGCCGTTAACCGACACATAGACTTGATGGCTGCAGCGCCCTGAATACGTTGTTCTTTGGGGGCAATGTCCAGAAAATAGAGCTTCCGCGCGCTTGATATTCCGGTTGTTGCGACCGAGACGACAAACAATGCAATCGCGTGCAGATGAACTTCGTGGTCAATGTGGGCATAGTGGAAGGCCAGCAGAACGATCCCGGTTGCTGCGACCATCAGGTTGCCCGAGACCATCACCGCGCGGTGAGACTTCATGTTCACCAACTGCCACAACGGCGCCGAAACCAGATACCCGGATGCGGACGAAATGATCATGGCCGTCAGCCCCTTTGCAGAAGTATGGTGTGCCTCTGCAGCGATAAGCGCAAAGAACGGGACCGACAGCGATACAACAACCAAAGGCAGCCGCATCGCCATATAACGACGGAACCAAGGGTATTCGAACATTTCAACGATGCCGGAAATAATACTCCGCAGCGATTGACGGCCGGAAATCTTGATGTTTCCATCTTCAGGTTTTTCGGGGGCACTCTCTGCCATTCCAAGAATGCACAGCGCAGAAAACAGGAAGAACGAAACCGATGCTGCGATTACAGCAGAATGTCGCGAAAATGGCGGATATTCTTTTGTGATCTCGTGGATCAATAACACCAATCCGATCGCGCAAAGACCACCGGCACCCAATTGGAGATATCGGATAATCATGCGAGATTTCGATTTCAGATGATCACCGAACAGATCGGACAACATCAAGGATTGGCTCTCTTCAATCAGTCCGATCAGGAAAAACGCCGCAACAAAGGCGATAGCGGTCAGTGTAACGCTGCCGGTTGCCGCGATGGCCAACGCCATCAAAAGGCAGCCGCCCAATCCTATTTCGGTCAGGGCGATACCGCGTTTCTTGCGAACCTGCGCCGCGATAGGACGCGCCAGAACGAGGTCAGAGATCATACTGCCCGACATGCGAATAGAAACCAATGCCGCCGCAAGGAACATCGGCAGCTCTAACGAGATCGCAAGAAAGGGCAAAACAACAGAGGGGCTGCCCAGAGTCCACGCAACCTGTGACAGGATGCTCTGGCCAGCTATGACCGGCACATTTCTTCGGGCAGGATCGGTCGTGTTCGTCGCCATTTCTTGGTCTGCGTAGTGCGCCTATGGTTACTTATTCAGATTTTTCAGCCTCATTGATCTGATCATAAATGCAAGGACCTCAGGGACCAAAGTTTCTGTTAGGCGTAGCCCTGCAACAGAAAAACCCGGCCAAAGGCCGGGTTCTAATTAACCAACGATTGCCCGACGCGTCAGAGCTGGGCCATGACCTCGTCTGTCGCCTCAAAATTGGTCGTAACCCGCTGGACGTCGTCATCGTCTTCCAATGCATCCACCAATTTCATCAGTTTCTGCATATCTTCCAGACCCAATTCGGTCGTGGTTGTGGGTTTCCAGACCAGCTTGGTGGATTCGGATTCGCCTAGCGCGGTCTCTAGCGCATTGGATACATCGTTCAGATCTGTATCAGCGCACCAGATGATGTGACCATCTTCCGAGCTTTCGACATCCTCGGCCCCGGCCTCGATCGCGGCTTCAAAGATCGTATCCGCATCGCCAGCATCCGCCTGATAGACAACTTCACCCTTGCGGTCGAACATGAACCCAACCGAGCCGGTTTCACCCAGATTGCCCCCATTCTTCGAAAACGTCGAACGCACGGTCGATGCGGTGCGGTTGCGATTGTCCGTCATCGTCTCGACGATCACGGCCACACCATTTGGGCCATAGCCCTCGTACCGGATTTCTTCGTATTCATCCCCTTCGCCCGCAACAGATTTCTTGATGGCCCGGTCGATCACGTCCTTGGGAACCGAGTTCGACTTGGCCTCTTTTACCGCCAAACGCAGACGCGGGTTCTTGTCGGGATCGGGGTCGCCCATCTTGGCGGCAACGGTGATCTCTTTCGACAGTTTGGAAAACAGTTTGGACCGCGCGGCGTCCTGACGTCCCTTGCGGTGCTGGATATTGGCCCATTTGGAATGGCCTGCCATGGTGCGTCCTCGTCATTCGTGATTGCGTGTTCGGCGCTCATATAGACGTTTGCGGGGGGCAGGATCAAGAGAGCGGCTTGCCCTGCCTTCGCCCTTGGCTATGGTGGCGATATGACGACAGATCAGATTATTCTCTTTTCTCTTTTCATTGCCGTATTTGGAATGCTGCTTTGGGGGCGGTTTCGATATGACCTCGTCGCCTTCACTGCCCTTATGATTGCAGTGACGCTGGGCGTTGTCCCGGTCGAGAACGCCTTCGCCGGGTTTGGCCATCCAGCAACAATTATCGTAGCACTGGTTCTTGTGGTCTCTGCGGGTCTGGTTCGGTCGGGCGCGGTGTTCCTGATTACACGGACACTGGTTGATGCCTCGCGCAGTCTGGGCGCGCATATCGCGCTGATGGGCGGGATCGGCGCTGTTCTGTCCGCTTTTATGAACAACGTTGCCGCGCTGGCGTTGCTAATGCCAGTCGACATCCAAACCGCTCGCAAGGCGGGGCGTTCGGTGGGTCTTAGCCTGATGCCGCTAAGCTTTGCCACCATTCTTGGAGGCATGGCCACGCTCATCGGCACGCCGCCCAATATCATTATCGCCTCAATCCGCGCCGAAACTCTGGGCGAGCCATTTCGGATGTTCGACTTTGCCCCGGTTGGCGGGATCGCAGCCATCGCCGGTCTGGCCTTTGTGGCCTTGGTGGGTTGGCGATTGATCCCCAATCGTGGCGTCCAGGAAGAAGCATCGGAAGTTCTGGCCGAGTACATCGCCGAACTGACTGTCCCGCCTGAGTCACCCCATATCGGCAAGCGCGTTAGCGAGCTTTATGAGCCGGCAGAGAAATCCGACGTCGCCATCATCGGCCTGATCCGGGATGGCAAGCGGCGCTATGGCAGGTCCACCCACACCACTTTGCGGGAAGGTGACGCGCTTGTGCTTGAAGCCCGACCCGAAGCGTTGGACGAATTCCGCGCTGCGCTTAATCTCGATTTTTCAGACACAAGGCGGCAAGAGGTGTTGACTGCCGAGGGCGACGGGCTTGAGGTGATCGAGGTCGTTGCCCCCGAAAGCGCCCGCATCACTGGACGCACCGCGCAGGCGCTGGGGTTGGCCTGGCGACAGAGCACGGTGCTGATGGGGATTTCTCGTCAGGGCCGTCGCATCACGGAACAAGTCCGGAAGACCGAGGTTGAGGCGGGTGACATCCTGCTTCTGCTCTGCCCGCGTGACCGGGGCGCGGACGTGACCGAGTGGCTCGGCTGTTTGCCCTTGGCAGCACGCGGCTTGAACGTCACTGCCAACGACAAAGCGTGGCTCGCCATCGGCCTGTTCGCAACAGCCGTTCTGGCCGCTAGCATCGGGCTGATCTATCTTCCCATCGCTTTGGGTCTGGTCGTTGTGGCCTATGTGCTTACCAAGATCATGCCGATTGCGGATATCTACAATCACATTGAGTGGCCGGTGGTGGTATTGCTGGGTTCGATGATCCCGCTGGGAAGCGCATTGGAAACATCCGGCGGCACTGAACTGATAGCGAACGCACTGATCCAGTTGACAAACGGTCTGCCTGCATGGGCGATCCTGACTGTGCTGATGGTGGTCACCATGACCCTGTCGGACGTACTCAACAACACGGCCACCGCAATTGTTGCAGCCCCCGTCGGGATACAGATGGCGCGCACGCTTGAGGTCTCGCCCGATCCATTCCTGATGACAGTGGCCGTGGCAGCCTCGGCAGCATTCCTCACACCAATTGGTCATAAAAACAACACGCTGGTGCTGGGTCCCGGAGGCTATCATTTCGGGGACTATTGGCGCATGGGCCTACCGCTAGAGATATTGATCATCGCCGTATCAATCCCCTCGATCCTTGTGTTCTGGCCGCTTTGACGGGTAAAGGCACCGCATGAAACGCTTTCTGATCTTGCAACTGCGCCCGGAAACCGATGCTTCGGATGCCGAGTATGCCTCGATTCTGGACAAAACCGGCCTTGAACTTTCGCAAACCCACCGCATCCGGCTGGATTGCGAAGACTTGCCCGCAGGGCTGGACGTTACCGACTACGCCGGTGTGATCGTTGGCGGAGGCCCGGGTTGCGTCAGCGACGATCCGGCAAAAAAATCTACATTGGATGCCAAGATCGAAGGCGCGATCATGGGATTGATGCCGCAGATTACAGCACAGGATCACCCGTTTATGGGATGCTGCTATGGCCTGGGAATTCTCGCGGCGCATCTGGGAGGTGATGTCAGCAAACGGCAATTTGGCGAACCGGTTGGACCATCGGATTGCCAATTGACCGAAGATGGCGCACAGGATCCTCTGACCGCTGGCCTAGTTCCGCAGTTTGAAGCCTTTGTCGGCCATAAAGAGGCCGTGCAATCCCTGCCTGAAGGCTGCGTGCATCTGGTCGCCTCGGACCCCTGCCCGATCCAGATGATCCGCTGGGGACAAAATGTCTATGCCACTCAGTTCCACCCCGAAGCAGATGCCAAGGACTTTGAACAACGGATTAACATCTACAAAGATCACGGGTATTTCCCGCCGGAAGATGCACAACGCCTGATCGAAATCTGCCACGCGGCGGACGTTACACAACCTGGGGAAATCCTGCGACGGTTCGCCGAACGCTACGGGTGACCCAACGGCGTTATTGCCTGATTAACACCCCCTCGCATAGGCTGGCCCGAATGACTTTGGGAGGAGTTGTTCTTGGACCTGCTCATAAATGTTGGCCTGCCGCTTTCGCTGGCCATTATCATGCTGTCGCTCGGGATCGGGCTTGAGGCCGCTGATTTTCGCCGAGTTCTTACCCGCGGATACCCATTCGCCATCGGTGCGATCAGTCAGGTTGTGTTGATACCACTGGCTGCCTTCACAACCGTCACGATGTTCGGGCTACCCGCTGAGATTGCCGTTGGCGTGATGCTTCTAAGCTTTTGTCCCGGCGGCGTAACCAGCAACATCCTTGCAAAGTTTGCCAAAGGCGACGTTGCGCTATCAGTCAGCCTGACGGCTGTGATCAGCTTGTTGTCAATTGTGACAGTTCCTATTCTGGCCGCTTGGTCCATCGATTACTTCATGGGTGAGACCGCTCCGGAAGTATCGATTGGCGCCCTTGCTACCGCATTGTTTCTGATCACAACGTTGCCTGTCGCGATAGGCGTTAGTATTCGCCACTTTGCTAAAGAGTTCGCAGTTAGGATCGATAACCCTTTGTCCACGCTTGCCTCGATCCTGTTCGTGCTGATCGTTCTGGCAGCGCTGGCCGGAAATTGGCAGTTCTTCATTGAGAACCTCAGCTCGATCGGGGCCGCGTTGATCGCGCTGAACATCGCACTGCTACTAATTGGGCTTGGACTGGCGCGGATCGCCAAGCTGACATGGGAAGAGGCGAAAACCATTTCGGTCGAAACAGGCATACAGAATTCGGCGATGGGAATTACGTTGGCGGCACTGATCACAGGCACCACAACGGGCTTCAGTCCGCTTGCCGTTCCGGCCGCGGTTTATGGTATTACGATGTATGTGGTCGTGACCCCCTTTATCCTTTGGTTCCGCAACCGCTGAAAGGAGATCAGATGGCTGATAATACAGCAGACGCGATTGTCGTCGGCGGCGGACTTGCCGGTCTGGCTGCCGCAGCAGAGCTGGGGGATCGCGGTAAGCGTGTGATCATTGTGGATCAGGAGCCGGAACACTTCCTTGGCGGGCAGGCGTTTTGGAGCCTTGGCGGTCTGTTCATGGTCGATACCCCTGAACAGCGTCGCATGGGTATTCTCGACAGCTACGATCTGGCTCTGCGCGACTGGATGGGCAGCGCTCAGTTCGACCGCGATGAGGACAATTGGCCCCGCAAGTGGGCGGATGCCTATGTCGAGTTTGCAGCAGGTGAAATGCGTCCTTGGTTATATGACATGGGGTTGCGCTGGTTTCCGGTCGTGGGATGGGCCGAACGCGGTGGGTCATACGCCAATGGTCATGGCAACTCGGTCCCGCGCTTTCATATCACCTGGGGTACGGGCCCGGGAGTGTTGGAGCATTTTATTCGACGTGTGCAGGATCATGTCAGCACCGGTCTAATCCAGTTGAAGTTCCGCCACCAAGTCAGCCATATCATTATGCAAAATGGCACAGCAAAGGGCGTATCCGGAGAGGTCCTAGCCGATGATAGCGTCCAGAGGGGTGGCAAGACCAATCGGGACGAAGTGGGCGAGTTCGAAGTCTACGCGTCGTCAGTCATCGTCACCTCCGGCGGGATCGGTGGGAACTTCGAAATGGTGCGAAAAAACTGGCCCACAAACCGATTGGGTGAGCCACCCAAAGACATGATCGCTGGTGTGCCCTTTCATGTCGATGGCCGGATGATCCCGATCAGCGAGAAAGCAGGCGGCCATGTGATCAACGGTGATCGAATGTGGCACTATACGGAAGGCGTACGCAATTGGGATCCGATCTGGCCCGCGCACGGTATTCGCATCCTGCCCGGTCCAAGCTCGATGTGGTTTGACGCGTGCGGCAATCGTCTGCAACCCCCTTGTCTGCCGGGCTTCGATACGCTGGGCACGCTGCGCGAAATCTTGAAGACGGGTTATGAGTACAGTTGGTTCGTTCTGACCCAGAAAGTGATCAAGAAGGAATTTGCCCTCTCCGGGTCCGAGCAGAACCCGGACTTCACTTCGGGTAGCTGGAAAGAGGTTATTCAACAGCGCATTTTATCCGGCTCAAAGGCAACTGGCCCGGTCGAGGCTTTCAAGGAAAAGGGTGAGGATTTCGTTGTTGCCAACACGCTGACGGAATTGGTCAGAGGCATGAACCAATTGGGCGGCGGACTGATTGACGAAGCGTATTTGCGCACGCAAATCGAGGCGAGGGATTCTCAGATCGACAACCCATTCTCGAAAGACGCTCAGATGATGGCGATCCATGCCGCGCGCAATTACCGGGGCGATAGGTTGATCCGCACCGCCAAGCCACACAAATTCCTCGATCCGTCAAATGGCCCTTTGATTGCAGTTAAATTGCATGTTCTGACCCGCAAAACGCTTGGTGGGTTGCAGACCAATCTCGACAGTCAGATGATTGGCGCAGACGGCCAAGTCGTCCCCGGCCTGTTTGCAGCCGGAGAGGTCGCGGGCTTTGGCGGTGGCGGTTACCACGGATACAACGCGCTGGAGGGCACGTTTCTGGGCGGTTGCATCTTCTCGGGCCGCAATGCGGGACGGTCCCGCGCCGTGGCCTGATTACTGGTTGCGCACAAACTTCAGAACAGGTTCGCCTGCGGCGTCGAGCATAACCAGACTGTCACCGGCAACCGCATAAGTGGTTACACTTTGCAAAGCGGCAAGAAATTGATCTTCAATCTCTTCCATTTCTGGTGGGCACGCCATCAAAGTGGCAGCCATATTCTCAGGAAATTCTATGCTGTTGCCGATGATTTCGGCTTGTCCGGTAAACCGATTACAACCGCCTGTACCGCCGAACGCTCCGCCTTGAGCAAATGAAAGCTGTGGCGGGCGCTTTGCGTCCAACACCTCTCCATCTATTCCGATGGCCACCCATTCAGTCCCTTCCAATGTCGCGGCGCTCTGATCGTGCGCCTGCACCAGTATCAGGTCTGCGGAATTGCCTTCTCCGTTGGTCAACACCGGGTGAATCGTATCGGTCGTAAACAGCAGCTCCTCTCCACGATAGATTGCACCCCGGACCGCATAGGTCATTCCTTCGCGGATCAGCGCATCATCAAACGACAACTCAAATTCTGATGGCACGCCGTTCAGAGCGTAGGGCTGCGCTGCCAGTGTCACTGCAGCCGCGTCCGCCCGCGAGATATCCTGCAGTTCGACATACAGTGTTGCATCCGGTGGCAGAGCGATCCGTTCACGATATGTCGCTGTGCCTGTCACCGATCCGGCGTGGCTCTGGCTGCCCAGCAAAGCCAATACAACTGCTCCGGCCACAATGGCCTGTCCGAGTTTTGGAAAAGGCATGATCCTATCCTCTCTCATTCGTCTTTGAGAAAAAGATTGTGGCTGGATTGCCATTTACAAGGGCAACACATTCAAGTCGGCGAAACTGTGCCAGTCTCAGAGTGGCCAGATGAACGGGATCAAGAGTGAGGCCAACAAACCAACCGTCAGGTTTAACGGCACACCAACCTTTAGAAAATCGGTGAACCTGTACCCGCCCGGCCCGTACACCATCATGTTGGTCTGATAACCGATGGGCGTCGCAAACGAAGCCGACGCCGCCACCATCACCGCAACGACCAATGGGCGTGGATCGATGCCAACTGCCTGCGCCAACGAGATTGCAATTGGTGTTACCACCACTGCAACTGCATTGTTTGAAACCAATTCGGTCAATACCGAGGTTAGCAAATACACAGCCCAAATGATAAGGAAGGGCGGCAACATGCCCAGCGCGGGTGCGATCGCCTCGACAATCAGCGTCACAGCGCCAGATTTATCGAGCGCCGCGCCGATTGCGAGCATTGAGAAGATCAGCGCCAGCAATCTGCCTTCGACAAAGGAAAACGCCTCATCCGCATCGATACAGCGGGACAGCAGGACCACCGCAACAGCCAGTATAGACAAAAGCAGAATTGGAGCGACGCCCAGCGCTGCTAACGCAACGATTCCCACCAATGCTCCAATGGCAATGGGTGCATGACTGCGACGGAAGGCACGTGCCGAGGGCTGTGTCACATCAACCATGTCCATATCTGCTGCCAGCCTTTGAATATCACCGGGTGAGCCTTCAAGCAGCAGTGTATCCCCCACGCGTACAGTCAGAGCATCCAACTGGCGCCCGATATTCTGGTTTCGGCGATGCACAGCCAAAACGTAGACGCCGTACCGACGACGCAAACGCATCGCACCCAATGTTCGCCCAACCATACGGCAACCTGGCGTAATCAGAACTTCGACCGTCTTGGTTTCAACTGCCGAGACCTGATCAACCCTCTTTAATTCCTTATTGCTTTGCAGGCTCAACAACTCAGTCATCTCGGTGCGGAGAACCACTCTGTCACCCACTTTCAGCGTGACACCTTTTAGGTTCCGGCGTAACGACTCATCACCCCGAACCACGTCGATCAACCGCACACCTTGGCGTTTGAACAGTTGAACCCCCGTAACTTCGCGGTCGATCAAGTTGCTTTCGGGTGGGATGACCGCCTCAGTAAAGAACTTCATCTTGGATCGGTCACTCAGCATTTCGGCCATGCTGTCGCGCTCTGGCAACAAACGCGGCGCTATGAAGCGCAGATAAACCATGCCGTAGATAACCAGAGCTATGCCCAGTGGGGTGACCTCAAATATCGTGAAGGCCGTCATGCCCTGCGCACGCGCGACGCCATCAACCAGAAGGTTGGTTGAGGTGCCGATCAGGGTCAACGTTCCCCCAAGAATTGCCGCATAGCTAAGCGGAATCAACAGTTTGGACGCCGAAACGTTCAGTGTGCGAGCGATTTGAATAAAGACCGGGATCATCACGACGACAACAGGTGTGTTCGACACCACTGCAGACGCGATGACGACAAACCCCATCAACAAACCGATGGCTATACGTGGATTAACCTGCGCCTGCTTTTGCGCCACGGACGTGAACGCATCAAGCGCCCCTGTTCGCACCAAAGCCCCCATGATGATGAACATGGCACCGATGGTCCATGGCGCAGGGTTAGACAGTACCGCAAGCGCGCTCTGATAGGGCAGTATACCCGTTGCAAGCATCAGGGCCACGCCGCCAATGGCGACAACTTCGGTCGGATAGACCTCGCGCAGGAACATGATGAACATCCCTGCAACAATCATCAGCGCCAGAATTGCGCTACCCGTTTCTGTCAGTTGAAGGAATTGCATTCTTGGTATTCTGTCCGAAACCTGATCTGGCACACGCGCCTATCAGCCAGTTTCACGCATTGCATGCCACAGGGCAAGCCTGACATGTGACTTAGGGGCCTGCCTGCTGCAAACGCCCACCAACGCGCACCATCTGCACAGATATTGCGCTTCCGTCGCGATCATCGGTTTCGACATACACACCGCTCAGCGTTGCCTCGCCATTGGCGGGTGTGAACCGGGCTTTGGGCATCCCGGTGATGAAACGACGCATAGGTTCTTGTTTGTCCATACCAATGACCGAGTCATAATCCCCGCACATTCCGGCATCGGTCAGGTATCCTGTCCCGCCAGTCAAAATCTGCGCATCCGCCGTCGGCACATGGGTGTGCGTACCCACCACAAGGCTGGCGCGCTTGTCGCAATAGTGGCCCATCGCCATCTTTTCAGACGTCGCCTCGCAATGCATATCGACGATAATCGCCTGCGCCTGCCCACCGCGTGGGTGCGATTTCAGAATTGGTTCGATAGCTGAGAACGGATCATCGAAGGGGCGCTTCATAAATACTTGCCCCAGTACCTGCACCACCAGCACCTTGCGTCCACCCGGCGCCGTGAACAGCCGATGACCTCGCCCCGGCGCCCCTTTGGCATAGTTCACCGGGCGCACAATGCGCGGCTCCTTCTCGATGAACTGCAACATGTCTTTCTGATCGAACGCATGGTCGCCCAAAGTGATGCAATCGGCACCGGCGTCCAAAAGCAGCTTGGCGTGATCACCACTGAGCCCCATGCCATTGGATGCATTCTCGCCGTTAACCACGACGAAATCCAACCGCCACTCCTCACGCAAACGCGGCAGGTGCTGTTGAACGGCGGCGCGACCCGAGCGCCCCATGACGTCGCCAAGAAATAATAACCTCATGTCACCCGTCCTAAGTGTGGTGCAACACAAGCACAAGTGATTAAACTGTCACCATAAACCTCAAATAATATTGGTTAGGAGAAACTTATGACCCGCTATCTTATTATTGTTACCCTGCTCGCCCCCCTCGCCGCGTGCGATCAGCCAGCCGAGCAATCAACCGAACTGGCAAACCCAGCGGCGACTTTTTGCATCGAACGGGGCGGCACGTACAATATTCAGGATGGCGACGGCGGCCAAACCGGGATCTGCACCCTGCCAGACGGAACCAAACAGGATGCCTGGGACTATTTCCGTGCTGAGCACACGGGCTAGGCCGAAAACGTCAACACGCGGCTTTCTGTGATAACCATATCCAGAGGTTGGTCCGTCGGCTCAAGCGGCAGCTCTTCTGCCTCTTGTGCATCGAAGGCAAACCCGATCGCCAATGTCGGGCGCTTACCGCGCAACCCCTCTAGCGTGCGATCATAGAATCCACCACCATATCCCAGACGACCACCCTGAGCATCAAACGCAACCAGCGGCACAATCAGGATTTCAGGATCAAAATAATCGTCGATCTCGGGTACCTTCGCACCAAATGGTCCGTCTTTCAGCGCGCCTTCCGGAGTCCAACGCGAAAATCGCAGCGGCTTTCCGGCGGCCTGAATGACGGGTACGCCGACGGCCCCGTAAGCGGCTGCTTCGGCCATTGCCGGCAACGGGTCGATCTCGGTTCGGATGGGCATGTAGCCTGAGATGGGAACACCTCGGTGCCCGGCCAAAACCTCGGACAAACGTCCTGCAGCACCCGGTAGGCGCGTGTCAAACGCCGCCTTTCGACGCGCAAAGGCCGCCTTTCGGGCAGCGGCTTTGATTTCAGTCAGATCGGTTGTGTCGGTCACAGTAGCACCATGCTGGCAAGCCCCAGAAATATGAAGAACCCCATCACGTCCGTCGTCGTTGTCACAAAGGTTCCCGATGCCAGCGCAGGGTCGATCCCCAGACGATCCAGCACCACCGGTACTACCGTACCTGCAAAGCCCGCGATGATCATGTTCACGACCAGCGCCGATCCAATCACGACACCCAGCAACGGAGAATCAAACCACATCATCCCAACGGTTCCCAACACGATGGCAAAGCATAATCCGTTGAGCATCCCAACCAGTAATTCGCGGCGGATCACGCGCCACACATTCGAACTCGTCAGGTCACGTGTCGCCAGCGCGCGTACAGCCACTGTCAGTGATTGAGTTCCAGCGTTGCCTCCCATTGAGGCAACAATCGGCATCAGGATTGCGAGTGCAACAAGCTGATCGATTGCCGCCTCAAACTGCGAAATGACCAGCGAACCACAAATCGCGGTGATCAGATTGACACCGAGCCATGGCAAGCGCCGTTTACTGGTTGCCGCTACGCTATCGGACAAAGAACTTTCATCCGAGACACCCGCAAGACGCATCATGTCTTCTTCATATTCTTCATCCAACACCACCATCGCGTCATCAATGGTAATGACGCCAACCAACCGGCCATCCGTATCCACAACCGGGGCCGAGATCAGATGGTATTGGTTGAACGCATAGGCCACATCCTCTTCGTCCTGATCGACAGGGATGGTGTGGAATTCTTCCTCGGCGAGGTCATGCAAGGGCACCTCTCGCCGGGTCGCCATCAGCTTTCCCAGTGTAACCTGCGCAACGGGCTTCAGCCGCGGGTCAACAAGGACGACATGATAGAACTGTTCTGGCAGATCATCATTGGCCCGCATGAAATCAATGGCCTGCCCCACCGTCCAGTGCTCGGGCGCCATGACGACTTCACGCTGCATAAGACGACCGGCGGAATTTTCAGGGTAGGACAACGCCTGCTCAGCGGCGACTCGTTCAGAGTCTTCAAGCGCATCAAGGATCGTCTCTTGTTGCGGCTCTTCGAGATCCTCGAGCAGATCAACGACATCGTCGCTTTCCATGTCCCGAACAGCTTCGGCCAAGACATCCGGTTTCAGAACATCGATCACTTCTTCCCGGACAGATTCATCCAGTTCTGAAAGAATATCCCCGTCAAATTCCTTATCGTACAAACGGATCAGGCCCGCCCGGTCAAAGGGGCTGATCTGTTCCAGAAGGTCGGCAATATCAGCCGCATGTAGCGGCTCCATAAGATCAATCAGCTTGGTGCGATCTTCGACCTCCACCGCATAGAGGATGGCTTCGACGGTTCGCGGATCGAGCGCATAGGCGTCCTCGTCCTGGGGCTGATCGGGTCTGGCTTCGTCACTGCCTGTCGTCATGCGCTGCCCCTTTTTTCCTGCCGATTGACCCTAGATAGAAGAAGCAGCTACCGGAAAACAATGACAATGGTCCAATTTACCCACATCTTTTGCATCCCTATGCTGGATAGCGGCCCCAAACAGGCGGAGAACACAGCAGATGGCGCAAAAGACGCTTTTGAAGGGACGCGTGCTCAGCTTCAACGGATCACCGTTCGAAGGCGAACCCACAGACGCGACCGAACTACACGAAGCCGTATTGATAGAAGATGGTCGCATCGCAGCATTGGGATCCGCGTCCGATCTTTCTGTCGCGCACCCCGAGGCCAAAGTTAAGGATTATGGCGACAAGCTTATTTCGGCGGGCTTTGTGGATCCGCATGTTCACTATCCGCAAACCGCGATGATTGCGAGTTGGGGCAAGCGGCTGATCGACTGGCTCAACAGCTACACGTTCCCGGAAGAGATGAAGTTCAGCGATCCTGACTATGCCGCTGAAATTGCAAATAGATACCTCGATTTAACGGCAGCACACGGCACTACGACAATGTGCAGCTTTTGCACTATTCATCCTGAGAGTGTTGATGCGTTTTTCTCGGCAGCCAAGGCGCGAAGTCAACGGGTTGTCGCCGGCAAAACCTGCATGGATCGAAATGCACCCGAGGGGCTGCGTGACACCGCACAGACCGGGTATGACCAGTCCAAGTCACTGCTTGAAAAGTGGCACGGGGTGGATCGCATATCCTACGCCATTACACCGCGTTTCTCGCCGACATCGACACCAGATCAGTTAGAGGCCATCGGCGCACTTTGGGCGGAGCATCCCGAATGCCTGATGCAAACCCATCTCAGCGAACAAACCGACGAAATTGAATGGGTGCGCTCTCTGTTCCCTGAGGCGCGCGACTATTTGGATACATATGAACAGTTTGGATTGTTGGGTGGAAACGGTCTCTACGGTCACGTGATCCATCTGGAGGATCGCGAACGTGACCGCTTGCGCGAGGTAGATGCAGCGCTGATCCACTGCCCCACGTCCAATACGTTTATCGGTTCTGGTCTGTTCGACATGAACGGCCTGATCCGCGAGGGGCACCGGGTTGGTCTTGCCACCGATACAGGCGGTGGTTCCAGCTTTTCGATGCTGCGCACAATGGCCGCAGCGTACGAAATTGGTCAACTGCGGGGTCGTCCGCTACATCCTTCGCAATTGCTTTGGCTTGGAACGGTTGGATCAGCTCAAACTTTGCGGATGGATGATCGTATCGGCAATATTGCGGTGGGTATGGAGGCGGATCTGGTGGTATTGGACCTTGCCTCGACTCCAGCCATCGCCCAACGCGAAGCACATGCTGATGATCTTTGGGAAGCGGTGTTCCCGACCATAATGATGGGGGATGATCGGGCTGTTGCCGAGGTCTGGATCGCCGGGCGAGCTGTTTCTAATTAATAGGAATGGGCCTGTGGCCCATGCCTCCGGCGGGGATATTTTCAGTCAGATGAAGAGCGCATCCGCTATTCTGCCAACGCGCTTGCCAGACGATTCTGGGTTTCTATGGTCTTCGGCAGGTCAATGGTGGAGATCTGACCGTCGCGCACAACCTGGCGCCCCTCGACAAACAGGTGTTTGACACGCGTTGGTCCGGCCAGAAGGAGCGCAGCTGGGTCCCAACTGCCTGCACTTTCGATGCCGCGTACGTCCCAAATGGCTATGTCAGCGCGTTTGCCAGGCATGAGCCTGCCGCAATCGGGTCGGTTCAGCACATCCGCCCCACCTCTGGTGGCAATCTCGAGCGCTTCGCGGGCTGACATGGCGTCAGCGCCATTTGCAACCCGTTGCAGAAGCATGGACTGGCGCGCCTCGGCGATCAGATTGCCGCTGTCATTGCTGGCTGAACCGTCCACTCCCAGCCCGACATGCACGCCTTGGTCGCGCATTTTGCGGACTGGCGCGATACCTGAGCCAAGACGGCAATTTGAGCATGGGCAGTGCGCAACGCCGGTTCGGCTACGCGCAAATAGGTCGATCTCGGAGCCATCCAGCTTGACACAATGGGCGTGCCAAACATCCGATCCGGTCCAGCCCAATTCCTCGGCGTATTGGCCGGGGCGGCAACCGAACTGCTCTTCAGAATAGGCGATATCCTCATCGTTTTCCGCCAGATGAGTATGTAGCATTACACCTTTATCGCGCGCGAGAAGCGCGGCATCGCGCATCAGGTCGCGACTAACCGAGAACGGAGAACACGGCGCAAGGCCAACGCGGCACATCGAACCCTCAGATGGATCGTGATAGGCATCAACCACGCGGATCATGTCCTCCAGAATGGCTTGCTCGGCTTCGACCAGAGCATCAGGAGGCAATCCACCATCACTTTCGCCGATACTCATTGCCCCGCGCGTCGGTTGAAAACGCAAACCCAATTCCGACGCGGCATGGATCGTATCTTCAAGTCGCGCACCATTGGGATAAAGGTAGAGGTGATCAGAACTGAGCGTGCAGCCAGACAGCGCCAACTCTGCCAGACCGACCTGAGCGGAGATAAACATCTCTTCAGGTCCAAAGCGGGACCAGATGGGATAAAGTGTTCGCAACCATCCAAATAGCAACGCATCCTGCCCACCGGGCACCGCGCGTGTAAGGGTTTGGTAGAGATGATGATGGGTGTTCACAAGACCAGGGGTAACAACACATCCGGCGGCATCATGTATTTCACCCCGGCTGGTCAAACCATGGCCAATCTGGGCAATCTTTCCGTCCCGAACCAACAGATCAGCGCCCACAAGCTCTTGCCGGTCATCGTCCATCGTCACGATAATGTCAGCATTCCGGATCAATATTTCTGTCATTTTTGCACTCCCGCATCCTGCCCGTCTCATGCGTGGAGTATTGGGCTGGTGGAAAACGGGCATAAGAACCAGCCGCTATCAGTTTAAATCCGCATGGGGGGTGCGGCAACCTGTTTAATATTGCTTCAGGATTTCCAGCGCCGCCGCATGAATCTCAGCATTGGCTGCTGCGAGGGCACGCCCGCCATTATGGGCAGGATTACCCTGCCAATCTGTCACAATACCACCTGCGGCTTCGATCACCGCGATTGGGGCTTGGATATCGTAGGCATTCAACCCAGCCTCGACCACCAGATCTGTTTGCCCTGCAGCAAGTAGCGCATAGGCGTAACAATCCATCCCATAACGCGTCAGCTTCGTTTTCTGAGAAACCGCCTTGAAGGCAGCGGCCTCGGCCTCGGTGCCGACCTCAGGAAAGGTGGTGAAGATGATCGCTTGATCCAAAGATCGCGTATTCCGCGTCTCGAGTTCCGCACGCCCCATTGGGCCTTTGACAAAGGCGTGCTCTGTATCTCCGATAAAGCGTTCACCGATATAGGGCTGATCGATTACGCCAAGCTTAGGTCCAGTCTCATCGCTTAGGGCGATCAGAACACCCCATGTGGGCGTACCACTTATGAATCCGCGCGTGCCGTCGATTGGGTCCAGCACCCAAATCCGTCCGCTCACCCCCTCGGAATGGCCAAACTCTTCCCCTAAAACGCCATCCTTGGGCCGGTGAATGGCCAGCACCGCACGCATCGCCTTCTCTGCTTCGCGGTCAGCTGCAGTCACAGGATCAAACCCGGCATCGAGCTTGTTGTCCGTCTTCAAGTTAGATTGGCGGAAAAACGGAAGAATGGCCGCCCGCGCCGCGTCGGCCATTTCTTCGGCAATCTCTAGATCACTTCGTAGGGTGTTTTGCATGGCTTACCCGTGCGACGGGCACCCCGCGAAGTCAAGCGATTGTATTAGGCGACGTCGCTCAGCACGCGCGCCAGTTCAAACAAGCGGCGACGCTGATTTTCCGGTATCGCATAGTACGAGCGAACGAGATCAAGCGCTTCTTTATCACCCATCAGATCTGCAGGAACTGATTTTTTGTCAGCCTCTGCTTTCTGAGCTTCTTCAAGGCCTTCAAAGAAAAAGCTGACCGGAACATCCAATGCCTCGGCAATGTCCCACAAACGCGACGCGCTTACACGGTTGGCACCCGTTTCATATTTTTGAATCTGTTGAAACTTGATACCAACTTGCTGCGCCAACTGCTGCTGGGTCATGCCAATCAGCCAGCGGCGATGCCGGACGCGTTTGCCCACATGGACATCGACGTGATGGGTCATTGGTAGTCTCCTTTACACAAACACCTGTCCGGGAAACCGCAACAGCAGCCGTGACCGCCAAGTTAGCGGGTCGCTGCTTAAGAACTTCCTAACTTAGGATCGTGCCCCCCGAACAGCACCATAGAACAATAATATTGCCGCAATCGATTCTTTTTTCAAGACGGTTGAATCTAAGAATATGGACTGTTGATTGTGGTTGAGTACCGGGATCATCACATCTGTGTATGTTCGGATACAACAAATCAGACCAGACACCTGTTTGAGAAGGGTGTTTGATTGGAATTGACAAAACGCGCGCGCTCTCCGCCTATGTGCCCTAAAATACCGGAGAACACTGATGCTGGCATTTCGTATCAAAACCAAGGGAGCAATGGCGCAAATTTGCCAAATGCCCGAGCCGACACCAGCAGCAAATCAGGTGCGGGTATCCATTCGGGCCTGCGGGCTGAACTTTGCCGATCTTTTGATGCAGAAAGGCTCCTATCAGGATACACCCGGCACACCGTTTACTCTGGGTATGGAAATTGCAGGGGTCGTTGCCGAAGTCGGAAATATTGTTACGCATCTAAAACCAGGTGACCGCGTCGCTGTTTTCTCTGGTCAGGGCGGCCTGGCCGAATCTGGTGTCTTCGATGCTGACCGCGTTATTGTCATCCCAGACACAATGAGTTTCGAAGACGCTGCCGCCATTCAGATCGCCTATGGCACCAGCCATATCGCGTTGGAGCACCGGGCACGCCTACAGGCCGGCGAAACGCTGCTGGTGACCGGAGCTGCTGGCGGCGTTGGGCTGACCGCCATCGAAATCGGGAAACTGATGGGGGCGACCGTCATCGCGCAAGCGCGCGGCGCGGACAAATTGGTGGTGGCGCAGCAGGCCGGTGCGGACCATTTGATCGATGCGGATGAGGATCTGCGTAACCGCGTTCGCGCCCTTGGCGGAGCCGACGTGGTCTATGACGCCATCGGTGGTGACGTTTTCAAGGCTGCGTTCCGCGCCACGAATCCCGAGGGCCGCCTATTGCCCATCGGCTTTGCGGGGGGTGAAGTTCCTCAGATTCCGGCCAACCATCTTTTGGTTAAAAATCTCAGTGTGATTGGCGTCTATATCGGTGGTTACCTGAAATTTCAGCCTGAAATAGTACACAATAGTTTCAGCACACTGTTTCGCTGGCACTCAGAAGGACGGATTAAACCTCATATCAGCCACATCCTGCCCTTGCAGGACGCAGCCAAGGGATTGGAATTGCTGCGTGATCGTAAATCCACCGGTAAGGTCGTCATCCAGATCAACTCGCCACTTTGAGGGGGCGCGCACTGGGGTGTGAAAAGTTTTGCCGCAGGAGATTTGCGAGCTCAGCCACATATTCCTCGCGCACTCGTTCAGCACCATAAAGGTTTATGAACTGCACCGGCAGGTCCGGAAGGACCCCAGCATGGTCGATCAGTTCCTGATGGTTGGGCTGTGTCCCCTCCAACAGTACACCCACCGCCAGATCAGCACTGACTGTTGCTTCGACCGTACGGTCTGAGTCGCTGTCGATGCTCATGTCCCATTCGATCCCAGCGTCATCCAGCGCCGCGGTCGCAACCGGACGGAAGATGCAATTGCGGCAAAACCCCAGCCGCAGAGGCTGTTGTCGCCAGGCGGACCCGTTCAGAGCTCCGACCCAGCGCAGTGGCATATGATACAAGGTTTCAGCCCTCTCGCCCGCTCCCGATTCCGTGGTCACGATCAAATCAAAACCTCCGCGCGCAAATTCTTCCTTCAGGTGACGCGTATTCGAAGTAACCAAGTTCACGTTCACGCGCGGGAAGCTGGCATTGAAGCGCTTTAGGACACGGGGGATGAACGGATGAACGACATCATGCGGCACCCCCAACACGACCTCTCCTTCAAAGGCCTGATCAGTGAGCCGCCCGATCACCTCATCATTCAACGCAATCATCCGGCGCGCATAGGCAAGCAGTTGCTCGCCGGACGCGGTCAGCGCAATGGTTCGACCGGATCGATCCAGCAGCTCCAGCCCGAGTAGCTCTTCTAACCGCTTGAGCTGCATGGAAACAGCCGATTGCGTGAGATGAAGAAATCCAGCTGCGCGGGTAACGCCGCCGTGATCCGCGACGGCAACGAATGAACGAAGCGTAGTGATGTCCAGATTTCGCATCTTCAAGATTCCTTATGGGTAACGTCAAAAACATTCATTTTTAAAATATGTCAGAATGCTCCATATAGATCAAGGAAATTGATTGAAGCACGGTGTTTCATCAGTCAAACATGAAAGGGCAATACCCATGACCCATCTAGCCATTTCGACTCTGCGCCGCATCAAAGGTAAATCGATTGGAGACCGCCTGCTCAACATGTTGAGCCTTTCGCGGCAACGGCAAAAACTGGCTCAGCTTGATGATCGCGCTTTGGAAGATATCGGAATCACCCGCTCCGAGGCAGAAGCCGAGGCTTCTCGCCCGATGTGGGATGCGCCTGACTGCTGGTACAAACACTTGTATTAATTGGACAATAGAAGAAATCTGGCGGCATTAGGGACTGCGCCGTCAGGTTTTTTGCACCAGTCGCGAAATTTGCCGACAGTTTTGCTGAGTTTTAGAGTGAAAACCCTTGAAACGAGGGCCGTACTCTCCGATATTTAGTGGGAAACCGGCCTGCAATCGCAGGCTGAGCACAGAATATTGAAGGGAGACCCTTAAATGGCACAATTCGACACGATCCGGACGGCGTCCGGGGCGCGCGCTGCCGAGATTGATGAGGGCCTGCGCGCCCATATGAACAAAGTCTACGGCACAATGTCCGTGGGTATGCTGATCACGTTTGCTGTTGCCTGGGCCGTTGGCTCAAGCCCGCAACTTCTGTCGATCTTCCGTGACCCAGTCACGCTTAGCCCGAATATCCTGGGCTGGATCGTAATGTTCGCACCTCTTGCAATGGTGTTTGGCTTTGGTGCCGCCATCAACCGCCTTTCGGCGTCTGGTGCGCAGCTGTTCTTCTATGCATTTGCAGCCGTCATGGGCCTGTCGCTGAGCTGGATTTTTGTAGCCTTCACCGGCATCTCGATCGCGCAGGTATTCCTAGTGACTTCGATCGCATTCGCGGGCCTGTCGCTTTACGGATACGTCACTAAGAAAGACCTGTCCGGCATGGGTACTTTCCTGATGATGGGCGTGATCGGTCTGATCGTCGCGATGGTCATCAACATCTTCCTGCAGTCGCCTGCGATCATGTTCGCTGTGTCGATCCTGGGTGTTCTGATCTTTGCGGGCCTGACCGCGTATGACACTCAGAAGATCAAAACGACCTATCTGCAGATGGCCCATGCGGGTGACCAGGAATGGCTAGGCAAGGCGGCCATCATGGGCGCACTGAACTTGTATCTGGACTTCATCAACATGTTCATGTTCCTGCTGCAGCTGCTTGGTAATCGCGAATAACGCGAACCTCATACTCACAGCCAAAGGGCGGGTCCGAAAAGACCCGCCCTTTTTGTTTGGATAATCGGAGGACCATTGATGTCCATCACCGCCATCTGCCCGTCACAGGCGCATCGCTTGCTGCCATTACTTCAACAGGTGCATGACCTGCACGTTCAGAAACAGCCACAGCGATACGCGCCTTTGCCAGATGACAAGGAAGTTGTTTGCTATCTTTCAGAATGGCTCAGCCACGACGCAGTGGTTGCATTGGGCTATGAGGAGAATCAAATACTGTTGGGATATGCGATTTTTGAGCTTGAGAGGCGTGCTGCGACACCTTTTCGCCGGGCGGAAACACGTGCGATGCTGCACCACATCAGCGTCGATGCCAAGCACCGTCGGAAAGGAATCGGATTAGCCTTGATAGACGAGGTTCGCGCACATGTGCTTGCTGATGGCGGAGATGTTTTGGCCACGACCTATGCAACCTTCAATACGCCTTCAGCTGAATTGATGGCGCGCGCCGGGCTAAACCCCGTGATCAGTTTCGCTGAATGGCGCGTTGAATGACGGCGAAAAAAGAAAACCCCCACTAAATTGGCGGGGGTACAAAATGGTTTGGTAATTTGGCAATCAGCTACAGTTCAGCGGCACCGCAAAACCAGAGCTGCGCTTGGACGAGCCTTTGCGGTAAACATCTCCAGCGGGCAAGCAACCGGTAAAGCGCTCGGTCCGAGCTCCGAAGTTTGCACCGATGGAATTGTCCACGCGAGTGTCCCCTTCTTCAGTTCGCAACACACCAAACAATGTCCCGTTCACACTGACCGTGCTCAGCAGCAGATTAGTGCTCTGGCCTGACAGTTGAACGGCGCTGGTATCAGTGCGCCCACCATTCTCGATAGCTACTTTCGCCATCTTGGAAAGCTCGGTCTGATCAGACGAGACCTGAACTGTTGGCAACTTGGCGAGCTCTGCCGGGATATTGGTCGCAGGTTGAACAAATGCCGCGGCTCCTTTCACATCGGATACCGTACGCGGTTCACCATCTATCCCGGTGAAACCAACACCTTCGCGGTTAAACGGATCTTCGCAGGCTGACAGGGTCAGAACTGCAAGGGCGGGTAACAAGATTTTTTTCATGGCGGTCAACATTTTGGAAAGAGTTGCTGAAGCGTAGCGGCATGGAGTGCGTAAAAGCAAGCCGCCCGCACCCAGAACACCCGAGGGGCTGATGCGCCCCTGCAACGCCCATGTTTCGCACCGACGCGCTGTGGGACGCCTCAAACCAACAAAAAAAGGACCCTGCATCGGCAGAGTCCTTTTTCAAAAATTCAGGTCAGAGGGCAGATTACTTGATCTTGCCTTCTTTGTACTCGACATGTTTCCGAGCAACCGGATCGTATTTACGAATGGTCATTTTCTCGGTCATGGTGCGCGCATTCTTTTTGGTCACGTAGAAGTGGCCCGTGCCCGCGGTCGAGTTCAGACGGATCTTGATTGTCGTCGGCTTCGCCATGGTTATCTCCTGCGTCCGAAAAGGCAGGGGCCTTTCGGTTGAATCCTTATGAGCGTGCGCTTTTAACCGCTCATGCGCCCAAGTCAACCAGATTCGCCGTGTTCCTGGAACAATTCCCTACTCCACCTCAACGGTGTGTCGCTTGGTGTGTTCACGGAACTGTGATAGGGTCGCTGTGACCAAAGAGCCCCTGTTGCGATCATGGGCAAATTCTGACCGGGACTATCGTCCGGCACCCTACACCACTCACATCAATAGTATCGCCCGGGTTACCCGGGTGTTCCTGAATTGCAGGCGTCTCAGCAAGCAATCTGGCCATGGAACCGGCCAGTCGGATGGTTCCAATTAGACTTAAACAGTGGGAGGTTTTCATGCCTGTATTCATCACTTACGCATCCTACTCATCCGAGGCCGTTCAGGCGATGGTTGCCAATCCTCAGGATCGTACCGGCCCGGTCAGTGCGCTGCTTGAGAAAGCGGGCGGAAAACTGATCTCATTCTACGTCACCACCGGTAGCAACGATGTTGTTGTCATCAGCGAGGTCCCCGACGGCACTGATGCGGTCGCAATCGGGATGGCCGTCGCCAGCACGGGTGCAGTATCGAAAATCGAAACCGTGCGCGCATGGTCTGCCAAAGAGTTCGTTTCGGTCGCTGCAAAAGCAGCAACGCTAACCGGGGTGTATACGCCGCCGACGGGCTGAGGAATTATGCGCGGAGGGCCTGTAAGCCGGATCCTGTTCCGGGGTTGCCCCCTTCGATGACCATTCCTCTAGGCCGTGCATTGCTGCGCGGCTCGAGCTGCCAACCCGGTCCCTCTCGGCCAAAGCGAGCCTAGCGGCGGTATCGGTTTGCACCGACCGGCCCGCGCGGGGACCCTATTCGGCATTGCTCCCGGTGGGGCTTGCCGTGCCGCCACTGTTGCCAGCGGCGCGGTGGGCTCTTACCCCACCGTTTCACCCTTACCTCGGGCCAAGGCCCGCGGCGGTCTGATTTCTGTGGCGCTTTCCGTCGGGTTTCCCCGCCCGGGCGTTACCCGGCACCGTTGCCTTGTGGAGTCCGGACTTTCCTCTCGGGCATATGCCCCAGCGGCCATCCGGCCCTCCGCGCGAGGTGTTGCGTATGCTTTGGGAGAGGCTACGTCAAGAGCGGTTGGAGGATGAAGGGGCCAGCCCCTTCTTGGCCTTCGGTCAATTCAACCCCGGGATATTTTTGGCCCGATGAAGTGCGGATCAGGTCGGATGTGGAGGAAGGGCCAGCGCTTTGAAATCGTCAGGGTGCAATGGGCCTTTGGCCCAGGGACGGTGGCGCAGGCGAATGGTTTTGAGCAGGATGTCATCATCGACATCAGCTGTATATCCCCGAACTTGCGCCAGCTCCCGGAACGTCGTTTCGGAAGGCGCTTCGGTGCCAGTTGGAGCGGCAAGGCTTTGAAGTTCCAGTCTTTGCCAATCAAAACGGGGGCCTGGGTCGGTCTTGCGCCCGGGTGCCATGTCGGAATGTCCAATGATACCGTCCGGGGGGATCGACCAGCGCCGCATGAGTTTGGACAGAAGCTGTTCCAGCGCGTTCATCTGAGGCTCGGAGAACGGGTGATCGCCCTGATTGTCCAACTCGACGCCAATGGAACTGGAATTGATATCCGTCTGCCCGTGCCACTCCCCGGCCCCGGCATGCCAGGCACGGTCTTCCTCGCGCACAAGCTGCCAGAGCACGCCATTGCGGCCGATCAGATAGTGAGCGGAAACTTCAGGACCGGGATCGCAAAGGCGCTCGAGCGCAGCTGATGCGCTTTCCATTGCGGTATAGTGCAGAACGATCAGCGCAGGCTTCAACCCATCGCGCCGGGGGCCGAAATTGGGCGATGGATGCCAGATCGGCGAAAGCTCAGTTGTTGACGGCACTGCGGAACGCACTGGGGTCCCAGCCGCAGGCATAGCCGTCGCCATCCGGGTCCAGACCTTTACGGTCGCGCTGGGGACCGCCATTGGATAGAAATTCGATCTGGGCCTGATCCGGCGAAGCGAATTGCGCACAGTTCCGTTCGGCTTTGGCCTTTAAATTGAACCCTGCACGGCTGTAGAGCTGGGTTCCGACGGGGTTTGACGTGTTCAACGCGTATTGCACGATGTTGGGCTGTCCATCTGTACCGCGCTGTGGAACCGCGGTTGGCGCGACAACTTCATATGTCTGTCGGTTCTGTTCGATCTGCGCCGCATCTGCATCGATACTACGCCTATTTGAAACGGCTTCAAAATCCTGTTCGTCAGAAATGCCTGTGTTGTTTGTCACTGGGGCAATTAAGCCTTGCTGGTCAGACGTACTGGCCAGCGCCACAGCCGTCTGGTTTGCAATATCAGCCGCACTGCCGTCATTCAGAGGAGCACCTTGCGCCGAAAGCGGCTGCTCTGAAATCGCTTCGGGTGGCAGCAACGGGTTACCAGCCAGCCCCTGCCCGGTTAGTTCAGCCTCGCGTTGGGCCTGGTACTCCGGCGTATTGAACCCAGTGCCCGATACAGGGGCGACCGTATCACAGGCTGCTACCAGCCCGAGGGTCGAAATCAGAAGCAATTTACGCATTCGGCTGCTCCGCCTTCTTGTCGTTCTGCCGGTCAGAGAATTACCACCATTTGCCCGGCTTGGCCACAAACCCGGCGGCATTCTCAAGCGCGTAGGCGGTGTTGAGCAGATCGCCCTCTTCCCATGGGCGGCCGATCAGTTGCAGACCCAGCGGCAGTCCCTGAGCGTCCAGTCCTGCAGGAACCGAGATACCGGGCAAGCCAGCTAGGTTCACGGTCACGGTGAACACGTCGTTCAGATACATTTGAACCGGATCAGCTTCGGTCATCTCACCCAGGCCGAACGAAGCCGAAGGTGTGGCCGGGGTCAGGATTGCGTCAACGCCAGTCGCGAAGACATCTTCGAAGTCTTTCTTGATCAGTGTCCGCACTTTGCGGGCGCGGTTGTAGTAGGCGTCATAGAAACCCGCCGACAACACATATGTGCCGATCATTACCCGGCGCTGGACCTCGGGGCCGAAGCCTTCCGCGCGGGTCTTTTCATACATTTCGGTGATTCCGTCACCTTGTGCCAGCTGCGCGCGGCGACCATAGCGGACACCGTCATAGCGGGCAAGGTTCGAAGACGCCTCAGCAGGAGCAATCACATAATATGCAGGTAGTGCGTATTTGGTGTGCGGCAGCGAAATATCGACGATCTCAGCCCCTGCGTCTTTCAGCATAGCAGCGCCATCAACCCAGAGCTTTTCGATCTCAGCGGGCATACCGTCCATGCGGTATTCTTTGGGAATACCGATTTTCTTACCCTTGATATCGCCGGTCAGCATTGCCTCAAAATTCGGCACAGCCAATTCGGCGCTGGTGGAATCCTTGGGGTCATGGCCACACATGGTTTCCAGCATGATCGCTGCGTCACGTACGTTCTTGGTCATCGGGCCGGCCTGATCCAGCGACGAGGCGAAGGCAACGATGCCCCAGCGTGAGCAGCGGCCATAGGTCGGTTTGATGCCGGTAATGCCAACAAATGCGGCAGGCTGCCGGATCGAACCGCCGGTATCAGTGCCGGTCGCAGCCAGACACAGATCAGCAGAAACAGCCGAGGCCGAACCACCAGACGAGCCGCCTGGTGTTAGCTGAGCCTCGTCGTTGCCACGCCGCCACGGGCTGACGGCGTTACCATAAACGGAGGTTTCGTTGGACGAGCCCATGGCGAATTCGTCCATGTTCAGCTTGCCCAGCATCACGGCACCTGCGTCAGCCAATTGCTGAGACACAGTGGATTCGTATTCGGGCTTAAAGCCATCGAGTATCTTGGATGCGGCCTGCGAAGGAACACCTTTGGTGCAGAACAGATCTTTTATACCGATCGGCAAGCCGCACATCGAAGGGGCGTCGCCCGCCTTGATCCGATCATCTGCGGCCTTTGCACGCTCAATCGCAATCTCGGGCGTCTTGTGGACGAACGCGTTCAGCGCATCGGCTTCATCAATGGCTGTCAGGCAGGCATCCGTCAGTTCAACCGAAGTTACATCGCCGGCACGCAACGCGTCGCGGGCTTCGGCCAGCCCCAGTTTGTTCAGTTCGCTCATGACCTACTCCACAACTTTGGGAACAGCGAAGAACCCTTCGCGCGCATCGGGGGCATTGGACAGAACTTTGTCCTGCTGGTTTCCGTCAGTGACTTCGTCCTGACGACGCTTCAGACGCATCGGCGTGACCGAGACCATCGGCTCGACACCTTCGACATCCACTTCGTTCAGTTGCTCGATGAAACCAAGGATGGTGTTAAACTCGGATGCCAGCGCAGGCAGCGCGTCATCCTCAACCTTGATCCGGGCGAGTTTGGCCACCTTGGCGGCGGTGCTTTGGTCTATCGACATCGGAAAACCTCATATGCGTTAAGGGGCGTTTACCCGTCTGTCGCATCACTCGCAAGACCGGTCACCGGATGACGCCGTCGTGCGTACACTATTCGCCAGCAGCCATGCGTTTTTGAATGGCCCATATGCAAATCAGTGAACTGATTAGTTCACTTTTGACATTGAAAACTGAACCGAACTGTTCATTTCAATGGTGTGACACAATACGAAACCGGAGACAGCATATGAAAACCTTTGTCCCTGCATTCATCTTGGCCGCCGTGGTTCTGACATCCCCCGCCCTGGCATTGGGGTTAGACATGAACAATCTGACCCGAAACCTCAGCTTCCCTCAGCCAGTATCCGAGCCTGTGACCAAAGACCAAACCCAGACAGGCAAGTAGGCCTGCCCCATGTGCCGGATCGGTTTCCCCCTCCTGATCCGGCACTTTTTCCAAATCACCGCTGTACCCTGACCGACAAGTCGTTAGCATGACCAAAGACCATCTGCCGAAACACCCACAGGTGACGATCAGGCGAGCTAACGGAGCAGAACATGAGCGCACGCAAGCAAGCAGTACTGAACGCAATTGACGCCGCCAATGCGGAAGATCCCAATATGGAAAACGGGCAGCCCGCAGAACTGCTGTATGGCCAGCGCATGAGTGCCGAGCTTGATCGCCTTTTCCCAAATGCATCTGATGCACTACAGATTGCCGCGCGCGGGCAGCATGTCGAACGCTGGAAGCTGAAGCGCACCGAATATCCGGAAGGGCGTGCCGGTTATCTGGCATGGCGCAAGGCACAAGGTGTTTACCACGCGGACGTGGTCCGAGGCTTTATGGAACAAGCCGAATACGGTGCGGATCAAATCGAAGCAGTCGAACAGATGCTGCGCAAACAAGGCATCAAGCGCCATGCCGACGTGCAGGCGCTTGAGGATGTGATCTGTTTCGTTTTCCTGAAATGGTATTTTGAACCCTTCGCAGCGAAGCATTCAGCCGAGAAAATTCAGCGCATCGTAGAAAAAACCGCCATCAAGATGTCCGCCGAAGGCCGCGCCAGAGTTTTGGCGGAATTTGATCTGCCCGAGGCTTTGGCGGCAGCATTCCGTGACTGACCTCAAGTGATTCCAAGGTACTGGTAGCCCGCCAATGTGTTTTGGTTTGGCCTCAAGTACCCGGCGCAGTCGTAACAGGCACCTTCCGAACGGCACGCAGATATACCTCGATCATCCAGCCAAGCATGGTGGCGTTCAGGATGTGCCACATGAAATGCGTTCCGATGGGAAAGTGACCGCAGGTTGGCTCATCCAAGGCTCGAAAAATGATCGAGGCGATCAGAATGCCAGCCCCGATCGCCAAGCCGCGCGCTGTATCGGGTGCTCGCGACCTCAACAGTAAAGCATAAATCAGGATCAATAGCGGCACCGGTGCATAGGCTGCTGAAGCGCCCAAACCCGGCACCAGCTGAAACACGGGAATCGTCAACGCCGCATAGGGAATGAACAGCGCGGTCAGACCCAGCGCATAAACGGGCCGCATCCCCCAGACATCCCGGTTCACCGCAAAGATATAAACCAAAATATAAAGCAAGATCGGCGTTGTATCAGCTATCGCGGCCCAAACCTGTGCATGCGTATGAAACAGGTAGCTGCCGACACCAATCATTGTCAGTATCACAACCAAAGCCATCGCCAGCGGTGCACCCTGCCCTCGCACCCTGCGCCACATGACGAATGCCGCAACAAGAAACGCCACATTGGTCACGGCGTTTATCGGCTCGGCCCAATACGATGGCGAGAGCCGCTCGCAATAACCGTCAATATACTGCGTCCAGTCCATGGATTTTTACATAGCCGATGCTAGGCTGACGCCAAGCAGAATTTGGGAGGGTTCACTATGGATATTATTTGGCTGGGACATGGCAGCTTTCGCATCGAAACATCGGGGCAGGTCCTGCTCGTCGATCCCTGGCTGACGGGGAACCCGTCATTGCCCGAAGATCAGCATGATGCGGCGGTGGCGGGTGCAACCCATATCCTACTAACCCATACCCATTTCGATCATGTCGTTGATGTATTGCCACTGGCCAAACATCTGAATGTTCCCGTCGTGGGACAGTACGATCTGATGGGCTATTGGGCCGAGGCGGAAGGGATCGAAACAGTTGGTTTCAATAAAGGCGGCACAGTTGACCTCAGCGGTATCAAGGTATCGATGGTCCCAGCCTCGCACAGTTCGACCTTTTCAACCCCCGACGGATTGCGTACCGGTGGGACCGAAGTCGGGTATATGATCTCAACCGAGGGCCGAATGGTGTACGTCTCTGGCGACACCGATATCATGGCGGATATGGATTGGATGGGGGAATACTACAAACCCGATATCGGCATCCTATCCGCTGGCGGTCACTTTACCATGGACATGAAAGGTGCGGCCTACGCGGCCAAACGGTACTTTGACTTCAAAACGATTATTCCGTGCCACTACCAAACCTTTCCGATTCTCGAACAATCAGCTCAGGCCCTGATTGACGGCCTGCCGGGCGTCGATGTGATCGAACCCGAAGTGATGAAAGCGATTTCTCTCTGATGCCCGCCACAGATTTCAGCGCCCAAGAATTTGCCGACCGTATCGCGAAGACCCGCGCAGCTATGGAACGGCAGGGGATCGAAACCCTGCTGATAACCGACCCATCGAACATGGCGTGGCTTACCGGTTACGACGGGTGGAGTTTTTATGTACCCCAGATGGTCATCCTTCCAGCGGAGGGTTCTCCACTATGGTGGGGGCGCACGCAGGACAAGGCCGGTGCAGCGCAGACCACATGGATGGATGGATCTGATCTTCTGGACTGGCCTGAGGAGCACGTTCAACACCCCGACCACCATCCCGTCGATTCCCTCGCCAAACTTTTGCGGGACCGCGGATGGACTTCGGCACTGGGTGTCGAAATGGACAACTACTACTACTCGGCCGCCAGTCATCGCATACTGCAGAACGCATTCGGAGACGCTGCGATTTTGGATGCCACTGGCCTGGTAAACTGGCAGCGCGCGGTCAAAAGCGACGCTGAGGTCGAAATGATGCAAAAAGCGGGGCGGCTTACTGCCCATATGCATCGGGTGTTGCGCGATGCGTTCCGCGAAGGGCTGCCAAAAAACCAACTGGTTGCCGAAGTTCAGGCAGCAGGGATCGTCGGATTGCCGGGACTGGCCGGGGACTATCCCGCAATCGTTCCAATCGCCCCTTCAGGTACCGAGGCGTCTGCTTCGCACATCACCTGGAACGACAGACCCTTAACACAGGATGAGGCAACTTACTTTGAAATCTCAGGGTGCTATCGCCGTTATCATTGCCCGGCCAGTCGCAGCCTGTTTCTGGGTGATCCTCCGGAAGATATTCGCCGCGCCGAGGCTGCTGTGCTCAGGGCCATCGATGATGCCTTGAGCGCGGCGCGTCCGGGCACAACTTGCGAAGAGGTCGCGAACTGTGTCTACGAGAGTTTCGCCCGCGCCGGATATGTCAAAGCCAACCGCACCGGCTATCCGATCGGATTAAGTTACCCTCCCGATTGGGGTGAACGCACCATGAGCCTGCGGCCGGGTGACACGACCGAACTTCAGGAAAATATGACCTTCCATTTGATGCCCGGGCTCTGGACTTCGGATTGGGGGCTGGCGATCACCGAGAGCTTTTTGGTTACTGCCAATGGTGGCCAGCCTTTGGCGGACATCCCTCGGGAACTTGTGGTGAAATCCAAATGAATCAGCCTATTCGCCCATCGCCGGAGTTGATCGCGGTGGTGCGACGCTGGAATGACGCTGTCCGAGCCAAAGATGGAGCGGCGCTTTATAACATGCTGTCGACGTCTGAGTACCTGCGGTATCAAGGCTCAGCGGATGGGGAGATTTGGTCAGGCTCGCTATTCCGAAAGGGTTTCCCTGATCATGTGGCCGAAATTCCCGACTACAGTTGGGAAGAACACAGCCTAGAGGCATTTGAATGCGGTGCAGTTGGTTGGGCCCATTGCGTTGCAACGCTTCGCTTTGCCACGAACCAAAAAGCAATGTTGCACAGGTTCACCTTCATCCTGCATCTCGAAGACGGTGTGTGGAAGATGGTGCACTGCCACGTGTCCAATCCGATCCCTAACATGGAAAAAATCGGTATCGAACACAAAGCCCTAGACGCGCTGATAGCAGCCGCACGCGACGGGTTTCGTCAGAATCAGCGCGAGGGCATGGCTTCGGTTATGTTCACTGACATCGTCAATTCATCGGCTATTGCCGACAAGCTGGGCGACCGGATCTGGATCGATGCGGTCCAAAAACACTTTGAATTGGCTCGTGACGTCATCGAGGCTCAGAGCGGAACGCTGGTAAAGTCGCTGGGGGATGGAACCATGTCCAGCTTCTCGTCGGCGCGGGCGGCACTGATGGCCGCAGTCGACCTGCAGCGGCGCAACGCCAGTGAATTGGGTGAACCAACGCTGCAGATTCGCGTCGGCATACATACGGGAGATGTGATCCAGACCGATGACGATTTCTTTGGTACGGTGGTGAACAAGGCCGCCCGGATCGCGGCCTCAGCCGCACCGGGTGAGGTCCGTTTGTCCGACGCAACCCAGCTTTTAGCGGACGGGCAAGATGGGTTGACCTTTGGCACACCAAGATCAGTTTCACTGAAAGGTTTGCCCGGCAATCACACGATCTATAGCCTGAGTTGGTAGCGCGCTAACGCCGCCCCGCGAAAAAATCCTTGAGCAATCGCTCGGCCTCTTCGGCACCGATCCCATCATAGATTTCAGGGGTATGATGCGCCTGCGGATGCGAAAATACCCGCGCGCCGTGGGCGACGCCACCCGATTTCGGATCGGATGCGCCGTAATACACACGCCGAATACGCGCCGCAGCCAGTGCTGCCGCACACATGGCACAGGGTTCCAGCGTCACATATACATCGTGATCCGGCAGCCGCTCCGATCCGGCGTGTGCGCAGGCGGCGCGCAGCACCAGTATTTCGGCATGGGCTGTGGGATCGTTCAACTCGCGTGTCCGATTACCTTCAGCGGCAACCACCTGACCGTCCGGTCCGATAATTACAGCACCCACGGGCACCTCCCCCCGGTCTGCCGCCGCCTGCGCCTGTTCCAGCGCCAGTTTCATGTGAGATCGGAACTCCATGCCTCTGACTGCCCCAGAAACCCGGCTTTCGCAAGCCGCCGGGATAGGCTATGGGCGGGGGATGACCAATACCCCTCCTCCCGGCGATCGGATCGCCAAAGTGCTTGCCCGCGCCGGTGTCGCCTCGCGTCGCGAGGCTGAACGCATGATCGAAGCCGGTCGTGTAACCGTGAATGGCAAACCCATCACTAGCCCAGCGCTGAACGTGACGGCCAAGGACAGGATCACTGTCGATGGCAAACCCGTGTCCGAGCCCGAGCCATCTCGCCTATGGCTCTATCACAAGCCTCCAGGCCTTGTGACGACTGCGCGTGATGAAAAGGGACGCAAGACGATCTTCGACGATCTGCCAGAGGATATGCCGAGGGTCATGAGTGTCGGACGGCTCGACCTGAATTCGGAAGGGTTGCTGCTGCTCACCAATGATGGCGGCATCAAGCGCAAGCTTGAACTGCCCGCCACCGGATGGCTGCGCAAATACCGGGTGCGGGTTAACGGACGCCCCAAGGACGAAGATTTTGCACCGCTTCGCAAGGGATTGGTCATAGACGGGGAACGGTTTCAGCCCATGACCGTCACATTGGACCGCCAACAGGGTGCGAACGCCTGGCTAACCATCGGTCTGCGCGAGGGCAAGAACCGCGAGATTCGCCGTGCAATCGAAGATATCGGCTATGCGGTAAACCGGCTTTTGCGGGTTTCTTATGGCCCGTTTCAGCTTGGTGACTTGAAATCCGGTGAAGTTGAAGAGATTCGTCGGCGTGTTATGCGTGACCAACTGGGGATGGACGCTGAAGAAAGCGGCAAGCCAACCGTCAAACGCCCTGCCCGGCCTCAGCGCAAAAGGCCGACAATCGGCAAGAAACCTCGCAAGTGACGCGGCTTAAGTAACCTTCCCCCTAGCGCCAAGCCCTCGCATCGCCTAAATTTTCTGTGATAGCGACAGTTTGGGGGCACCATGTCCGGAACCGGAGTACAAAAATTGGCGTATGCAGCGCTGCTGGTGCTGTTGTTCGGCGTCTGTACCGGCGTGCTTGGGGGCTTGTAAGGGCATGGCCAAAAGGTTCGGTGGGAAATTCAGCCCTCAGGGTGCGTCGTCAGACCAAGATCAACCCTCTCGTGGACAGTTTGACGGAGCTCGGGTCGAACCGGCGGGTGCACGCGCGAACCTCCTATTTGTGCCCGCAATTCCGTTGGCATTCCTGTCACTGAACGACGGCGCTATCGGAATGACAATTGGTTTGATCGCTGCAGGTCTGCTGACGGCCGCCGCATTCTTGCTGCGCGAAGGGCTGCGAGCGGAATCTGCATACAATGCCAAACGTACCGCCCGCCGCCCGGCCTTCCCCCGCAAAATCTTCTCAAGCGTCCTGACTGGGCTGGGCACGGCATTGGCCGCGTATCGAACAGAGTTTCTAGATGCAGAAACCGCAGCTCAGGCCAGCCTGTTGGCACCGGTTCTGTTTGGGGTTGTTGCCACTGCATTACATTCGGTGTCCTTTGGCATCGACCCCTTGAAAGACAAGGGTATGGAAGGCATCGACACCTTCCAACAAGATCGCGTGGCGCGCGTTGTTGAGGATGCGGAATCTCACCTGACCCAAATGACAGACGCGATCAAACGCGCCGGAGACCGTCGGATCGAAGCGCGTGTCGAGCGGTTTCAAAATACCGCCCGCGATTTGTTCCGAACGGTCGAAGAAGACCCACGTGATCTGGCGGGCGCGCGGAAATATCTGACGGTTTACTTGCAGGGCGCACGCGATGCGACGGTGAGGTTCTCGGACGTCTATGCGCGTACCCGCGATGCGCAGGCGCTGGCAGATTATTCGGCCCTGCTGGACGATCTCGAACAGAATTTCGCGGCGCGGACGCGAAAGATGCTATTGGATGACCGCAGCGATCTGACGGTTGAAATTGATGTGCTGCGTGACCGGTTGCAGCGCGAAGGCGTCCGGTTGGATTGACCGGCTTTTATGTAAGCGAGGATTACCCCATGTCCGATGAGATCAAGAACAAGGCAGTCGAGGCTGAAACGCTGGTACAAGAAATCACCGCCGTCGCCCTCCCTGAGCCGCAGGCTGAGATTGTGCCGCTTGAAGACGCCGACGAACCGGTTGGCGCCGAAATCCGCAAGCGGATGGGTGAGATCGACATGGGCGACACAAACTCGATCGTGTCATTTGGATCATCCGCACAGGCGGAATTGCAGGAGATCAGTCAGGCGATGCTGGCCGATGTCCGCAATAAGGATGTGGGCCCGGCGGGCGACAGCCTTCGCAATATCGTAACGACGATCAGAGGTTTCTCTGTCAGCGAATTAGACGTTCGCCGCGAGCGTAGCTGGTGGGAAAAACTGCTAGGCCGCGCAGCGCCCTTTGCCAAGTTCACGGCGCAATATGAGGACGTTCAAAGCCAGATCGACCGGATCACAGACGACCTCTTGGGCCATGAGCACACCTTGCTGAAAGATATCAAGTCTCTGGATCTGCTGTATGAAAAGACGCTGGAGTTCTACGACGAACTCGCGCTTTACATCGCGGCGGGTGAGGAGAAGCTGACCGAACTGGACAGCCATGACATTCCCGAAAAAGAGGCCGAGGTTCAGGCCGCACCCGAAGACCAGCAGGTGATGAAGGCGCAGGAACTGCGCGACTTGCGCGCCGCGCGCGACGATCTGGAACGCCGGGTCCATGACTTGAAGCTGACCCGTCAGGTGACGATGCAGTCGCTGCCCTCGATCCGCTTGGTGCAGGAGAACGATAAGTCGCTGGTGACCAAGATCAACTCAACCCTCGTCAACACCGTGCCGCTTTGGGAAACCCAGCTGGCACAAGCGGTAACCATCCAGCGCAGTGCCGAAGCTGCAGCCGCCGTACGTGATGCCAATGATCTGACCAATGAGCTGCTGACCTCGAACGCGGCCAACTTGCGCGAGTCTAACAAGATGATCCGCGAAGAGATGGAGCGTGGTGTATTCGACATCGAAGCCGTCAAGCAGGCCAACGCTGACCTGATCGGTACGATCAACGAAAGCCTCGCCATAGCGGACGAAGGCAAAGCCAAGCGAGCCGCCGCCGAGGAAGAACTGAAGAAGATGGAGGCCGAGTTGCGCGACACGCTCGCCTCGGCCAAAGCGCGACAGGACGGGATCGGTGACAATGCCGGAACGGCTGTCCCCGGATAATGGAAACAGCGGGCGTGCGGCCATTACATCGCGCTAGGACTGCAACATTGGTAGTTTCGCTGCTGGCATTAGCTGGCTGCGAAGAGGCCTTGACGACGTCCATCGCTCCGGAACCCAACCCGGAGCAACCTCAGGGCTTGAGCAATGCCTATCAGCCCCCTTCGCCCGACAGCCTCGACCTCGCGCGGTATTATGAAAGCGTTCAGAACAACCTGCTGACGCGCGGGTTGTTGCGCACCGATGGTGGTGGGCCGGATACGCCCTACGACGCCGATGACCTCGCACGGAATTTCGAAACCATTGCGTTTTATAATGAGTATCCGGGGCAGGCTGTCTCGAGCGGTAGCAGAAGAACCAGCCGACAGTTAAGTCGCTGGTCGTCACCCGTACGCATCAAACCCGAATTCGGGCCCTCAGTCGCGCCAAACGTTCGCCAGCAAGAGACTGCCCGAATTGACGCCTATGCCAACCGTTTGTCGCGGCTGACTCGACATCCGGTCTCGACCACCACCCGGAATGCGAACTTTCACGTATTCGTGGCGGGTGAAGATGATACCGCCTATGTACAAGCCCGGTTGCGACAACTGATCCCCGGCATAGGACAGGCGCAGCTTGATCTCTTCGACAAACTGCCGCGGTCTTTCTATTGTTTTGTGTTCGCGTCGGCATCGAACAGCGCGCCTCAGACTTATACCCGGGCTGTTGCCCTGATACGGGCAGAACATCCCGATCTGGTGCGCCTGAGCTGCGTACATGAAGAGATTGCGCAAGGATTGGGGCTTCCGAATGATAGCCCATCGGCCCGACCGTCGATCTTCAATGATGACGACGAGTTCGCCCTGCTCACCAGCCATGACGAAAAACTACTGACGATTCTTTACGACCCGCGCTTGAAAGCGGGCATGACCGCTGACGAGGCACGTCCGGTGGTCCGTATCATTGCACGCGAATTGATGGGGCAGTCGCTCTGACCCCGAAGACAGGAGAAATCCAATGGGAATTTTTGATTTTCTGACCGGCGAATTCATCGACGTCATCCACTGGGTTGATGACACCCGCGACACGATGGTTTGGCGGTTCGAGCGTGAGGGCCACGAGATTAAATACGGTGCCAAGCTGACAGTGCGCGAAGGTCAGGCGGCTGTGTTTGTGCATGAGGGGCAGCTGGCGGATGTGTTCACGCCCGGACTCTACATGCTTGAGACAAACAACATGCCGATCATGACGACGCTGCAGCATTGGGATCATGGTTTCCAGTCTCCGTTCAAGTCTGAAATTTACTTCGTTAACACGACCCGGTTCAATGACCTGAAATGGGGCACCAAGAACCCGATCATGCTGCGCGATCCCGAGTTTGGGCCAACACGCATCCGGGCCTTTGGCACCTATACGGTCCGGGTCAAGGACCCAGCGAAATTCCTAGTAGAGATCGTAGGCACAGATGGTGAGTTCACCATGGACGAGATCAGCTTTCAGATCAGAAACATCATCGTGCAGGAATTCAGCCGCGTCATCGCAGGCTCAGGTATTCCGGTGCTGGATATGGCGGCGAACACCGCAGATTTGGGCAAATTGATCGCAGCCGAGGTATCGCCAGTGCTGGATGGGTATGGCCTAAGCATGCCTGAGTTCTATATCGAGAACATCTCGCTCCCACCTGCGGTCGAGGCGGCTCTGGACAAGCGCACCTCGATGGGTTTGGCGGGCGATCTGGGCAAGTTCACTCAGTATTCCGCTGCCGAGGCCATGACAGCGGCTGCCAATAACCCCGGTCAGGGCGGTGGCATGGGTGCCGGTCTTGGCATGGGGATGGGCATGGCGATGGCGCAGCAAATGTCGAACATGGCAGCGGGTCAGCCGAGTGGTCCCTGGGGTGGTTCCGCACCCGCTGCACCGCAAGCGTCAGCGCATGCGGCACCGCCGCCCCCGCCACCCGTCGAGCATGTGTGGCATATCGCGGTGGATGGCCAGACTAGCGGACCATTTTCCAAAGCCAAGATCGGTCGTATGGCAACCGACGGTGAGATCACGCGCGATACGCATGTCTGGACGGCTGGTCAGGACGGTTGGAAAAAGGCGGGGGACGTACAAGAATTGGCGCAGCTGTTCACCATCTTGCCACCGCCACCACCGGGGGCGTGACCCGATATTAGGCTATCCATGACCAGGATTCTGTAATGGCAAAAGTCGAACACCGTTTTCCTTGCGAACAATGCGGGGCGGATTATCGGTTCAATCCCGGTGACGGAACGCTCACCTGCGATCACTGCGGTCATTCCGAGGCCATTGGCGCGGGCCCGTGGGGAGGGGCCAGTTTACGTGAACTCGATTTCGACACGGCCATCGCGGATCGCCTCCCCGATAGTGAAATTGAAGAAACTCGTGTTCTTACCTGCCCCAACTGCGCAGCACAGGTCGAATTTGACCCAAACACACACGCCGCAGAGTGCCCATTTTGTGCGACACCCGTCGTCACTGATACCGGTGTAAGCCGCCATATCAAGCCACGCGGTGTGTTGCCCTTTGCAGTGGACGAACGCTCGGCGCACCAAGCCATAGGGGATTGGCTGGGGCGACTGTGGTTTGCGCCGAATGGGCTGAAGGAATACGCCCGAAAAGGCCGCAAGATGCAGGGTATCTACGTGCCCTACTGGACATTCGATGCCGATACCAAGTCGAGTTATCGGGGTGAACGTGGTGTCGTCTATTACGAAAACCGAACCGTGATGCGGGATGGAAAGCGCGTTCAGCAGCAGGTTCCCAAGGTGCGCTGGTCGCCAAAGTCCGGACGCGTGGCACGGTTTTTTGACGATGTTCTGGTGTTAGCATCACAATCCCTGCCCAAATCCTATACGGATGCGCTGGAACCCTGGGATCTGCCTGCACTTGAGCCCTATCAGCCCGAATATCTGGCTGGATTTCGTGCCGAAGCCTATACGGTCGAATTGCAGGAAGGATATCAGGAGGCGCGCGGTCACATGGCGCGCGTGATCGAGCGTGATGTACGGTTTGATATCGGTGGCGATCGTCAGCGCATCCACGCTGTCGATACGGAAGTCCGAGATGTCACGTTCAAACATATCCTACTGCCGGTCTGGATGGCAGCCTATAAATACCGGGGCGAGACCTATCGCTTTGTAGTGAATGGCAGAACCGGGCGCGTTCAGGGTGAGCGCCCCTGGTCGGCGATCAAGATTACCATCGCGGTGGTACTGGGCCTGCTGGTTGCCGCAAGTGTCGGTTATCTGGTTGCAACCGGACAACAATAAAGAGAACACTCGTGTCAGATAGCGCGTTGGATGGGGGAAACTGACTTGCACCTTGACGCTCTGAACGCTCTTTTAACTCAGCGCCATTCGTGCCGTGCCTTTTGCTCAGACCCTGTTCCCCGTGAACAGATTGAACAGATCGTCACCAGCGCAACGCATGTTCCAAGCTGGTGCAACGCGCAACCCTGGCAGCTTACGATCACCAGCGGTCCTGAAACTGACCATTTTCGCGAAGCGCTGCAGCGCGAGACACAACAGGCCAGCCCAAACCCCGACTTGCCCTTTCCAACCAGGTATTCCGGTGTCTATCAGGATCGTCGGCGCGCATGCGGCTGGGCGTTATACAAAGCGGTCGGCGTCGAAAAGGGTGATCGCACCGCTTCGGCGCAGCAAATGATGGAAAACTACACGCTGTTCGGAGCTCCACACTGCGCCATCCTATCCAGCCCCACCGAGCTGGGCCCATACGGTGCCATGGATTGCGGAGGGTTTGTGACAGCATTCGCATTGGCGGCACAAGCCCTGGGTGTGGCCAGCATCCCTCAGGCCGCGGTTGCGGCTTATGGTCCGTTTCTTCACCGGTATTTCGATATTCCAGATGACCGGATTGTTTTATGTGCGATCTCATTCGGATATCCAGATAAAGACCATCCAGCCAACTCTTTCAGAACAGGACGTGCCACTCTGGATGATATCGTTGATTGGCGTGAATAAACACCAAGAGTAGGAATTGCAGATGCGCGCGCTGCTTCAAAGAATTTCCAGTGCCTCTGTCACAGTCGAGGGAACGGTGATTGGACAATCCGGTCCGGGGTTGATGATTTTGGTCTGTGCGATGCAAGGGGATGATGAGGCTCAGGCCGAACAACTGGCTAACAAGGTCGCAAAGCTTCGCATCTTCAAAGACGATGCAGGAAAAATGAACCGTTCGATCTTGGATATCTGCGGCTCAGCACTGGTAGTCAGCCAATTCACTTTGGCCGCTGACACGTCACGCGGTAACCGCCCGGGATTTTCCGGTGCGGCCCCGGCAGCAAAGGGCGAACGACTTTATGAAGCGTTTGTTCGCAACCTGTCCTCACTGGGCATACCAGTCGAAACGGGATCATTCGGGGCTGACATGGCTGTAGAATTGGTCAATGACGGGCCCGTGACAATTTGGATGGAAAGCTGATGCAGGCCTCTCAACAGATTCAGGATATTTGGAGCGCCGGTGTGGCGGCTGTCGATGGTTACACCGCGACGTTGGAAGCGATCCAATCGATGGAACGGCCAGACCAGATATTGGCCGTTGGCAAGGCGGCGGGTGCGATGGCCCGCGCTGCAGCGAACCAGTTCGGAGCGGTCCCCACGTTGGTCGTTACCAAAGATGGCCATAGCGATGGGCTACCAGCGCACGTTGATGTCATCGAATCCTCTCATCCCGTACCCGATGATCGTAGTCTGGCCGGGGGACGGGCATTGCGCGAAACCGTAGAGAGCATGGAACATGATAGCAGTCTGATGCTTCTGGTATCTGGCGGCGCGTCCTCTCTGGCCGAGGATTTGATGCCCGGGTTCTCGCTGGACGATCTTGAAGCCCTGAACCAAAGATTGCTTGGCGATGGGTTGGATATCAGATCGATGAATGCTGAGCGGCGCAAACTATCGCGTATTAAGGGCGGAGGACTGCTGTCCAGTTTTCCGGGGAACAAAGTGACTGTTTTGGCGATCTCGGATGTCCCCGGAGACGACCTGGGCGTGATTGGATCCGGCATCGGAGCGTTGCCAGAAGCGCCGCGTTTTGCCGCCCAGACCTCAATCATCGCTTCAAATGCGCATGCGCGTAACGCGGCTGCCCAAGCTGCAGAGCAAGCTGGCTTTGACGTCCTCGCCAACTCGGAGGCTTTGCACGATGACTACCTATCAGTTGCGACCGCAATAGGAGAACGACTGCGCCACATGCCCAAAGGCGTGATGGTTTTTGGAGGAGAGCCAACCGTCGTTCTTCCGGACCAACCCGGGCGCGGCGGACGAAATCAGGCCCTAGCGCTGGCTTTGGCACACGAAATTGAAGGGCAACGGGACATTACTGTGATCGTTGGTGGAACAGATGGCACGGATGGGCCAACGGACGCAGCCGGTGCTATCGTTACCGGCGAAACATGGGCAGACGAAGCGCAAGAATTCCTCAACAACGCGGATAGCGGCAGCTTCTTGGCCAAAGCAGGTGCGTTGCTGGTTACGGGGCCTACAGGGACCAATGTGATGGACTTGGTGATTGCAATACGGAAATGATCTGACATCTTGGCCCGGTTGCTATCGGTCAGGAGTTCAGAGATATGGCACCGCCCTCCAACGCACTTCGCGAGATCGAAGAAATCCCTGATATGGGTATCACCATGCCAGATGGCTGCCGCCTTTCAGCCCGGATCTGGCGCCCGATCGATGCGGGCGAAGACCCGGTTCCCGCTATTGTGGAACATCTGCCATATCGCAAACGCGACGGGACCACTGCACGTGACGCCTTAACCCATCCTTGGTTTGCCAAACGTGGATATGCCTGCGTACGCGTGGATATGCGCGGCAACGGTGACAGCGAAGGGTTGATGGAGGATGAATACACTCAGCAGGAATTGGACGATGCCGTCGCAGTAATCCAATGGCTGGCCGATCAACCCTGGTGTAGCGGCACGGTCGGGATGATGGGTATCAGTTGGGGCGGGTTCAACTCATTGCAGGTTGCCGCGATGCAGCCTGAGCCTTTGAAGGCAATCATTACGCTTTGTTCGACCGCGGACCGGTATGCCGATGACATACATTACAAAGGCGGATGCCTGCTGAATGAAAATCTGGGCTGGGGCGCGACAATGTGGTCCTACTCCTCTCGCGCTCCAGACCCAGATCTGCGGTCAAACTGGCGTGAACTGTGGTTGGATCGGTTAGTGAATGAGCCTTTCCTGCCCTCCGTCTGGCTGCGCCACCAAACACGTGATGCCTATTGGCGCCATGGTTCCGTCTGCGAGAATTTTGATTCAATTCAAGCGGCCACTCTGGCGGTTGGAGGCTGGGGTGACGCTTACAAGAACACTGTGCCATTGCTGGTCGAACAGTTGAACGCGCCGGTCAAAGGTGTTGTTGGCCCATGGGTGCACAAATATCCTCATTTCGCAGTTCCTGAACCTCGCATCGGTTTTTTGCAGGAGGCCCTAAGGTGGTGGGACCATTGGCTAAAGGGAAAGGATACAGGTGTCGAAGATGATCCAGACTACCGCGCTTATGTGATGAACGGTGTGCGTCCGGCGCGCTGGTACAAAGAGCGCGCAGGGCGTTGGATTGCCGAGGATGAAGGCGCGACATCGCATCTGCCAACCATGACGATGCAACTGACCGATGCCGGCCTTGGGCACGAAGGGTCACTGAACACCTCAATCCGATCGCCACATACCTGCGGTCTTGAAAGCGGCGAGTTTTGTGCGATTTGGCTAGGTCCGGATATGCCGGGGGACCAGAGGGGGGACGACGCGCTTTCAGCCTGTTTCGACAGCGACCCATTGGCAGCCGACATCGAGATTGTGGGCGCACCCAAAATCCGGCTCCGACTGAGGGCTGACAAACCTCAGGCGCAGATTGCTGTTCGGCTGAATCATATACACCCGGACGGTGCTTCGACGCGGATCACATATGGGGTGCTAAATCTGACGCACCGCGACAGTCATGCAGATCCCACCCCCCTAATACCCGATCAGACCTACGATATAGAACTGGACCTGGATCACATCGCTTATCGAATACCGAAAGGGCACCGCTTACGCGTGGCGATCTCGAGCGCCTATTGGCCGTTAATCTGGCCTTCGCCGGAAACTGTCGAGCTTCAACTGACTGAAGGCGACATAATCATTCCAACGCGTCCGCCAGGTCAATCAAACGAATACAACTTCGCCCCTCCTGATGCAGAATCTGCAAATCCCGTCAGTGTTCTTCGAGAAACGCAAAATTCCCGGCGTGTAGAATTGGATATGACCACCGGCGAAACCCACCTGATCATCGAGGATGACTTTGGCAAACTCCGTGACGAAACGCATGGGCTGATCACCGGAAGCACAGCAACAGAAAAGTGGTCGATTCACCCCGACAACCCCCTATCGGCGCGGGGCTATTGTCGTTGGACACAAGAACAGCAGCGCGGTGAATCGTTCCTATTCACCGAAAGCGTTTGCGAGATGTGGTCCGATGATAAGAACTTTTTTGTTCGAGCGGAGATAAGCGCCTTCGAAAATAACGAATTGGTGTACTCAAAAACGCTCGAAGACACGGTGCCACGCAATGAAATGTAAGTTTTGAAGCTTCAGACGAAAGATTTTCACTTGCCCACCACCCTGCATTGCCCCTACTTTGACTCACGCGTCAATAAAAAGTCCGACAATGGACCGAACATCCAATCAACTGGGAGATCTCTGGATGAACGAACAACTCACTCACATGTCAAAGCAGGTCACGGCTGGAAAGCTGACCCGCCGTGAATTCATGGGTAAAGCAGCGGCACTGGGTGTCTCGGCCGCAATCGCAAGCAATATGTTTGCCGATGCCGCACGTGCGGCTGGCCCAAAAAAGGGCGGCGATCTGAAATTCGGTTTGCAGGGCGGTGAATCGACCAACTCACTTGATCCGGCAACCTACGCAAGCTCAGTCCCGTTCCAGAACGGCAAGCAGTTCGGTGACCAATTGGTCGAAGTGGCCCCCGACGGGACCATCGAACCGCGCCTGGCGGAAAGCGTCGAAGGAAGTGCAGACGCCAAAGTATGGACGTTCAAGCTGCGTCAAGGGGTCGAGTTCCACAACGGCAAGACCATGACCAGCGATGACGTGCTGAAAACTATGCAGCGCCACTCGAACGAAGATTCCAAATCAGGTGCATTGGGCATCATGAAAGGCATCGAGTCGATGAAGGCCGATGGAGACAATTTCCAGGTCACTTTGACCGAGCCAAACGCCGACCTGCCGTATCTGATGGCCGACTATCACCTGATTATTCAGCCCGATGGGGGCATGGATAACCCGGCGGCAGGAATCGGCACAGGTCCGTATAAACTGGAAGTGGACGAACCCGGCGTCCGTCACCTGTTCACCAAGAACGAAAACCATTGGAACAGCGATTTCGGTAATTTTGACAGCGTCGAAGTTGTTGTGATCAACGATGCAACTGCGCGGACCGCTGCACTGCAGTCCGGACAGGTCCACGCCGTCAACCGCGTTGAACCCAAAGTTGCCGACCTGTTGGGCCGTGCACCAAACCTGACCGTGCATTCAACCGCCGGTCGCGGTCACTATGTCTTCATCATGCATTGCGACACGGCTCCGTTCGACAACAACGAATTGCGCACCGCGTTGAAATACGCAATCAACCGTGCGGAATTGGTAGACAAAGTCCTGCGTGGCTATGGCTCGATCGGGAATGACATGCCGATCAACGCAGCCTACCCATTGTTTGATGAAACCATCGAACAGCGCGAATTCAGCATTGAGAAAGCTGCAGAGCACTACAAAAAGTCCGGCCATGATGGTTCACCGATCATATTGCGTGTAGCCGACGGTGCCTTCCCGGGTGCTGTGGACGCCGCTGCACTGTTCCAGCAGACAGCCGCACAGGCTGGAATTCCGCTTGAAATCAAGCGTGAACCCAACGATGGATACTGGTCCGAGGTTTGGAACGTTCAGCCGTTCTGTGCCTCGTACTGGGGTGGCCGTCCGGTTCAGGACCAGATGTATTCGACCGCATACCTGTCGACCGCAGACTGGAACGACACTCGGTTTAAGGTTCAGGCGTTCGACGACATGCTGTTCGCGGCAAAGGCGGAGCTGGACGTTGAAAAACGCAAAAGCATCTACAGCCAGATGGGCCGAATGGTCCGCGACGAAGGCGGCCTGATCTGTCCGATGTTCAACGACTTTGTCGAGGGCATCAGCAACCAGCTGGACGGATGGGAATCTGACCCGACGCAAGAGATGATGAACGGCAACATATCCCGCAAAATGTGGTTCGTCTAAAACGGGCTACGGATAATGCATCCTATCATCAAATTGGTTTCCCAGCGCCTGGCGCTGGGACTCCTGTTGCTGCTCGGCGCTTCGGCCTTGATTTTTGGCCTGACCGAAGCCCTTCCCGGAGACGCCGCGCAAGCCGTCCTGGGGCAGTCCGCAACCCCAGAGGCCCTTGCTAACCTGCGCGAAGAGATGGGTTTGAACCGCCCTGCCCTGACCCGCTATTTCGAATGGCTGGGAGGCATTTTTCAGGGCGATCTTGGCCAATCCTTGACAAACAAGCTGGATATTTCTGAGAGCATTGGAAAACGCCTTGGAAATACACTGTTTCTGGCATGCGTCGCTGCCATCGTTTCCGTTCCACTTGCAATCTTTCTTGGACTTCTGGCCGTGCGTTATCGCAACCGCTGGCCGGATAAACTGATCTCTGCCATCACGCTCACAACGGTTTCGATACCGGAATTTCTGATCGGCTACGTGGTGATCTACTACATCTCAGTGAAACTGGGCTGGTTCTCCTCGCTAGCGATGGTCAACGATTCAATGTCGTTTGGGCAAAAGCTAAATGCCATTGCTTTGCCAGCCTTCGTACTGACGCTGGTGGTTCTGGCGCAGATGATGCGCATGACACGCGCTGCCATTCTTAATCTTATGCAATCCGCCTATATTGAAACGGCTGAACTAAAGGGTTTGAGCACCTTTCAGGTTATCGCCCGGCATGCCTTTCCCAACGCGATTTCACCTATCGTGAACGTAGTCATGCTGAACCTGGCCTATCTGGTCGTAGGTGTCGTCGTGGTCGAGGTTGTCTTCGTCTATCCCGGTATGGGGCAGTACCTCGTAGATGCCGTGACAAAGCGTGACGTGCCTGTTGTTCTGGCCTGCGGTGTGGTGTTTGCAGCCGTTTACATCGGGCTGAACATGGTCGCGGATATCGTGTCGATCCTTGCCAACCCAAGACTGAGGCATCCGAAATGATAAAGAACATTCCTCTTTCGGCACTGATTGGCCTTATGTTCACCGGCGCCTATTTCTTTGTCGCGATCGCCGCGCCCTTGATCGCGCCTTATGGAATGGCAGAAGTGGTCGGCGACGTTTGGGAGCCGAGTAGCTCCGAGCATCTGCTGGGCACGGACAATATCGGCCGCGATCTGCTAACCCGCATGATCTATGGCGGGCGCACAACAATCTTCATTGCCGCAGCTGCAACACTTCTCAGCTTTCTGACGGGAACGTCATTGGGCCTACTTGCTGCAGTTTTGGGCGGATGGGCCGATCAGGCGCTTAGCCGGACGGTCGATCTGATCATGTCGATCCCTACGCTGATCCTGGCGCTGGTTATTCTGGCAATCGTTCCGGTAACCGTTCCGATCCTGATCCTTGTGATGGGCTTGTTGGATGCGACACGACCATATCGTCTGTCGCGATCTGTTGCCGTGGATATCAACGTGATGGACTACGTCGAAGCCGCCAAACTGCGCGGTGAAGGACGCCGTTGGATCATTTTCCGTGAAATCCTGCCGAACGCTCTATCGCCTCTGGTGGCCGAGTTCGGTCTGCGGTTCATCTTTATGGTCCTGTTCATCTCGACACTTTCGTTCCTGGGCCTTGGCGTCCAACCGCCCTTGGCGGATTGGGGCGGCATCGTGAAAGAGAATAAGGACGGCATCGTCTACGGTATTGGCGCCGCGCTCTACCCTGCAGTGGCCATCGCCACGCTAGCGATCTCGGTCAACCTTGTTGCTGACTGGGTTCTGAACCGTACCACATCGCTGAAAGGAGGCCGAGGATGAGTGATACCCTTCTCAAGGTCCGCGACCTCAAGATCGGCGCGACCGTCTATCCGCCGGGCGAAAAGCCCCATGACATCGAAATCGTGCACGGGGTCAGCTTTGACCTCGCGCCCGGTAAGGTGCTGGGGTTGATCGGTGAATCCGGCGCTGGCAAATCGACCATCGGTCTGGCCTCGATGGCCTATGGCCGGGGCGGCGTTAAGATCACCGGTGGCGAGGTTTGGGTCAACGGCCGTGACATCATGAAGTCAGCGCTGGGTGATATCCGCAACCTGCGCGGCGGCGAGGTGTCTTATGTCTCGCAATCAGCAGCCGCTTCGTTCAACCCCGCCAAAAAGATCATGGATCAGGTGGTCGAAGCTGCAGTCGAACATAAGAAATTCTCTCGTAAAGAGGCCGAGGCCCGCGCGCGCGAATTGTTCGCCAAGCTAGGCCTGCCCGATCCGGACAATATCGGTGATCGATACCCACACCAAGTTTCGGGCGGTCAGTTGCAACGCTGCATGACAGCGCTGGCGTTGTGCCCCGAACCGGATCTAGTTGTGTTTGACGAACCTACCACGGCCTTGGACGTGACCACTCAGATCGACGTCCTGATGGCCATCAAGGAGGCCATCGCCGATACAGGTGTCGCTGCGTTGTACATCACGCATGACCTTGCAGTTGTCGCACAAGTCAGCGACGACATCATGGTTCTGCGGATGGGCAATACGGTCGAGTATGGAAACACCGATCAGATCATCAACAATCCGCAAGAAGAGTATACTCAGGCGCTGGTTTCGGTTCGCTCGATTGAACACGAAGAAAAGCAGCCCACTGCGGACCCGGTGCTGAGCGTCGATGGTATTACCGCGCGCTACAAAGGCTTGAACTTCGACGTTCTTCACAACGTCAATGTTGAGCTTCATCCGGGGCAGACATTGGCTGTGGTGGGTGAATCCGGCTCAGGCAAGTCGACGCTGGCCCGTGTGATCACCGGGTTGCTGCCGCCGCGTGATGGCGAGATCACCTTTGCCGGTCGGAAACTTAGCCCCGACTTGAAGGGCCGTTCACTTGAAGATCTGCGCGAGTTGCAGATGATCTATCAGATGGCGGATGTCGCGATGAACCCGCGGCAAACAGTCGGTACGATCATCGGGCGACCGTTGGAGTTTTACTTCAACATGCGCGGTGCTGAGAAACGCAAGCGTATCGTAGAACTACTGGATGAGATCGAGCTGGGCGAGAAGTTCATCGATCGCTACCCAGCCGAACTGTCTGGTGGTCAGAAACAGCGGGTCTGCATCGCGCGTTCATTGGCGGCCAAGCCCAAAATGATCATCTGTGATGAGGTCACCTCGGCGCTCGATCCGCTTGTGGCAGATGGCATCCTTAAATTGCTGCTGGACTTGCAGAAGATCGAGGATGTGGCCTATCTTTTCATCACCCACGATCTGGCGACGGTGCGCGCCATCAGTGACAGTATTGCGGTGATGTATCAGGGCCGCGTGGTCCGCTATGGACCCAAGTCGCAGGTGCTGAGCCCACCCTTCGATGACTATACCGATTTGCTGCTCAGCTCGGTGCCCGAAATGCATCTGGGTTGGCTGGAAGAGGTTGTCGCCCATCGCAAAATGGAAAGTGCGGGCAACTAATCCCGGACTTATCCCGAACATTGCATGATGTTTGGAAATCCCGGCGTTTGACTGAAAACAAACGTCGGGATTTTACAATTTAGGGCGCAAATGGGCAGCCCCGTGCAAGCGAATCCCCTAGGGTCGCGACAACCAATACTTCGAAAAGAATAGGGCCGGACAATGGACCGCAAACTACTTTTGATCATTCTCGACGGTGTGCCGTGGCGCAACTTTCGCAGACTGTTTGGCAATCTTGAAGGATGGGTCGACAGCGGCGATGCGCGGGTTTGGAAACTGCGCTCTGTCCTGCCTTCGACATCAGCCAGTTGCTACGCTTCGATCCATACCGGTGTCACACCGCAAGAGCATGGCTGCACCGGTAATGGCAACGTGTTTCGGCTGTCTCACAAGGACGTCTTCAGTCAGGTACGAGAAGGGGGCGGTGTGACCGGTGCGGTCACGCATAGCTACTGGTCGCAATTCTTCAACCGTCACCCCTTCGACTACGTTCGTGATGTGGAATATGACGAGCCTGACAGCAAGACCATCAACCATGGCAGATTCCATTCGATGACTGGCTACGGCAAAGCCAACCAGATGACGCCATCCGACGTTGATCTGTTCGCCACGCTGACCAACCTCTGCCTTCGGTTTGGGCTGGATTACGGTATTCTACACACCTGCACGCTGGACAGTTTGGGGCACCGTTTCTACCACGACTGTGAGGAAATGGACCACGCCTGTTTCGTCATAGACGAAATGCTGGCACCATTCATCCCGCGTTGGCGGCAGCTTGGCTACGATGTCATCGTAACCGCCGATCATGGCCAAGATGAACGCGGCCATCATGGCGGGCGCGGCCCGCTACAGCAGGAAACGGCTCTTTACTATTTTGGTGACGCCGAAGGGCCTGACACCGAGACCGTGATCGACCAGCTTCAGCTTGCGCCAACCATACTACAGCGCGTCGGTGCGCCTGTGGCAGATACTATGAAGGCCAAATCGTTCCTGAACTGAGGCATTTGTTAGTCGTAAGCCCAGATCCCCTGCCCTAGCGCCTCAATCGCTACCGAGATACGCTCAAAGCTGTCAGCGGCGCGCCTGACCGAAGTTCGGGCGCGCAGATACCCATGAACCAACCCCGGTTCATTAATGCAATGGGCCAACCCACCTGCCGCAGTTATATGCTTACAATAGGCCGGTCCGTCATCCCGCAGTGGATCGCAATCAGCCGTCACAACAACCGTCGGCGGGAGGCCAGAAAAATCATCATCCTGCAACGGAGCGAATGAGGGATCGTTATCCGGTGCAGGCCCACCGCAGCGTACAGTTTGGTAGAACCGGATGTCGTCCAGGGTCAAAAGCGGCGCATTTGCATGTTCGATATACGAACCCTTTGACATGTCACCGCCCAAACCAGGATAGATCAGAACCTGACCCAGCACGTTGTCCAATCGCCCTCGGGCATAATGCGCAACGGTTGCAGCCAGATTACCGCCTGCACTGTCTCCCGCCAGAACGATTGGATCGCCATATTCCTGGACCACCCAGCTCACAGCAGTCCAACTGTCCTGAAACTGCGCCGGGTGCACATATTCAGGGCACAGGCGATAATCGACAGAGATGATCCGATAGCCAGTCTGAACACAGATTTCAGCACAGACATCGTCATGACTGTCCAGACCGCCCACGACGAACCCACCGCCGTGAAAGTAAATCACATTTCGAGTGGGATCACCGGCAGTGTAAACGCGAACAGGCACGCCATCGGCGGACCTGTCCTGAACATCAACACCCGGAGGTCGCGGTTGGCGAAAATCCTGACACATCGTGTCATAGACCCGACGTTGGTCAGCAATGGACATTTCGACTGTATCATCGGGATAGCTCTCGGCAGTACGCCGGATGAAATCCCAGGTCTCTTCGTCGATCAGACGTTCATAGTCCATTGTCCCTCCAAATTATTCAGACCACTCCCACGGTCGGGTAAACGAACCCAGCACCTTGGCCACATCGTCCTCGGACGCGCCGTTCGCGTCAAGCTGCGCGACGAGCCCGCGTTTCTTGTCGTCGATGACAGAAACGACCCGTGCCGCGACGCCGGCGGCTTCCAAAGCACCATTGTATATACGCGTGATCGCGTGCTTGCGCAGATCAGGCTTGAATACTTTGCCTACTGCGGTTTTCGGCAGTTCATCGAGAATGGTCAAATGCTTGGGCTGTGCAGCGCGTTCGTGGACGTGAACCTTGCAGAACTCCAGCAGCTCTTTGTCCGTGGTCGAGGCCCCGTCGACCAGCTCAACAAACGCACATGGCAGTTCGCCTGCGTGTGCATCCGGTTGACCGATCGCGCCCGCAAAGGCGACAGCTTCGTGCCCCAGAAGCGCCTCTTCAATTTCGGCGGGGTCGATATTGTGGCCGCCGCGGATGATCAGGTCTTTGGCCCGACCTGTGATCCAAAGATAACCATCCTCATCAAAGCGGCCCAGATCGCCCGTGCGCAGGTACTTGTCGAAATGGTAGAGATCTACGTTCTTATCAACCTCGGTGTAGGTGTTGCCCGCATAAACGCCAGGGTTCGAGATGCAGATTTCGCCGACCTGATCGACACCGCATTCGGTCGGACCATCTGGCCCGTCCTGCAGGATTTTGACATCTGTATATGGGAACGGAATACCGATCGAACCGATCTTTTTCTCTCCATCCACCGGGTTGCACGACACAAGGCAAGTGGCTTCGGTCAGACCATATCCTTCGACGATGGTCACGCCTGTGGCCTCTTCGAACCGGCGGAAGAGTTCAACCGGCAGCGGAGCCGAGCCCGAAAACGCGGTTTTGACGGATGAGATATCCGCATCCACCGGGCGTTGCATCTTGGCAGAAATCGCGGTGGGCACCGTAATGATGAACGAGACTTTCCAGCGCTCGATCAGCTTCCAGAAATTGTCGAAGACACCGTCACCGCGATACCCCGCAGGTGTCGGGAATATGACATGGGCACCCGACGATACGGCTGCCATCACGATCACATGCACCGCAAAAACGTGGAACATCGGTAGCGGGCACATGATGACGTCATTCTCGTCAAACAGAAGTGTCTGCCCCAGCCAGCCGTTGTAAATCAGACCGGAATACTTGTGCTGCGCCACCTTCGGCATGCCTGTGGTGCCGCCGGTGTGGAAATAGCACGCGACGCGATCTTCCTTGCTGTCTTCGAATGTCAGCGTTTTTGGCTGTTTGTTCAGCTCAGCAATGAAATTCTTATAGGTCGCGTGGGCCAACTTTTCCTTGTCACCCATCTTGGGGCGCAGGAACGGTACCAGCCAGGATTTTGGCGGCGTCAGATAACGGTTCAGGTCGATCTCAAGAATCGTGTGAACGCCAGGTGCGTGGCGCACAGCCTCTTCAACCTTCTGGGCCACGTCCGTTTTGGGGAAGGATTTCAGAGTGACCACGACCTTCGCCTTGGTCTCGCGCAGGATCGCCGCAATCTGTTCGGGTTCGAGCAATGGGTTGATCGGATTCACAATCCCCGCCACCGCTCCGCCCATCATCGTGACCAGGGTCTCGTTACAGTTGGGCAGCACATAGGCCACCACATCCTTTTCGCCGATCCCAAGCGAGCGGAACAGATTGGCCGCCTGATTGACTTTGCCTAGCAGTTCCGACCAGGTCAGCGTCTCTGCTTTGTCGGTCGGGCCAGATAGCAACTGAAAGCTGATCGCCTTGTGGTTCGGGAACCTGCCCGCCGTCCGCGACAAAAGCTGGTGGAAGGTCACAGGCACATCCCGGTCCTCCCATGGCATCTCCTGTTCCATACGCGCCTTGTCTTCGATTCCCACAAAGGCCATGTGGCTCCTCCCCTGATCTCTCTCCCGTGTCACGCCCGGGTTTTCGTTGCCTCCAAGATGGAAGTAAAACTCAACTCGCGCAAGCAAGGGCTTATCGATCAGCTGTGAGAAAATGTAGAATGACGCAACGGCGATTCCGGATGTGCCGGTGCGTCACTTTATTCTGCGGCCACCCCGTCAGTGAACTGCAGACGCGCCAATCGGGCATACAAACCGTCCTGCGACACCAGATCGTCATGCGTTCCCTGCGCCACAATGTGCCCGGCCTCAAGCACGATAATCCGGTCCGCCTTCTTCACGGTCGCCAGACGGTGCGCCACGATCAGCGTGGTACGCCCGGCCCGCATATTATCGACAGCCCCCTGCACCGCGCGCTCGCTTTCTGCGTCGAGTGCCGAGGTGGCCTCATCCAGCAGCAGGACCGGCGCGTCGCGCAGAATGGCGCGGGAGATGGCGATGCGCTGTTTCTGCCCACCCGATAGCATCACGCCGCGTTCACCCACAAAGCTGTCGTAGCCCTCAGGTAGCGCCGAGATGAATTCATGCGCGGCAGCGGCGCGCGCCGCTGCCTCAACCTCGGCATCCGAAGCATCCAGGCGGCCAAAACGAATGTTTTCACGCGCCGAGGCGGCAAATATAACCGGGTCCTGTGGAACCAACGCGATGTGCTGGCGAAAATCGTTGCGGTCTAGTTCGCGCAAATCAAGCCCGTCGAGGCTTACCTGCCCAGAATCCGGATCATAGAACCGCTGGATCATCTGGATCACGGTTGTCTTGCCTGCGCCGGAGGGTCCGACAAAGGCAACGGTTTCACCGGGGGCGATCTGCAGTGAAAACTGATCCAGCGCTACCACGTCTGGGCGTGCGGGATAGTGGAAAGTCACGTCGTCAAAGCGAATCTCGCCCCGCACCGGAGCTGGCAGCGTCTTGGCTTGCGCAGGGTCGTTAACCGTATCCTCTGCGTTTAGAAGTTCGACCAGCCGCTCAGTTGCTCCGGCTGCGCGCTGCAATTCGCTCCAGATTTCCGAAAGGGCGGCGACCGAGCCTGCCATGATGATCGAGTAGATCACGAATTGGATCAGAACACCTTCGGTCATCGCTCCATTGCGCACGTCATTCGCACCCATCCACAGCACGCCGACGATACCAGAAAACACCAGGAAAATTACGATCACAGTAAGGACCGCACGGGTCTGAATACGGCGCAGAGAAACTTCGTACGAAATTTCTGTCATTTCGCCAAATTGCGCACGGCTGGCTTGTTCATGGGTGAAGGCCTGTACAGTTTGCACCGCCCCAAGCGCCTCACCTGCATTGCCAGAAGACGCCGCGATCCAGTCCTGATTTTCCCGGCTGATGGTTCGCAATCTGCGGCCCAGAACCAGTATAGGCACGATCACCGCGGGGATTAGCAACAGGACCATCCCTGTCAATTTGGCCGATGTCAGCAACATCAAAATAAGCCCGCCGACAAACATCAGCATGTTGCGCAACGCGATCGATACCGATGATCCGAGAACCGATTGGATCAGCGTCGTATCGGTCGTGATCCGGCTGAGCACCTCTCCAGTCATGATCCGTTCATAGAACTCGGGGCTCATACCAATCACGCGATCGAACACAGCCTTCCGGATGTCAGCGACAACACGCTCGCCCAGCCGCGTCACCAACGCATAGCGAATACCCGTCCCGACCGCGAGAATGCCTGCAATACCAAGAGCCGCCAGAAAGTACCAATCCAGCAGCTCGCCATCTTCGATGCGAAAATTGTCAACGACCCGGCGTACTGCCAGCGGCAGCGTCAGCGTCATAGTCGCCGTCAAAATCAACGCAAGTGTCGCGCCAATCATCAGTAATCGGTAAGGCTTCATGAAGGGCCACAACGATGCCAGAACACCTATTTTTCTGGATCCCGCGCGCTCTTCCTGAGTGCCCGGAGCCGGTTTGTTCGCTGGACTGGCGGAGCGTGAATTTGCCATGTCTGGCCCTTACGTTGTGGTCATTCGCCCCAAAACGGGCGTCAATCACTGCTTCTTGGCGGCAGCGACGGTTATGGTCAAGCTGAAGGCAGAGATTTGCAGCCCGATAAGGGCCATTTGACGCAACTGGCAGGGGGAAAGAACTGGAGTGGGCGGCGGGAATCAAACTCGCGTCATTAGCTTGGAAGTCTATTATGATAAATGCAAATACGCCAATATTTTCATAGCCTTAGAAAGTAACATGAACATTTTTTGCAGGCGACTTATCGGAAAAGATTTTTTGGAGCGGGCGGCGGGAATCGAACCCGCGTCATTAGCTTGGAAGGCTAAGGTCTTACCACTACACAACGCCCGCTCAACTGGATCGTGACCTAATCCATCGTTTTTTGGGCGTCAACCCCGTTATCTGCAAAGTCACACCTTCCAACAAAAATTCTGATCGAAAACACCCTGACCGTTCATTGAAGAAAGGCGCAACAAACCACTGTTTCGCTCCCCCTCCAGAGCTCCGCCCTTTCACTCAGCATTGCCACGAAGGGCGGAAAGCAGACGTTCGCGGCACCTGCGACGAGTAGGAGCCGTCGCGGCAAAGCGGACATCCAGTTTTTGCCATGACAGCCAAATTGGTTGAACTACCTGAAGGGCACGCATTGTCGCGACTTCGTGACATCCGTTAGACTGCGAACAGGAGGGTCCTATGCAGCGCCGACTCGCCGCGATCATGGCTGCCGATGTCGTTGGGTATTCGTCGTTGATGGGCAGCGACGAGGCAGGGGTATTGTCCGCCCTCAAAACGCTGCGTTCAGAGATTTTTGATCCCACAATTGCAAGACATCACGGGCGCCTCGTAAAGGTGATGGGGGACGGTGCTCTTGTCGAATTTGCTTCGGTTGTCGATGCCGTAGCCTGCGGCGTTGCGATCCAGCGGGCAATGGCTGAGGCCGCTCCGACCCTCGCCAGCGGGTCGCGGTTGCAACTTAGGATCGGGATAAACCTCGGTGATGTCATGATCGCTGATGGGGACCTTTATGGTGACGGCGTGAATGTTGCCTCTCGCATTGAAGGTTTGGCTGATTCAGGCGGTGTCGCGATTTCTGAGAGTGTGGCGCAACAGGCGATGGGCAAGGTGGATGCGGGATTTGAGGATCTCGGTCTGAAAAACCTAAAGAACATCGCTGAACCGGTTCGAATATTCCGCGTCATGCCCGACAGAGCGCCCGCCTCCAAACCGCGATCAAACAAGCTACCATTGAAGACCGGTGCATCGGTGCTGGTTGGTCTGGGCGTTGCGGGTTTGTTAACGTGGTGGATCAGCTTTGGTCCCGAGCCGCCCGACGCCCTGACCATTGATGAAGCCGCTTTGTTGACAGAGCCAACAGGTCCGACCATTGCGGTTCTGCCATTTCAAAACCTTAGCAATACGGACGCCCGCGATTTATTGGCTGTAGGCATTGGTGAAGACATCATTGTTGAGCTGGGGAGCTACCAGGACCTCAACGTACTGTCCCGCCAATCCACCCATTCCGTTGGACCGGACGAAAGTGACCTGCGCAGTATCCGGCAGAAATTCGGCGCGGACTATGTGCTGGAAGGTTCTGTTCGGCAGGTTGCAGATCGGCTGCGCGTGACAGCGCGACTGATAGACACAACCTCGGGGCTTCAGGTCTGGTCTGAGGCGTATGACGAAAGCCTCACGACTTCAAATATTCTGGACGTTCAATTGAACATAACCGAAAAAGTGGCCTCGGCTGTGGGCGACGCGGGCGGAGCGATCAAGCGCATTCACGCTGGTCATGCGCGTGCGAAACCTCCGGAACATCTCTCGTCTTATGAATGCTCCCTACTGCGCGTTGGTTTTCTGAACCGGCGGGATATGCAAGAGCGTGTCCGCGGCTGTATCCTGCGGGTTGTCGAAGACGAACCCGAATATTGGCGCGGGTGGGCGCAATTGGCCGAGGCACTGCTGACGGATGTGAAGCTGTTTACCGGGCTGTATCCAGGGGCGCAGGACGAGAAAATCCAACGCGCTGAAGAGGCGGCGCGGAACGCGGTGTCGCTGAACCCGTATTCTGCGCGCGCTCACTTCCTTTTGGCGCTTGTGCTTCAGATTCAGCGTGATCTTGACGGTTTCTTCTCGTCCGCCGAAACAGCGCTTGCATTGGGGACAGATCGGTATCTGCAAGGGCAGATCGGATACGAGTTCATTTGGTCCGGGCGTCTGGAACTGGGCGCGGCTCTTGTCGAGAACGCAATTGCACTGGACCCAAATGCAGCAGACCCAAACTGGTATCAGTCACTGGCCGAATATCATTTCCTGAACGGAGATTATGAAACGGCGCTGAGTACCTATCGCCAGGGGGCACAGCCGGACATTTGGTGGTCGGTTTCCATTGAGGTTGCAATCTTGGCCGAACTGGGTCCGCGCGATGCTGCCATTGCCGCGCGGGACAGGCTGAACAAAGTCCGTCCGGGTATAAAAATTGCTGACATTGTCTGGATGTATCGGCGCTTTGCGCGCCCGGATGCACACATACTGCCTTTCGTCGAAGCCTACAGAGCTGTGGACATGCCCGAGGGACAGTTTGCCCCGCTTCAGGAGAGTGCAGGCTGAACGACAGGGCGCGGTAAGGCATAGGGTTGCGCCAAGTCTGGCATCGATGCTTATTCGGGAACGCCAGCCCTTTGCAGGCTTGCCAGCCAGATCCGTCGGTTCTCGGGGTGGTTTCTTGATCCTGCGAATTGCCTGCGCATCGCTGAGATTGACAGTTTAGGGTTAATCTCGAGCGCATCGTTAACAGCCTTTTGGGCATCGTCTTGTCTGCCCATCTCAGCAAGAGTGGCCGCGCTCAACAGGTGATGAAACAGCCGCCAAGTATTGCTTGTTGCCACCGCGCCCAATTGCCGGGCTGCGTCCAGCGCTTCTTCGTAGCGTTCGAGGTGAAACAAGATATGACCCTGGTAGAAGTACATGTTTTGCAACATCGGGTCGCGTGGGCTTAGCCGGATCGCCATCTCGATCTCGGGCAGGGCGCGGTCCTGCATGCGGAACCAGTCATAAGTATGCGCCAATTCCAGCCGTATAGCGCCCATTTTATCTTTGCGTCGTTCTGCGAGAGCAGACGCTCGCCTTCCGTGATGGCGGAAATATTAGCGTTGCGAATTTTTTCGAGGCACGACACCAGCGACCCCATTAAGCCAGCGTAGTTTTTGGCGTCCCAGCGAGATACGTCATGCGTATCGCTGTTGCCCCTTTTGTCGCACTGCGGCGGGCCTAAAATGCTTCCGCATCCGCGCCACCTGGATGATCACGTCGCTTGGCGCCTTCATTTCGATCCTCTCAATGACCTCGTATCCGTTAGCGCCATATAGAAGCTCACCAACCGGGGTGGCTATCAATTCCAATTGGGATATCCCTGCCATGCGGGCAGAAGTCTCGCAGAAGGACAAAACACTTTGTCCCAGTCCCCGTCGCGCGTAAGCCGGGTCGGTGTACATTGCCCGGATTCGCGCCTTCCCAGCCTCTTCACTCTGAACTTGCCGAGATTGAGAGTTGGGGTCGTGGATCAGAGGAGACCGGCGGCTCCATCCGCCCGAAGCGCAGAGCACGCCACCGATTTCGAAAACATAATATGTTCCATCCTCAATGAGCCACGGATCAAGCGGCGTGAAGGCCGATGTCGCCTCCCGTTGCTCAGCAGAGAGAAATGGGTTGAGCAATTCTTGGGTGGCGTGACGTGCCAAACACTCTATCGCCGCAAGGTCGGCTCCGGTCGCCGGTCTAATGCAAACCGACGCCGGAGGTTCGTGGGGCGTGCTCCGGTTACCAGATCCGAACGGTTTCAAAACCAGTCTCCGAGAATGTGACCTCGCGATACGTTCCGTTCGCATCGCCTTCGATCGTGAATTCAACAGCGCTTGCGCCGACATAATCGACCTCCCCACCCTGCGCGAGAATGTGCATGCCTCTCTCAATCTCACCTGGGCCGATCTTGATACCCGGCGTGTTCGCAACACGAAGCATAGCTTCTGATACAGCATTGCTGTCTGTTGTTCCGGCCGCTTGCATCGCCAAGGTCAGAACCGCCGCGGCGTCATAAGCCTCGGCGCAAAACGGTGCCTGGCTGGTGATATCGTGCGCCTGCAACATGCGTTCAAATTGATCGGTTCTTTCGTCGTCGCCACCGGGCAAGGTCCCGATCGATCCGACCAACGCCGCACCGAACTCCTCGATCAAGGAATCTGAAACCATGCCGTCAGGCAGCACAAACCGATCAAATGCACCTGTATCAAGAGATGCCTGAATGATGGCGCGACCGCCCTGGTCGGCATATCCGGCAACCAGCAAGATATCGGCACCACTGGCTGCGAGGGTGGCAACTTCAGCTGCGTAGTCCGCTTTGCCATCGACATGAGCAGCTGCCACAAGTACCTCACCACCAAGTTCTTCGAAAGCGGCGGCGAAGGTAGAGGATAATCCGACGCCGTAGTCGTTGGAGGTATAAGTCACCGCAATCTTTCGAATGCCCTTTTCGATCAGCAATTCGGCAATAACCTCACCCTGTCGTGCATCAGATGGAGCGGTACGGAAAAAGAGCCCGTTGTCTTTCGCTTCGGTCAATCCGGGTGATGTGGCAGTGGGCGATATCGTTATAACGCCATTGGGAAGCGCGACATTTGCCAAAACGGCGGCAGCCGCGCCGGAACAGCCTGCCCCAATGATCGCGGAGATATTGTCGGCCGTCACCAACCGTTCGGCTGCCGCAACCGCTAAGGACGTATCCACGCAGGTGCTGTCGGCCCGGACGGGGACGATGTCACGGCCACCTAGAAAGACGTCAGAGCTCGCAGCTTCGCGCAAAGCCAGTTCTGCGGACTCGGCTATAGCAGGCGTCATCGACTCAATCGGCCCGGTAAAGCCAAAGAGAACACCGATATGCACCGGATTTTCTTGGTCTGCGGATGCAACCGAGGCGCTTGCGCATATTGCTGTGGTCAAGAGTAAGTTTTTGGTCATTGAATCCTCGCTTGGGTCGTACGAGAGGCGGCGTGAAGGCCAAAGGAACGCTCTACTCGATGCTGAGCAATCGGAATATTGCCAGTTTGTTGGGAGCCGATCGGCTACGGTTCCAAACTAGTCGGAGCAACCATGTGATGCTTGTAGACGATCTGCAGAATTCCGGGAGAAATCGGGGATTTTTGACCAATCAAATAGGCTGATGATTTCCTATCTCGCATTACACACAGACAGAACGGGCAACCATTTGACGCTTCCGCCGCTGCCTGACAGAATCCCGTCAGATCGGCAGTGCAAAAAACTGGGCGACCCCGAGAAAGCGAAACGTGCTCAGACGGAGCGGACCATGATTTATGGGTTTGGCGACTTCGAACTCGACACAGATGCATTTGAACTTCGCAAAAACGGAGACAAGGTTGCGGTCGAACCTCAGGTCTTTGCCGTCATTCAGTTTCTGATCAAAAACAGAGATCGAATGGTTTCGAAATCAGAAATAATGGATGCCATCTGGAATGGGCGGATCGTTTCTGAGGCTGCAATCAGCAGTCGCATTCGCTCCGCGAGGAAAGCGCTGGGAGATACCGGCAAGACGCGGCAAATGATACAGACGATCCACGGCAGAGGTTTTCGGTTCATCGCCCCAGTGACTGAAGCGGTTTCCTCATCTGCAATTCACTCACAACAAGCCAAACCGACTGCGCATTCCTTGGCATTGCCTGAAAGAAAAGATCGGCCAGCAATCGCAGTGCTACCTTTTGAGAATTTTGGCTCCGACCGCGAAGACGATTATTTTGCTGCCGGATTAACAGAGGAGATCATAGCGAACCTCTCTCGGTTCCGCGACCTCTTTGTCTTTTCGCGCTCGACCACAGCTGCACTCTCGCGCGAGCAGGCAACCATCAGTGACGTCAGGCAAACGCTTGAAGCGGATTTTGTAATAGAGGGAAGCGTACGAAAGTCAGATACGAAGGTTCGCATTACTTTTCAGCTTATTGACACAGAGACAGACGGGCACATTCTTGTCGAAAAGTATGATCGTGCATGCACGCTCGAGAACATCTTCGATATCCAGGACAAGATCGCTTTGCTTATCGCGGCTCGAGTCGCAAATCGGCGCGACTTACTGGACGACGCGGCCACACATTCTGGTCGCCATAGCCGACCAGCAACCTGGCAGACGTATCGATCAATCGCCCAGTACTACGAATATGCCAGAATTCGAGATCCCCGGATGCATGCTGCGGTGCAGGACGAATTGCGCAATGTACTTTCAAAGGATCCAACTTCTTCGGATGCTTGTGCAGCCCTTGCCGTCGTGCTGCTCGACGAATACCGATTTCCAGTTAGGGCAAATGACAGTAGCTCCATTTTGGGTGAGGCCTTTAGATACGCCCGACACTCTGTATCGCTCGATCCGGACAATGCATTTGCCCATCAGGCAATCGCGATTGTTCAGTTCTATCGCGGCGAATTCGAGAACTTCTTAAGCGCGGTGGAAAAGTCAATTGCACTCAATCCCGGCAAGTCGGATGCGATAGCCGAGTTCGGATATTGCTTCTACATGGCCGGCGACATTGATCGCGCGCTTTACTTTCTTGATCGGTCTTCCGAGCTCAACCCACTGGAGGATCGCATCCCACGCCTTTTCCGCGCCGCGTGTTATTTCATGCAGGACAGGTTCCAGGATGCGTTGATCGAAATTTGCAGGTCTCCGATGTCAGGTGCATACTGGTATCACGCTTACGCGCTCGCCATTTCGCATGCAGCCGGCAACCTCAAAAGAGCAAAGAAAGAAGCCGCCAAAATGCGAAAGCACTTCCCGGATTTCATGACGGAACGGTCGGCAATAAATGCAGTGTTGCGTGTCTCGCGCGACGTCGACGAAAAATTCGCACGAATCTGGCAGCTTTATCTTTCCTGAAAATAAACAGCTTTCGGTTGCTCAAATTCGATAATGGCCAAGGTCTCAAGCGCGGCCAAAAGCCAGCCTTCGCTTCACCCGCAACGATTATCGCCCAACTGGATAGGTGGGCATGGAACAGTGGCATAGGAGCAATATACGCAACAGTCACCTTCCAACGGCGTAAGAACCGTTTTGCACGACCTGCACTCGTAGAACCATTGGCAGGCGTCAATCGACATTTCTTCGGTTTCGCCATGCCCACACTTTGGGCAAGTCAATGTGCTTTCAAGCACTACGTTTTGGTCCGTCATTATCTCACTTTTGCACAGTCAGGATATCGTTGATCCGAGCCTCACATAATACGATAACCCAAGACAATCCGGTCGAGGTTGCTATCAACTCCAAGAACCGATTGTTGGTTAATTCCGATTATCTGTCCAATGACTTTGCGAGATCAGCAAGTAGGATAGGCTTCTAATCTTGAATGGATCCCGCTGCTGATATCGACAGTCTGATAGCCTGCGCACAATACCGACACTAAATCACCTTTGGCGGCCTATCCTTTGGGGCGGATCGAAAAACAGTAAGGCTTGGGATAGCCAAATGCCCAATAATTTGGTGGAATGGGTAAAAACTCATTGTTAACTGCCCCTGAGACAAGGTGTCCTTGTCTGCGTCGACTTGCCGCCATTCTAGCCGCTGATGTTGTTGGATTTTCCGCACAGATGTCGCGAGACGAACAAGGCACGTTGGAACAGCTGATCGCTTTTCGGCGAAATTGCTTCGATCCGCAGATTGCCCAGCACAATGGCAGAATTGTTAAACTTATGGGCGATGGAGCATTGGTCGAGTTCGCGAGCGTTCTGGATGCGGTCGCTTGCGCGATTGCCATCCAAATCAACACCAAAGCTCAAAGCGCCGACCGGTTTCAACTTAGAATTGCCGCTGTCATCTACCTCCTCAGGCGCTCCCAAACCAAAATACCCCGTCCTTTCTTTCCTCCGAAAATGACCCCTTCCGCCGTCAATTCCAAAAGCTCGCCGATTGGCGCCATAGTTCGCAACTTATCCTGCCCGGCCCAAGATGCCTCAGTCGCAGCATGAACCCGGTGCCGAACGACTGCGCCTTCTATTGACCAATCACCGCAATACGAGAAGTAGCTGGGGTCTTCACTTGAGTGGGTTCCCTCAACATGCCTGTCGGGGTTCCAAAGGTGAGCCGACATGAACCCATCGCTCGAGTAGACAATCCGGCCTTGCGGGTTGTCGCCATAGGGCAGAAGAGTGAAGCCGTCGTCAAACTCGGTGACGAAACTCTTCAATACCCATGTTCCGATTATCGTGATGGTCTCGCTCATTCTGACAAAGCTAACCCAGCAAATGGTTACACGGCAATGACCGGGTTGAACTCAGAGCTGCGGACGAAGCTGACATTGAAAATGCTCAAACTAACGGTCTCTCACCAGTGAACAGCCTGGTCCAAGATAGATCACCGAATTCCACATCTCTTCCGTCACTTTGCAGTTGTCCGTTCCTCTTCGTTGGTCGTCTGTTGGGCTGAGTCCTCCTGAGGCGGACCTCTTTGGAATGGTCTGCTTTTCAGTGTCGAAAAATATACTCCAAACTGCGTTCATCTTCACTAATACCTCCAGCGGGCTACGTGCCCCTGAAGACTGCGCGACATTTTTCGTTGGGCGTGAGTGGCGGAACAGCTAAAAAGGGGGCAAATTCACCACTTTGGGAATTTTCCCGATGCCATTTTCGGTTCAGATCGTTGCCACCCCTGAAACCAGCGCCTCCAGCGTATTTGGCCTATATGACACTTTGGTTGCCGCAGGGCGGGACTGGGAACATTTGGTGAGCGGCGAGAAACCCATGCCGGTGTTCGACGTCAGTCTCGTTGGCCCGGACATTGAAGGATTTCGTTGCGGAAGTGGCATATGGATCGCGCCAGACCAGACATTTAAGAACGCAGGCGACGCTGATATTGTGATCGTACCTGGACTGACACTTTCACCGCACGACCGGCTCGACCCCGAACAACATCCTTGTTTGGGGTGGCTTGCCAAGCGCGACTTGGCCAAGACGCGTATTGTGTCAGCCTGCACAGGTGCGGTTTATTTGGCGGAAGTAGGTATTTTGGATGGGGTTGAAGCGACCACACATTGGGCTTGGGAAGGCCTTTTTCGAAGGTTCTATCCAAATGCGCGGCTTCGCATCGACCGCGGCCTTTGCTTTGCTGATGCGGCTCGCGGACCTGTAACGTCGGGTGGGACAACCGGGTGGCAGGAACTCGCTACGTTCCTGATCGCGCATTACGGCGGCACGCAAAGGGCGGTGCGGGCAGCAAAAGTCTGGCTTATGGCCAACCGCGGAGAACTCCAGTCACCGTTCAGTTCAATGATTACTACGGCACCTCATGCTGACGCCGTTATCTCACAGGTTCAGTTATGGATTTCTGACAACTACGCCATCGATAACCCAGTCGCAGAAATGGTCAAACGTTCCGGCTTGCCGCCGACTACGTTTGCACGACGCTTCCGCAAAGCCACGAATAAGTCACCGCAAGATTACGTTTTGGCGCTGCGAATTGAAGAGGCCCGGCAGTTGCTTGAAACTACCGACTGCTCCGTGGTGGAGGTCGGAGAAGCGGTCGGCTATGCCGATACGCCGTCGTTTAGAAGGTTGTTCAAGCGAAAGACAGGACTGACCCCTGCCGAACATCGCAAAATGTTCGGCCAGTCTCGGTTTTCTAGCTACTCCTGATGGACGGTGTTCAAGATTGGCAATCCTATTGACCGCTTTGGGGTTCGTGCCGCCGGTCGGACAATTCCGCTCAAAGTCTGCAACGCGGACAGAGTCGCCGTCCACTCAGCATAAAGCAATGAACGCTCTCAGCCCAAAGCGGACCTTCAAAACCGATTTTGAAATATCCGAGATGTGAACAAGTCCGTTTATTCTCATTCACCGCTGCAATACCCGTAACCGGCCCGGCCGAGCATTTTCGGCCAAGCGTCCCTTCGAACAAACGTAAAGCCGTTTCTTAATTGGATATTGAGACAATTACGCTGGTTTCTGGGTTCAAATCATCGTTCGGATCCGTCAAAATGCCGGCTGGAAAGGAAACCGAGATAGGTCGATCTTTAGTATCAAGGCAGAGCATGTGGTTATTGTCCCCGTCACCCAGATCGGCAAGCGCGGCGGGCCTAACTGTGCGTTGAGATCCATCTTCGGCCTCTACGATGATACTATACAGATCACGTTCCACATTGCCAGGTTCCTTACCATTGGCCAGCGTAACGCCACCCGCCCAAGTTACTCTAATGGCTTGTACGATGTTTTCACTTGGACAAAGGCTTCCTCTGGTTCGGCGCGGTCCCAAATTTCCGACCAAAGTCCAATCTTCAACAACCTCGGCAAAGATCAATGACGGCCCGTCTTCCAGCGGAGTCACGGCGACAGTGGCACCTCGAAAATCAAGCGTTCCATCGATGGAATGAAGGTGTCCAATAATCTCGACTTCAACCGGTGGATCCTCGGAAACGTTACCAAAATCCCCGATGAGAAGCACAGTGCGCAATTCACCGGGATCGGTAGCAGGCATCACTGACGCGCAGTGCATTGTTCCGATCTGGCCTGACTTTGTTACGACTCTGAAGTCACCAGCTTGCAAAGTTTCCAGATCTACCTGGGTAGAAAAAATAACAGGCATCCCGTCTTTGCCCCTGGAACCTTTGCAAATCAGATTTGCTACACGGGGCAACGCCTCGAGCCCGTGGAACGCAGAAAGCAACTCGGCCTCTTGCCCTCCAGCTGAACTCGGCAATCCGAGGTTTGGGGTTGTATCTTCAAGTTCACGACTTGAGACGTCCTTTGCGCATAAAGCCGTGCCTGACAAGACAAACGCAGTGGCAGGTGCGAACAATCTGATCGCTTGGCTCCATTTCCTAAACTGCTTCAGCAATTAGGTTTTTCTCCATGTTTGGTCCGCGGCGCTGCGGGCTTTCGAGCTGTTACGTGTAGGAATTCAAGAAACACACGCAAACAAGTTTGGTCTAACTTGCTGCTATGCGGTCGCCAACAACGCATCGGAAAGCTCGTATTCCGAAAGTGCCCCAGGTGCACCTATTGCAACAAGCCTTGTTTCAGGTTTTCGGTGGCCCCATGCGCCGTCCCTTGCGATGTCCATGCGCTTTCCGACAACCTGAACAAGAATGCGATGATCCGGATCCTCCTCGCTAAAAACAAAGCCCTTGAGGCGATAAACGTCGCCCGGAAGCTTTCGAATTGCACTCCGAAGAGAAGACAAGCTTATCGGGCTTTCAGCTTTCATCATAGTTGTTGAGAAGCTGTCCGAGTGATCAGAGTGGTGGCAACCACAATCCGGTCCATGCTCGTGATGATCGGGTATTTCTGTTTCTAGCTGTTCGGCGGCAAAACGACCAACTGAAAGAAGTATATCCAGTGGGACGTCTGCGTTGACAGCTTCGACCAGGCGATATCGACGGAAGCGAGATCCGAGCCAATCGTGCACCCTTTGAACAGCCGCCCTGTCGACGAGGTCGACCTTGTTCAAAATAACCATGTCCGAAAACGCAATTTGACGGAGCTTCAGTTCCATTTGTTCCGGTGCAGCAAATAGTTGTTCCGCATCGACAAGACACATGAGGCTGTCCAAGCGGATCATGTCCCGAAACTTTTGATCTGTAAATGTCATCGCGATTGACGATGGATCCGACACTCCGCTTGCTTCAAGGACGATGTATTCTGGTTTCTCAGGCCGGGCGAGAACGGCTTCTACCGTTTCGATCAGGTCATCTCGGATCGAGCAGCAAACGCAGCCATTCGCAAGGCTCATCACATCATCTTCGAGACCGACGACCAAGTCAGCGTCAACGTTTATTGATCCAAAGTCATTCACCAGAACCGCAACCCGCAACCCGTGATTGCCGGTCAGGATGCGGTTCAAAAGTGTTGTCTTACCGGCTCCAAGAAAGCCGGTAAGGATCGTTACAGGGATTGCGGATGACGACCCAAATTCGATCATGCCGTTACTCCGCCTTCTTCTTGCGATTCGGGATGACGTCATCGACCTTGATTACGAAATCGCTGGGCCACTCGGGATCGGGAGCACGGAATACGTCAGCTGGATAGTATTCTTTCGGATCGATCTCCATATCGCGGTATTTCTGGTCCTGCTGTTCGGCACGTGATGACCGCGGTGCTGGCGGCTTGATTTCATCCGGCAAGGTGATCTTGCCTTCCGCTTCCATCTTGCCCAATTCGCGGAATGGCGCGACCGAACCAGATTTTCCGGGAAGTGTCGCCTTGCGATACCAGATTGCATCTTTGGTGACGTTGACGACAGCGACGTCCAAACCCCAAGCGAACAGCCCATCATAGTGGGCACGGATTCCCGCCAGCATTTCGGCATCGATATCCTCGTCTTGCGTATAGTGGGTTACCATTGCAAGCCGTGGGCGCGCCTCAGCCATCATCTTACCGACCGCATAGTGCGATGTATGATGCGTATCGATTGTGTAGTTGAACAGCTCTTGCGGCAGGCCGTACTTGTAGGTCATCAACTGACCGATATCCTGTCCGGACATTTCGGTCACAAACACATCGACGCCTTTTCCGTATTCAAGGCTCAGTTCATCGGGGCGGCCGTCGCCGGTCCAAACAAAGCTCAGTCCGTTCCAATCCAGCCGATACCCGACTGCACCGTCTTTGGCGTGGCTACGAGGCCAGGACCGAACAGTCACGCCATCTTCGTCATAGACGATGCCGCCTTCTTGACGGAAATCGAATTCGTTAACTTCGATCTCGTAGCCGTCCCCAATCGGGAACACATCGAAGGCCTCAAGATGCCATTTGAGCATCTGCTGCATGCCTTTCACCATTCCGGCTGTACCAAGCTCCGGTGTCCGACCAGAAGGGCCGTGAATGCGCAGCGGCGTGTATCCACCAGACCAAGCCCGGAACGGGTAGATGTAAGGGATGTCTGCATAGTGATCGACATGCAGGTGTGTGATGAAGATGTCGTTGATCAACTGCCCCGGAACCTGCATCCCGATAATGTTGCGGACGCAGCCCGAGCCGAAGTCGAAGAAGAACCTCTTTCCATTACCCAATTCGACCATGATGCAAGTCCCAGCCTGATCTTCGCGGGGCGGAAATGGCGTCGAACCACAGAACGATATCCGCATTTCGTCGGGACCGAGGTCCTCGGAAAGCGGGAAATAGTTCGCATTCGAGCCCGTCATGTATTTGGTAGGACGGAAGTACTCCGGCAGAGTGATGCCTCCGGCAGGCCTGCCGCCGTACGGGTTCTTTAGGCTTTCGCCTAGTGGCCCATCACCGGGGTGCGCCTGTGCAGTTCCTGTACCGTAGCTAACGGCACCGGTTGCGACCGCACCTGCTGCCAGTCCCTGCATAACGTGTCGCCGGGAAGGGTTTTCGATGTCGTCAGATTTCTGGATCTGTTCGTTCTTAAGTTCTTTGCCGTTGTCTTCTTTTGTCATGGCTGTGCCCTTAGTTGGAAATGCTACGAAGGTTGCGCTTCACCATCCGGCGAAGCTCGTTCACGAGTTCGGATCTGATGTGGGCCCATTCCGCGCGTTCTGTGGCTGTGATCGATGTGTCATCCAACAGCGCTGTAACTTTCTTTAGGTCTTCGATTGCCTCGCTGAGTAACGCATCCGTTTCGGTACGCCCTGAAAGCGCATCGGAAAGATCTGGAAGCTCGTCACTCAGTTCCCAAGTCACTAGATAATCCCCGGTTCCCACTATCTATTCTCACATCAAGATGAGTGCGGTTGACGACATGCGCCAAGTGAGTCACCGTGAGTTGGGGGTGAGTTTGCTTTGAACCAAGCTAATGAATTGCCGATAGATCAAAATGTTGCACCGCCATCGCCGGAGCTTGTCCGACAGGCACTTCAGAACGTTGTCTCCAGCGTCGCGTTCCAGGCTTCGCCTCGACTCCAACAATTTCTTACATACGTGGTCGAAGAAACTCTCGCGGGTCGTGGTACCCAGATCCGGGGTAAAGCAATCGCGGTCGAAGTCTACGGTCGGAGTATTGATGGCACTGGTGGTCGAAACCTTGTCCGCGTCGAAGCCAGGCGCCTGCGGCGACTGCTACATGAGTTTTATGAAGATCAATGGGACGGTGAGGGAGTTCGAATTTTTGTTGATTCCGGCGGATACAAGCCACGGTTTTCGCAAGGAAGAAAGACAGGAAGCGACGACTCAACCGCTCAGGACAGCGATCTGATTGGTGGGAATCGACGTCTGGTACAACTGCTGCCAATTGGGCTGGGTTGCCTAGTGTTGATTGCGGTGGCTGGCTTTTGGTTCACTCGGGATAACAAGGTAGCTTTGCCCTCAGCCCAATCTATCGAACAGGCTGAGCGAACTGCTCTTGGTGAGCAATCTTTGACAAGGCTTCAGGCGGCTAATCTTGCGGATCAAGCCCGAGGGATGTTTTTCCCTGTTTTTGATATCAAGCGCCAGCAAATAGCACTGGGAATGTTTCAGCATGCCGCGGAGCTCGACCCCGCACTCTCCGACGGTTATGCCGGATCGGCACAGGTCCTGGCGACTTTGGCCATGCTGTCCCCTGATGAGGCACAAAGAGACGACCTTTTTAGCCAAGCTGCCGAGATGTCGGGAATAGCGCTTGATCTATCTCCCACTGATGCGTGGGCAAACGGTGCAAATGGTTGGGTTTTGGCCGCCCAAAACAATCCAGTCGAGGCTATGAAATACGCAAGACTGTCGGCCAAGCTTGCGCCGAATGATGGTCATATTCTGGATCTTGTTGGCATCACTGCCATCATGGCGGGCGCCCCAGATCTTGCGGCTGAGGTTAGCGATCCAGAAAGACTCAGGTCAGGATCGGGCCGCTTTGGCGCACGAAACATTTGGGGTGTATCGCAACTGATGCTCGGAAATTACGAAGGCGTTGTGGACGCCTTCAAAGGCGCGCCTGCAGCCGGTGCGCCTGTAAGTGCTCCTTCTCTCCTGTTCCAAGCCGTTGCGCAGGATCAGTCGGGACATACCGAAGAAGCTCAGCGACTTATTTCCGAAATGCGCAAAACGTGGCCGGAGTTTCCATCTGAGTTTCTCGTCGGCAGGATTTTCCAAAATGATGACGCAACGCGGCAAGCGATACTGGATACTCTGATCAGATACTGATGAAACGCGTCGCATCGTTGTCGATGCAAAGCGTCATATTTGCTGTCGCAACGCTTGGCTGCTTATTTCCGTAATACGGGCAACGGGCATCATCGGCCAAAGTGGGCTCACACCGGTCATTCGACGAGTTCAGATTAACGACCGAAGTGCGGACTTAGCTGCCGTCAGTATTTGCCCGAAGCCAAGTTTTTGACTCTTGCAACACTTGCCCAAGGCGAACATCTGTGCTGCCTACAATGCACGAATGAATTTTTTTCAAGGTTTCTTGGAGTCGCTGGAGCAACACCTCAAACTCATTTGGTGCAGGCTACCCGAACAACTCGGTCCGCCTCGCATTCGTTTCTCTTGGTGCAATCACCTTCAGAATTTCTACCGCTCTCATAGACACACATAGGTGGATTCGTTGACCAACCCTGCTTCGTGGTGCATTCATCTTTGCCCGTGCATTGCGAGCCTCCACAAGTTTTGGGGCGCCATTGTCTGAGCGACTGATATGTTTTCCATTCACTTGGGCAAGTTCTGCTGGGAAAAGAACATACCGCTTCTCCATTTATCATTTCGGTTAACCCTCCGGCGTTGCTACACTCCACCGCTGTGGCTGCCGCACCGATAGTGGCTGAAACTGCCACAACAAGGAAGAAAGTTCCTGCAGATAGTTTTACCATATAGCACACCACTTTTTTCCCAACGCGATCATACGCAGTACGACAGCAAGAATAAGACCAAGAAAAAGCTCTCAGCCTCACTGTCAATTGGTACCATCAGTGGACGTTCAACAAGACCCGAGCGATACCTGCTCCTCACAAAAATAATCCAATGACCGAATTTTCACTCATCTGTGTGCACTCCGTTCACGCAATACTCAAATCCCAACGACTTGCCCTTTGAGGCTATATAGAATGTACCAGACTTCCTCTTGCTCCCGTTGACCAACGTCGTTTGCCTTTAGTGCGTTCACGGCGTCGTCCAATACTGCGACAAACTCGTCTCCGCTGATGTTCATGTGCCGATGCGCGCTAACCATATCCTTGCCTGCATAGATCTCAGGTCCACCAGAACCAGTAATAAAGAAGTCCCCCGCCATTTGCTTGAGGTGCTTCATATCACTTCCTGCAAATCGAGCAGAGACAACTGGGTTTTTGGAGTGATTGTCCACCAGAGTGTCAACTATTCGCCGAATACCATCCGTCCCTCCCAGGCGATCATAAAGTGTCGCAGACATTGTCTAGACACAAAGCGATGTCGATGCTCGCGTTGCCAATTTGGTCATTCAGTACTTCGACTTTTTCAGAATCAAAACTGCACTTTCTTTGCAACCGCGATCAATGACACAATCCGGGACAAACCCACCGTCTGAGTGTATTTATCGCCGTACAATTCGATCCAAAACAATCAACGCAAATCTGTGTCACGCTGCTCAAGGTCCAGAATAGCATTGAATTCATTCTCCGGGTCCATCCAGGCAACTAGGATCGCGCCTTCGTCGATGTCGTAAGTCTCGATTTCTGCTGGAGTGACATGGATAATGCGCTCATTCCCTAAGAATGCGCCTCCATGGGTTTCTCCGAACACGACGCGGATCATCCGGGACCCTGGAGCAAACATGCGCAGATACGGATCCGCGGGCTTGCCCATGTTTAAAACCTCTGCCTTGCTACGAACCCATTTTTCGCCAGCAATGCTCTGCTCAGGACTTCGCAAAGCCGAGACTGCGCCTTCTGAAACAGAAGCGACGGCTGCTGACAGCATGACCGCACCAATTGCCATCTGGGCTGCACCTGCGTTTGTCCCGCTGTAGTTCGTCCAGGCAGCAAGGCGCATCAAGCGCCGCTGCGGGTGATAGAGCACGTCGACAATGTCGCCGACCTCGACCGCGTTCCAAAGGTCTATCGGAGCGACTTCTTTTAGGGAAAATGCGCGCGGGTCATCCAAAAGTTGGAAGCGCAAAAAGTGACGTTTCGAAGGTTTGGTGCGATTCCGTTCGTCGCGACCAACGTGGCCCTTCTTGACCCATTTGTCGGTCACACGCGCCTGCCCAGGTCGACCGGCTCGCTTCAAATATGTCGAATTCAGATAGTGCCGATAGCCCCGCGCGGTGATGACCAATCCTACTACGCCGAGCGCAACCATCCCAAGAAACGGAAGCCAATTGAAGAGAATGTCAGCCACTGGATCTCCGGGTCGATATATTTCTTGGATCATGCGACTGTCTCCTGCGGTGGCACGGCCGTTAGAAGGTTGCCGGGCGGGCGTAGTCTGGAATGTAGCTAGAAAATGCCACTTCTGTACATGTCCCGGGAGTTAACCTCATATCTATAGGCCAGGTGTGGGCTGAGATCGCTAAAAAACGGAAAATGAAGCTATTACTGGATGTTCATTCACTAGGGCGGGGGCATTGGTTTGCTCCCCGTGCCCGCCCACACGTTTCTAGCGAAGATGGGGGTCATGGTCCTTCACAGACCAGCGGAAAGACCCCGACCTCCGGGATCTTGAGCGTGCCAACGGTGATTTGGTCGTCGCCTTCAACAGCCGTTATCAGCCGCACTGATGCAACAATGCGGTCAAACTCAGGATCGGTGAAATCCAGCAATGTGTGCGTGTTCTCCGCAGCCCCCTGTGCCAAAACAAGGGGTAGCGCACCTTCTGTCTCTGTCATGCTCCAGTCCTGTCCATCGGCGTGGATAGTCGCGCTGACAATCGCAAGGCCGGGTACGGATCCAAAGCCAAATGCTACCGCAACGCCTGACTCATCAGGTGCTTCACAGGACACAAGAAACGTCGCAAAAGAAGGGCTTGCAATGACGCTTGCCACAAACGCGAGTACGATTGTTCGTATAATGATTAGTTCCTCCGTTTGCAGCCCATTTCACAGCCTATGACGTTTTGGTCTCAACATGAACCGCCAATGCACTGTCGCGTTTTTGGCACTGTTGTGACATTAGCGATTAGAGGCAGTTCAAGTGAATACCGAAACTCTGAAATGTCAGCTCCGTGCTCGCATTGTGAGTCCATTTTCGGATAAGTGCTGAGGTTGTCTCTACTGACTGGTTTTGAGGCCGCGTTTCAGCACGAAAATTCGCGCACTTGCAGAAGGATTTGTGCAGCAAGTGCACGTATCGAGAATATTGAATTCACAGCGGGGGCTCGGAGTAGAACTGCGGGCAGTCCGCTTTGACAGCAGCCGTTGGTAGTGGCCCAATTCGGACCTTCACCAAACCGTACTTTCGCTACACCGCGAAAAACCCACCCTGTCGGACCATCGCGGTAGAGACTTTGTAGAAACCAATATGTCCCAGTACTGCCCACCTAAGTCCCATGGGAAAAGTCCAAATGCCAGCCTTGCCCCACATCTATATGGCGGATAGAGCACTCTTCGATTAGCTCTTCGTAGCCTGGGGGAAGGAAAGACTCCTGCCACGTTTCCCCGAACAGCGCTTGCACCGCTTTGATGTCGCGCCATACCGATGTAAAGACGACATAGTCGTCATCCATGCCGACACCGTGGCCGAAGAAATAACCCAAGTTCCCGGGGCGCCCGTGCACTAATTCCGCGGAAGTCACCCCGAATTTCGCGATCAGTTCACCCGCACGGCCAGGCTTTGTTTGGACTTGGAACAACCTCAGTATTGGCCCGGAACTTGCTGATCCATCATTCATTTCGACCTCCAAGCTGGCGTTTTTTTCAGAGCGGCATTCACCCTGCCTCGGGCTTGCGCCACCGTCAAGGACCGGCCCATTGCCGACCTTGAGCATCGTCTTCAAATGCTGCGGATGCAGCCCGCTTTCCGGACATTCGCCGCAACAGCGAACTTCGAGCGACATCAACTCACATTTCGCGAACTTTGCCACCGTTCGTTTTCCCGAACCGAAGGTCCGTTTCATTCAAAATTCTGAAGCGATCCAATCCACGATCCGCTTGATGCGGGTCTGGCCCAAATGGTGCTTTGCCCAAGAGATATAGAGCCCGTCATCAGAGGGGTCAGGATCGACCCAAACCTCCACCAGATTCTTTGACTGGAGATCATTTTCCACCATGTAGGTCGGCGCGATTGCCAGGCCGTGACCCCCGATGGCAGCATCGAGAGCCAAGGCAGATCGGTCGAAGTTGAGTATCTTATGCGTGTCTCCATACCCCGTTTCATCGATCAGCTTTTCCCACCGCCGGTGCGCGTCCTGAAGCAGCGGCAGCGTCAGCAAAGTCTCCAGCCCCATCGGCCAATCAGGTCGCAGAAAATCTGGACTGCATACGGCAATGAGCCGGATATCAGTCAAGCGGCGCGACCCAATCCAATGACCATGCGTGTGCCCGTCAAGCAAATGCCTCCAAAAGATCTGACGACATTCGCACTCTGCTCTCGCATAAGGCCGCAGGACTTGCGACAGATAGGCCTCGCTCAAGAACTCTCGATCTGGGATAGGCAGACCAGGGCATAAATGCGCACCGCGACGTGCTGGCCGTTTTCTTCCGGGTTCGGGAAGCGAGTCGTACCGGTTTTCGAAGCTCCAATCCTTATCGCGCCATTTGAGAAACAGGCGCTGAGTGTGCTCCTGGTGGAGCTTTGCTGCTGCCCCAACTTGGCTTTCAATCTCCGGACGGCACAGAGAGGCAAGACCGCTATGCCACTGCAAGCTCTGTTCACCCAGCGCCGGCGCCAAACGCCCATTCGGTCAGAACCTGCGTATCACGTCTGGAAAGACAGCAAGATCGATCTTCGGTTTATCCAATGCGCGTGCCGCATAGACATGCAAGATCTTATCATAGGGCTCCCGTTTGCGATTTGGTTTACCATCCAGGTTCGCTCGCAATGGTTTTGTTGGGTCGATCTTTCTACCCCCTGACACGGAAGTGGCCTCCCCTTGGCAATCAAAAAATTGTCCGCTCCCGCCTCGCGCGAGCGCTCAGTTCATCGCAAACAGTGTCCATCGCGGGCCTGAGCGCGTCGAGAGACGGTTTCACATAGCGCTGTCCGGTGATCGAAAGCGGTGTGTGGTTCAGCACACGGCCAACTATCTCTTCGAGTATCCCTGCTTCCATTGCCACTGTTGCAAAGGTTCGACGGTGGGCATGACAGGACCATTGCATGCGCTCAGGTCCCTTCAGATGACCTGTGGGGAATTTGGGTGACGGAAACACCCATTGCCGATGCAGACCGCGCACAGGGGCCAGTATCTCGTGATGTACCTGTGAGATGGGAAGAACAAAGCTGCGCCCATTCTTGGTCATCGGGAAATGGATGTGATCTTCATGGATCTGTCTCCATTCCAACGTCAAACCCCCGGTCTTGCGAAAGCCTGTGAACAAAAGCAGCTCGTAGAAAAACTTATGAATGGGGTTGTTGAGATGGTCCACTGTTTGACGCCAGACGCACTGATAATCGATGATCTGCCCTTTCTAGTTTTTCTTCATACCATTCAATGGCCATCGTCGGGCTTTCCAGCAAGTCATGAATATGAAGCGCATAGATCCAGACCGTCTGGAATTACTTCCAAAGGTGGCTTGCCGAAGATGGCGTTGCCGCCATCGCTCTGTGATACTTATCAATCGTCGACTTGTTGATCTCATCCAGTGGCAAGCGCAGCCAATCTTCCAAATGCAGCTCGAACTGCGGGCGCACGCACGACCGGTGAACCTCAGCCCGAAGCTTTGTGCGGGCAAGGTAGATTCCCATGGCTGTCTCTAGCGTCGGCGCTCCGATCTGAATACGCTTACGGGCTCCCCTGCCCCAGTCCAGCGCATATCCCAGTGCACCCTGGCGTTTGGTATCTGCCGAGATCATCGGATGGCGCGCGATTAATACCCGTCGCGTTTGGCCCCCAGCGTCTTTCTGATAGTACCTGGTCTTTGACTGTTTCCCGACAAAGAGAACAAGCTCCTTTATCTCGCCATCTCAGTGTTTGGCGGTGCCCTGTTTTGTCTGCGGAACCTTCAGTGCGAATGTCTCTGTGAGCTTCGACATTTTCTCGGCTTTTTGTCGGAACGGGTATGATAGCAACTGCGACCAATTGATACGCAGTGAAATTGATCATCATTGTATGGAAGAAAAGGTCTTACCACTACACAACGCCCTCTCAGCACGGACGCTGAGTATTCCATGCACTCACGATCGCCAAGAAGCGAAATCATTCCGATACACGCTTTTTCGGACGATATTCGTAGTGCCCCCAAAGCCCCGCTCAAAATGTGCTATCCTTCAAACATCCGCCGACAGGCGCTGCTCGCTCTTCCTCGGCGGATATCACACGGGGGATTGATTGATGACCGAATTTGACCTCGGCACGTATAGTCGTGCCATAACAACTTCATCCGATAAAGCTCAGGAACTTTTCGACCAGGGTCTGGTCTGGTTGTTCGGATATAATCATGAGGCCGCAGCCGCCTGTTTCGAACAAGCACTCACATATGACCCGAAATGTGGCATGGCTCATTGGGGTGTCGCCTATGCCATTGGCCCCAATTACAACAAGCCGTGGGAGTTTTTTGAGCCCGATGAAAAAGCCGCAACGCTCGAGAAAGCCCAACAGTCAATCGAGGCGGCTATGGCTTTGCGCAAAACATCTACGCAGGTCGAGGCCGCTTTGATCGAAGCGATATCACATCGTTTTCCTTCGGACCCCGATATTGAGGATTACACACCTTGGAATGACGCGTTCGCGGACTCAATGCGTGAGGTCTATTCAAACAATCCAGACGATCTTGAGGTCTCATCCGTATTTGCCGAGGCTTTGATGAACCGCACCCCATGGCAGCTTTGGGATTTGAAGAAAGGGATACCTGCCGAAGGGGCTTCGACCAAAGAGGCACAGACCGTATTGGAAACAGCGTTTGATAACCTGCCTAGCGCTTGGGACCACCCAGGGCTGCTGCATATGTATATCCATCTGATGGAGATGTCGCCTACACCCGAAAAGGCCCTGCGACACGGGGATCGGCTGGTCGATTTGGTCCCAGATAGCGGACACCTGGTGCATATGGCCACGCATATCGATGTTCTTTGTGGTGACTACCAGAATGTCGTCTGGCGCAATCATCGAGCCGCAGCCGTTGATCAGAAGTACGAATTGATGGCAGGGGGCGAGAACTTTTATACCGTCTATCGTATCCACAATGTGCATTTCGAAGCCTACGGCGCCATGTTCCTCGGGCAGCCTGAAAAGGCACTCGCTGCATCGGAAGAGCTGATGCGGATGCTGCCTGACAATGTGATCCGGTTCTTCCCAGACCTGTTTGAATCTTTCTATGGCAAGAAGGTCCATGTCATGGTCCGATTTGGGATGTGGCAGGAAATTCTGGATGAACCACTGCCCGAAGATGCCGAACTATACAGCTACACAACGGCCGCGATTCAACAGGCACGCGCGGTCGCACTTGCAAACCTGGGACAGCTGGACGCCGCCAAACAAGCACGTGAAGTGGCTGTTGAGGCGCGCAAGGCGGTGCCCGAAAGCCGTCTGGTCTTCAACAATACAGCCGAGGATGTTTTGATGATTGGCGAAGCCATGATGGATGGTGAGATCGCTTTCAAATCCGGAGACCAGGAAGGCGGACTAACCCATCTACGTCGGTCGGTCGAACTGGATGACGCATTGGTCTATGACGAACCCTGGGGCTGGATGCAGCCGACGCGCCACGCGTTGGGCGCATTGTTGATGGAGGCTGGTCAATTTGACGAGGCTGAAGCGGTCTACCGCGCCGATCTGGGCCTAGACGATACGCTGGCGCGCGCCTGCCAGCATCCGCGCAATATCTGGAGTCTTCATGGCTTGCACGAATGTCTGGTGCAGCGCGGCGAAGAGACTGAAGCGCGGCATATCAAACTCCTGCTGGATCAGGCGGTGGCGCGCGCGACGGTTCCGGTTCACGCATCCTGCTATTGCCGCAGCAAGGTGAGAGCTGCCTAGCCGTCCTCACCTATGTAGTGGTTGTAATTTGTTCAGACCCGTGGGCAAATCTGTACTGGTTTGCCCCCCAACGACGTGTAAAAATTATTTGATAAAACTATTATATTTCTGTCATGTGAGCGCCCTACACCCGCTGAACGAAATTGCATTCCGACAGCCAGGAGCTATCCATGAAAGACTTCGATCCTACAAACATGTCCGCCGATGATTGGGATGAGCTGCACTTCCCTCGCCCCGAGGAAAACGATTTTGATCGCGTCGTCGAAAGTGCTGTCTCTCGCCGCGGATTTCTGGCGGGTGTTGTAGCATTCGGATCGGGTGCTGCAGCCATGGGTGCAGGTCTATTGACCTCAACCGCAGCACAGGCTGTTGGAGCTTCGCGCTTTGCCTTCACCCCGATCCCTGCCCAGACCGATGGCACCGTCCACGTGCCCGAAGGCTATGAGTGGAAGATGCTGATGCGCTGGGGTGATCCGCTGTTTTCGGAAGCGGACGGTTATGATCTGACCGATGGTGGTTCGGTTGAGAACTCTGACAAGATCTTTGGTGAGAACACCGATGGGATGGAAACTTTTTCATTCCAGGGTCACGAGTTGATTGCGATCAACCACGAATATCCGAACCGAAAGATAAACCTGCCTGCTGCACAGGAGGGAGTGCCTGCCAGCGCAGATGACGTTCTGAAACTCCAAAACATTCAGGGCGTGACCGTGATGGAGATCAAGGAAGGCCCTGAGGGCTGGGTGGCAGTCAAGGACAGTCCTTTTAACCGCCGGATCCACCATAATACGCCGATGAGGATCGCCGGCCCTGCTGCGGGGCACGAGTTGCTGAAGACCGAATCTGATCCCACCGGCACCGCGGCGCTGGGTACGATGAATAACTGCGGCTCGGGCAAGACGCCTTGGGGCACCTACTTGACCTGCGAAGAGAATTTCAACGGTTACTTCGGCTCCTCTGACGAAAATGCCCGCTACGACCAGAAGGTTGCAGATGGCATGAAGCGCTATGGCATCAAGGCCAAAAGCTGGAATGGCTACGAGTTGTTTGATCCACGCTTTGACACCTCGAAAAACCCTAACGAACCACATCGCGCAGGCTGGATCGTTGAAATCGACCCGACCAAGCCCGACAGCACCCCGGTCAAGCACACCGGTCTGGGCCGCTTCAAGCACGAAAATGCCGAGGTGACGCTGGCAGCCGACGGTCGTGTCGTGGTCTATATGGGCGACGATGAGCGCGGCGAGTACCTTTACAAATTCGTCTCGAACGCTGCCTACGCTCCCGGTGTCGACAGCGAAAACCTGCTGAATGACGGAACACTTTTTGTCGCCAAATTTAACGACGACATGAGCGGTGAATGGCTGCCTTTGACGCCCGTTTCTACAAGTATGGATGCGGCCGAGATCCTGATCTTTACCCGTATGGCCGCTTCGGCAGTGGGCGGCACCACCATGGACCGCCCGGAATGGGTGGCCTCAAGCCCTGTTGCGGTTGAGGCCTATTGCTGTCTGACCAACAACAAGAACCGCGGCGTGAAGCCAAATGCTGGTGGCGACAATACGTCGGCCAACGGTCCAAACCCGCGCGACGCCAACAAATACGGTCAAATCGTGCGCTGGCGCCCAGCGAATGAGGATCACGCGGCCACTGGCTTTGATTGGGACCTGTATGTCATGGCCGGAAACCCGACCGTACATTCGGACGACCGCGCTGGTTCAGCGAACGTGAATGAGGGCAACCTGTTCAACTCGCCAGACGGTATGGCGATCGACTCGACAGGTCTGGTCTGGATTCAGACGGATGGCAAAGACAACAACGAAGACGATTTCGCTGGCAATGGCAATAACCAGATGTTGGTTGGTGATCCGGTCACCGGCGAGATCGTGCGCTTTATGACCGGTCCTAATGGCTGCGAGGTCACCGGCCTGGCCTGGTCTACCGATCTGCGTACCATGTTCGTGGGCATCCAGCACCCCGGCAGCAATTGGCCCGATGGAGGTACGCCACGCTCATCGGTGATCGCGATCAAACGTACCGATAACGGGCTTGTTGGCTAAACCGGTCCAATGAGTGAGAGCGCCCTCGAACTCGGGTTCGGGGGCGTTTTCAGCTTTGGCTCAGATATCCTCACCCGGCGGGTCAAGTAGCCCCCCCGGGACAAGCAGGGCACGCTCGGATAGCCAGGGATTCAATTCCAGTGCATGGTTCAGCGCCGCGCGTGCCTCATCTAAGCGCTTCAGCCCCAACAGCGACAATGCCCGCCCGCTGAGCGCCGCAACATGGTTCGGCGAGAGCGCTATGGCCCGGTCCAGATCAATCAGAGCCGCCCCATAGTTTTGCTGCAAGTAATTGACAAAGGCGCGCTGGTTGTACCCTTCGGCATATTCAGGACAGTAAGCAACGAGAGCATCGAACTCTGCCAACGCTCCAGCCAAATTCCAGGCCTCACGCATGGACATTCCACGATCCAACAAGGTTTGCGACCTCGCATCCGGAGCATCGGTCCAGAGCTGCCACATCTGGCCGGAGATGCCTCGCGCTTCTTGCTCGGTCGAAGCATCTTGAGCCTGCGCGATCAGAGAGTCGATCCCAGAGATATGGTCGGGTGCGACCGGGCAGTCAGCGGTGGCCTGCACAGCAGAGACGGCAAGCAAAACGGCAAATGCGAGTTTCATCCCCTCTAACCTGACCCCCAGAACCCATAGGTCAACCGTTTTCTAGCGGGGCGAGTAACCCCGTTTCTTTCACCGCCTCCATCGCCACGAAAGTAGAGGTATTCGCAACATGCGGCAGGGATGAGATTTTTTCGGCCAGAACAGTGCGGTATTCCGACATCGAACGGGTACGTATTTTGAGCAGGTAATCGAAGTTTGACGCGATCATGTGGGCCTGTTCAATCTCGGCAACCTTACGCACAGCCGCGTTAAACTCAGCCAGCGCCTTTTCGCGTGTATCCGTCAGACGCACTTCGACAAAGGCAACATGATCAAGGCCCAAACGGATCGGATCAAGCATGGCCCGGTATCCTGTGATGATCCCGTCCGCCTCAAGCCGCTTGAGTCGTGCTTGTGTCGGGGACTTCGATAGGCCGATCTTGCGCGCAAGATCTGTTACCGAAATGCGACCATCCTCGGCCAGCGCCGTGAGGATGGCCTGATCGAACTGATCAAGACCGGACAAGTCGTTTCGCATCATCTGCCCCCGTAAATTCGGTCTATTCGACTATCAGAATAAAAAATTCAGTCCATTCTCCCGCTCAGGACCAGTTATATTAGGCAAAAGCCCCGGAGTACACATGTCACATAGCCTGCGCACCAAAATCGATACCCAAACCTACGTCGAGCAATCCACCGTGCTGGACGCTTTGATCGCTCAAGCCGACCTGTCACAAACTGACCGCGCCGACATCTGTAAGGCGGCAGCGCAGCTCGTGCGCGACATTCGCTCCAGCACGTCGCCCGGTATGATGGAGGTGTTTCTAGCCGAATACGGCCTGTCCACCGATGAAGGCGTCGCGCTAATGTGTCTTGCCGAGGCACTGTTGCGTGTCCCCGATGCGGACACTATCGACGCATTGATCGAAGACAAGATCGCGCCATCGGACTGGGGCAAGCACTTGGGACAATCATCCTCGTCGCTGGTGAACGCCTCAACATGGGCGCTGATGCTGACCGGGCGCGTTTTGGATGAGGACAAGACTTCGCCAGTGGGCGCTTTGCGCGGGGCAATCAAACGTTTGGGCGAGCCGGTGATCCGAACTGCTGTGGGTCGTGCGATGAAAGAAATGGGGCGCCAATTCGTTCTGGGCGAGACCATTCAGTCCGCCATGAAGCGCGCTGTGGGGATGGAGGACAAAGGATACACCTATTCCTACGACATGCTGGGCGAAGCCGCACGGACCGAAGCCGACGCCGCCCGCTATCATCTGTCCTATTCCCGTGCCATCGCCGCCATTGCCGAAGCCTGCACCCACAAAGACATCCGCGAAAACCCCGGTATCTCGGTCAAGCTGTCCGCGCTGCACCCCCGCTATGAACTGGCGCAGGAACAGCGGGTCATGGAGGAGTTGGTTCCCCGCCTTCGGGCTCTGGCACTGCTTGCAAAGGCCGCGGGCATGGGGCTGAATGTCGACGCAGAGGAGGCCGATCGCCTCTCCCTGTCGCTGCAGGTCATCGAAGAAGTCATGGCCGAGCCTGCACTGGCAGGCTGGGACGGGTTCGGCATTGTCGTACAAGCCTACGGTCCGCGCGCCGGTCTCGTGTTGGATACGCTCTACGAGATGGCCGAGCGTCATGACCGCAAGCTGATGGTGCGGTTGGTGAAGGGCGCGTATTGGGACACCGAAATTAAGCGCGCTCAGGTCGAAGGCGTCGATGGGTTTCCGGTCTTCACCCAGAAGGCAGCGACCGATGTGTCCTATATCGCCAATGCCCGCAAGCTGCTGGATATGACCGACCGCATCTATCCGCAATTTGCCACCCATAACGCCCATACGGTCAGTGCAATCCTGCATATGGCTGACGACCAACCGTTCGAATTCCAGCGCCTGCACGGAATGGGAGAGACCCTGCATCAGATCGTTCGCGACAAGCAGAGCGCCCGCTGCCGTATCTACGCACCTGTCGGCGCGCACCGTGACCTGTTGGCCTATCTGGTGCGGCGTCTGCTGGAGAACGGAGCGAATTCGTCCTTCGTCAACCAGATTGTTGATGAAGATGTCGAACCGGAAATTGTAGCGGCAGACCCGTTCCAAGCCGTTCAGACACCTGCAAAACCACTGCCGACCGGACCAGAATTGTTTGCACCCGAGCGTCCGAACTCGAAAGGGTTCGATTTGCATCATACGCCGACACTGGACCGGGTCGACATTGCGCGCGATGCTTACCGCGCCCATCACTGGTACGCCCGGCCATTGCTTTCGGACGACGCTCAGCCCGATTCAGATTTGCCTGTTATCAACCCCGCCCGGCCACAGGACCGCCCGGGCTCAGTCGCTGTTGCCAGTCCGACCGATGTCGAGCTGGCGCTTGCCAGTGCCTGCCCATGGCAGGCCAAGGTAGCCACCCGCGCTGAAGTCCTGAACAAAGCCGCCGACCTCTACGAGGCGCATTACGGCGAGCTATTCGCCCTGCTCGCTCGCGAAGCCGGGAAATCTGTACCCGATGCGGTTGCCGAGCTACGCGAGGCAGTCGACTTCCTACGTTACTACGCCGCCAATATTCCGGCGGCCAAACCTGCCGGGATTTTCACCTGTATCAGCCCTTGGAATTTCCCTCTGGCGATCTTCACGGGGCAAATTTCGGCCGCGCTGGCAACTGGCAACGCCGTGCTCGCCGCCCCTGCCCCGCAAACGCCCCTAATAGCACATCGCGCTGTTCAGTTGATGCACGAAGCAGGCATCCCGCGCGATGTTCTGCAACTGTTGCCCGGAGGACCAAAAGTGGGCGCAGCGCTAACGTCGGACGAACGCGTCTCGGGTGTGGCCTTTACCGGTTCGACCGCAACCGCATTGAAAATTCGGTCTGCAATGGCACAGCATATGCGTCCCGGCACACCTCTGATCGCCGAGACCGGCGGCATGAACGCCATGATCGTGGACAGCACCGCCTTGCCGGAGCAAGCCGTGCAATCGATCATCGAAAGCGCTTTCCAGTCAGCGGGACAACGGTGTTCCGCCCTACGCTGTCTCTATCTGCAGGAGGATATCGCCGAGGATGTTCTGACAATGCTGCAAGGGGCAATGGACGCTCTGCAAGTTGGCGACCCTTGGCTGATCTCAACCGATTGTGGCCCAGTCATTGACGAGCAGGCTCGTCAGGGTATCGCAGATCACGTCGCCAAAGCGCGCGCAGAGGGGCGGGTTCTGAAAGAACTCTCTACCCCACCCGAAGGTACGTTCATCGCACCAACTCTGATCGAAATCCCCGGCATCTCAGCCTTAGAACGTGAAATATTCGGGCCGGTGCTGCATGTCGCCCGTTTCAAGGCGCAAGAGATCGACAAGGTTATCGCAGAAATCAACGCCACAGGATATGGCCTGACTTTCGGCTTACACACACGGATCGACGATCGCGTGCAGCATGTGACCGAAGCGATCCACGCCGGCAATATCTATGTCAACCGCAACCAGATCGGCGCAATCGTTGGCTCACAACCGTTCGGTGGTGAGGGTCTTTCGGGCACTGGGCCCAAAGCGGGCGGACCGAATTATATGGCGCGGTTCTGCGCCACGGATCGGCAGAATTCTTCGGGACACTGGGACAGTGCGGCAGAGATGAACGCACCCGAAGGACAACCTGCCCCACCTCGCACGCAATCGCTGCCCGGCCCAACCGGCGAATCAAACCGATTGACCGAATATGCGCGTGATCCACTCTTGTGTATGGGCCCTGGACCCGATGCAGCCGAGGCACAGGCGCAGGCTGTTATAGGCTTGGGCGGAACGGCAGTCCGGATGGCCGGAGCGCTGGATTTACACCGGCTTGAAAACCTGACCGGTTTCTCCGGCGTTCTGTGGTGGGGCGACGACGACACCGCCCGCCAGATCGAGCAGCATCTGGCCCGGCGCAATGGTCCGATTATCCCACTGATACCCGGTCATCCTGACCGTGCGCGTGTTCTTGGCGAACGCCATGTCTGCGTCGATACGACCGCTGCCGGAGGTAATGCCGCCCTACTCGGAGGTGCGGCATAACCGGGCCTTGACGCTGGGCGGTGAAAAGCCCAGCGTCGCGCCATGTTTCCGATCCGCGATCATAACCCTTCGGGGCGTACTCCGTATGTCGTCTATGCCCTTCTGGCGGCAAATATCCTGATCTTCCTCGGCTATGTAGGGATCATGAACGATGCGCGGGCCATGAATCGGCTCTACTTCGACTACGCCGTCATTCCTGCACGGATCACCGACGGCTATGGGCTCGAGACGCTTGTGACTTCAATGTTCCTGCACGGGGGCTGGATGCATTTGGCCGGGAACATGCTGTTTCTATGGATCTTCGGCGATAATCTCGAAGATGAAATGGGGCATGTTCTGTTTCTTGTATTCTATCTGCTGGCGGGGATCGGCGCGGGGCTTATCCACGTTGTCTCGGCACCTGGCTCTTTGGTGCCGACAATCGGCGCTTCCGGCGCAATTGCTGGGGTCATGGGCGGTTATCTTCTGCTTTTCCCAAAGGCGCGCGTCGATATCCTTTTGATCCTGATTGTCTATATTCGGATATTCACCATCCCGGCTTTTGTCATGCTTGGGGTCTGGCTGGGCCTTCAGTTCTTTGGAAGCCTGTCCAGCAATCCTGATGAGGGTGGCGTTGCCTATTGGGCCCATACCGGAGGGTTCTTTGTTGGCCTGATCCTGTGTGTCCCTCTTTGGCTCAAGCGCGGAGGCCCTGGATTCTGGGACCGCACCCATGGCCATCCTCCACACCCGGGACACAAGTATAAGCTGTCGCAATCACGTATTCCCAAAGTGCCGCGCAAGTAATCGCGGTTCACTGGCTGGGCGATCTACCTCCGCTCAAATGAGTAATCTCCTGTGCCGCCTTACGCACCAGTGTTCCCAACTCAGGCGCGCGTTCGCGGCCGAACCGCACAGTTGGGCCGGACACTGAGATGCCTGCGCAGGGTTCGGCGCGATCATTGAAGATCGCCGCGCCAATGCAGGACATGCCCTCGTAGCGCTCTTCATGATCGTAAGACCAGCCGCGCCTACGGGTCTCCGCCAGATCGTCATGCAGCCCTGCTTGGGGGAGATTGGTGTTCTCGGTAAAGGCAATCAAGTCAGTCCGAGCCAACACCTTGTTTAAACTTTCCTCGCTCAGAGCAGCCAGAATCGCCTTTCCCGTACCCGAAGCATACATTGGAGTTCGCGCACCTGGCGGAAAGAAGGCCCGGATCGGATTTTGTGTTTCAACCTGCCCGACAAAGACAACTTCTGGCCCATCAGGCACCGCCAGATTAGCGGTCTCACCACTGTCCAGCATCAGACGACGAAGGATCGGCCTACCAATCTCGAGAACGTTATTGCGTCGAAGGAAAGATGCACCAGTCCGGTAGGCTTCGATACCGACCATCCACTCTTGCCGCTCTTCGTCGAAACTGACGAACCCGTGCTTCTGCAATGTCACCAGAATACGGTGCGTGGTGGCAGTTGGTACATCGACCACGCGCGCCAGGTCACTTAGCGCGACACGTTCCAGCCCGGCGACGGTTGTAAGTACGCCCAGCGCTCGGTCCAGCGACTGCATGGTTCCGGCTGAGCTTTCCTTGAACATCGATTTCGGCCGACCACGAGGCCTTTTCTGAGACTCCATTTTCTAGCTCACCTTCCGATATTAGCGTCCATACTGATTCAAGTTTTTCAGATCGCTATTCCATGGGAATAAAATTGAGAAACTAAATTCCCATCCATTTCATCGCCTTATCTATTTAATGAATAAAATGAAAATGTTTTTCAAGAAAATTGCAACCTAAGCCAGTTCCAGCGACACTTATTTCCAAAGCAGAGGATTGAGTCATGTCGAACCAAAACCCGGTCTTTATCCCAGGCCCAACCAACATACCTGATCGCTTGCGCCTTGCCATGCAGGTGCAGACACAAGATCACCGCGCCCCGGATTTCGTTGAAACTTTCGCCCCGGTGCTGGAGGATACAAAGAAGGTCTTCGGCACGACCGAGGGTCAGATCATCACCTTCCCCGCCAGCGGCACCGGGGGTTGGGAGGCAGCGATCACCAATACGCTCAGCCCAGGAGACAAGGTTTTGGTTGCGCGTTACGGCGTTTTCAGTCACCGCTGGATTGACCTGTGCGAACGGCATGGGCTGGACGTTCAGATCGTCGAATGCACGTGGGGCACTGGTGCACCTGCAGACCGCTTTGAAGCGATCCTGTCAGCTGACAAAGCGCACGACATCAAGGCCGTTTTGGTAACCCACAATGAAACCGCAACCGGAGTGCGTTCTGACATCAGCTCCGTACGGCACGCTATGAACGCGGCAAATCATCCAGCGATGATGTTTGTGGATTGCGTCAGCTCGCTGGCCTCGATGCCATTTGAATTCGATCAATGGGGCGTCGATATCGCTGTCTCGGGATCGCAAAAAGGGTTCATGCTGGCGACTGGCATGGCAGTCTTGTGTGTTAGCCCCAAGGCGCTGGCGGCAATGGAAACTGCGAAACTGCCCCGGACATTCTTCGATTTTCGTGACATGATGGCGGCCAATGCCTCGGGTGGATTTCCTTACACGCCTCCGTTGCAACTGATCTACGGTATGCGCGAAAGCCTGAAGATGTTGTTCGAGGAAGGACTGGACAATGTTTATGCCCGCCACACGCGCCTGGCCGAAGGGGTTCGACGCGCGGCCAACGCATGGGGGCTGAAACTCGTCGCGCAGACTCCGGACCTATATTCTGATACTGTCAGCGCGATCTATGTGCCCGAAGGGTTCGACAGTAACGAACTGACCGACCATGCCTTTAACTCCTACGGCGTTTCGTTCGGCATCGGGTTGGGAGAGTTGAATGGCAAAGCCTTCCGGATCGGCCATCTGGGCAGTCTGACGGATGTAATGGTTCTGTCAGGTTTGGCCACGATAGAAATGGCGATGGCCGATCTGAATTATCCAATTGAGCTGGGCAGCGGCGTCGCGGCGGCACAAGAATTTTATCGCGCTGGAACATCCGGCCACGCCAAAGCTGCAGCCTGAGGAGGACCATAATGTTGGATCAAATCCCAGTTGCTGACCTGACTATTGAAGATATGCTGGCAGCGCATGAAAGGATCAGGCCACATATTCGGCGCACGCCGGTTATGACGTCTGATTACCTAAATGACCTGACTGGCGCACAGCTGTTCTTCAAGTGTGAGAACTTTCAAGAGGCCGGCGCTTTCAAAGTGCGAGGAGCCAGCAACGCTGTCTTTGGTCTAAGCGATGAGATGGCAACCAAGGGCGTTTGCACCCATTCCAGCGGTAACCACGCTCTGTCACTGTCATATGCTGCGGGTCGCCGAGGTATTCCTTGTAATGTGGTCATGCCGCGAACAGCCCCGCAAGCCAAGAAAGACGCAGTACGTCGCTATGGTGGTACGATCACCGAATGCGAGCCTTCAACCTCTTCCCGCGAAGCAACATTCGCCGAAGTTCAGGCCAGAACCGGAGGTGAATTCGTACACCCTTACAATGACCCGCGCGTCATAACTGGTCAGGCGACCTGTTCGGCCGAGTTGCTGGAGCAAACGGATGGTGTGGATGCGGTAATCGCACCGATCGGGGGCGGTGGCATGGTCTCGGGCACTTGCCTGACTGTGTCAAACCTGGCGCCGGAAACCGCAATCTACGCGGCTGAACCCGAGCAGGCGGACGATGCGTACCGTTCATTCAAAGCAGGTCACATTATCGCGGATGATGCCCCGAAAACGGTAGCGGATGGTCTTTTGGTGCCGCTCAAGGAAAACACCTGGCACTTCGTTTCAAACTACGTGACCGACATCTTCACCGCGTCCGAACAAGAAATCATCGACGCGATGAAGCTCACCTGGAAATACCTGCGGGTGGTGATGGAGCCATCTTCAGCTGTCCCGCTTGCGACCATAATCAAGAACCCCGACACATTCCGAGGCAAGCGAGTCGGAGTGATCATCACAGGCGGCAACGTGGATTTGGACAAACTGCCCTGGCTCAACGGGTAAGGAGAAACAGGATGAATAAACCGATGAACATTGATCAGCTTGAAGTTGGCTACGACATCCCTGCCGCAATCGGCATGGATGAAAGTGAAATTCAGACGCCATGCCTGATCCTCGATCTGGACGCGCTTGAGCGGAACATCAAAAAGATGGGCGATTACGCCAAGGCCCATGGGATGCGCCATCGGGTGCATGGCAAAATGCACAAATCGGTAGATGTGGCGAAGCTGCAGGAAAAGCTGGGCGGTGCCGTTGGCGTTTGCTGCCAGAAAGTGTCCGAAGCCGAAGTGTTCGCCCGCGGTGGTATCAAAGACATTTTGGTGTCCAACCAAGTGCGCGATCCGGCCAAGATCGATCGTTTGGCACGCTTGCCTCAGTTGGGTGCGCGTACGATTGTGTGCGTCGATGACATCGAGAATATCTCCGACCTGTCCGAAGCGGCGCAACGCCACGGGACCGATCTGGAAGTATTCGTTGAAATCGACTGCGGTGCCGGTCGGTGTGGGGTAACAACGACCGAGGATGTCGTTGCCATCGCCAAGGCAGCCGAAGCTGCGCCAAACCTGAAATTCACTGGCATTCAGGCCTATCAGGGCGCGATGCAGCACCTTGATACCTATGAGGCCCGAAAAGAGAAACTGGATGCCGCCATCGCTATGGTCGAAGATGCGTATGACGGCCTAAAGAGCGCTGGTATCGACTGCGAACTGGTCTCGGGCGGTGGGACAGGATCGTATTACTTTGAGGCCAACTCAGGCGTGTATAATGAACTGCAATGTGGGTCCTACGCCTTCATGGATGCCGATTATGGCCGAATTCTCGATAAGGATGGCAACCGGATTGACCAAGGCGAATGGGAGAACGCGCTGTTCATTCTGACCAGCGTGATGAGCCATGCCAAAGCGGACAAGGCGATCTGTGATGCAGGTCTTAAGGCGCAATCAGTCGATAGCGGCCTGCCCTTCATATTTGGACGCGACGATGTGGAATACCTCAAATGTTCGGACGAGCACGGGGTCATCGGTGATCCAAACGGCGCGTTGAAGGTAAACGACAGATTACGGCTTGTACCGGGGCATTGCGACCCGACCTGCAATGTCCATGACTGGTACGTTGGTGTGCGGAACGGAAAAGTCGAAGCGCTTTGGCCAGTCTCGGCACGCGGCAAGGCCTATTGATCATAACAGGAAAGGCAGGCGGCTCAGGTCGCCTGTCTAACCGTAGATCATCAGTACTCACGAAAGGCAAAATAGATGATCATCGTTCCTGAAAAGGAAATCGGCGCTCTGCTGGGCCGCAACGAAAGCTACGAGGCGATCGAACAGGTATTTGCCGCAATGGCGGCGGGAGATGCCTATAATTTTCCAGTCGTGCGCGAAGCCATTGGCCATGCAGATGCGCTTTATGGCTTCAAGGGCGGATTTGATCGGGCGGGCATGACGCTTGGCCTCAAGGCCGGTGGATATTGGCCCAACAATCTGGAGACACACGGGCTGATCAATCACCAATCCACCGTATTCCTGTTTGACCCTGATACGGGCCGGGTGAAGGCGATTGTCGGAGGCAATTTGCTGACAGCCCTGCGCACGGCGGCTGCCTCTTCCGTATCCATCAACCATCTGGCACGTAAAGACGCCAAGGTGATCGGCATGGTCGGTGCGGGTCATCAGGCCAAGTTCCAATTGCGTGCCGCGTTGGAGCAAAGAGAGTTTGAGAAGGTCATCGGCTGGAATCTGCACCCCGATATGTTGCCCAACATCGAAGAAGTCGCGTCTGAGGCTGGACTGCCCTTTGAAGCTGTTGAATTGCCCGGCATGGTCGAGGCGGATGTGATCATCACGATTACATCGTCATTTGCGCCTACTCTGATGTCGGATCATGTATCAGACGGCACACATGTCGCCTGCATGGGCACCGATACGGTCGGCAAACAAGAAGTCGGGGTCGACCTGATCAACCGCGCCACTGTCTTTACGGATGAGGTCGCTCAGTCCATCACACTGGGCGAATGTCAGCACGCAGTCTCCAGTGGATCGAAAAACGAAACCGATATCCGGCAGATTGGTGAAGTCATCAATGGCACACATCCCGGACGGCAATCCGATCAAGAGGTCACACTATTCGATGGAACGGGCGTCGGGTTGCAGGACTTGGCCGTCGCAAGCGCCGTGGTTGAGCTTGCTGTTGAGCAAGGGATCGCGATCGAAGTGGATTTCTAGACAAAAACGCGCGCTCCAATCGGGCGCGCGTTCATCTATGACGCTGGAAGAAGCCGTTCAGCCCCGGATCACTTTGGCAAAATTGTCAAAGATCGGCTCATTCGCACAAATTACTTCGCCATCTTCAAGCACGCTGCCTTCGGGGTTCAGCGCCTGAACGAAACCGCCTGCTTCTTTCACGATGATGATGCCCGCTGCAACGTCCCAAGCGTTGAGCCGGCGTTCCCAGAAGCCCTCATAACGACCTGCGGCGACATAAGCCATGTCCAGAGCAGCAGCACCCCAGCGACGCACACCAGCACAGGCTGGCATCAAACGGGCGAGATCCTGAAGGGTCGCAGGCAGGTCCGAACGGCCGCCGAATGGCAAACCGGTTGAAAAGATCGACTCGATCATGCGGTGCCGTCCCGAGACACGAATGCGCATGTCGTTCATCCACGCACCCTCGCCTTTCTCGGCAAAGAACATCTCGTCCTTGGCTGGGTCATAGATCACACCGGAGACGATCTTGCCCTTGTGTTCGAGAGCGATCGAGACTGCCCAATGCGGCAAGCCGTGCAGGAAGTTGGTGGTCCCGTCCAGCGGGTCAACAATCCAGCGGCGGGTCGGGTCTTCGCCATCAATCGCACCGCCTTCTTCGGCCAGCCAGCCATAAGTCGGGCGGGCACCCAGCAGTTCCTCTTTCAAAATTGCTTCGGCAGCAATGTCGGCTTTGGACACGAAGTCGCCCGCGCCCTTCATCGACACCTGCAGGTTCTCGACTTCACGAAAATCCTTGACCAGAGAGCGCCCCGCTTTCCGCGCGGCTTTGATCATGATGTTGAGATTTGCACTGCCAACCATTTTACATAGGCTCCTGTCCGGTCAAGCCGCGCGTATACTGGGGCAACGCGCCCTTGCCAAGAGGAATGATGCGCATGGCTGATCTGCGTCTGGCGCTATTGCGTCTGCAGCTTGCGCGCCTCAGTCCGAGCCAGTTTTACCAGCTCTTGCACAAAGGGTTTTTCAAGGTCCTCACTGCGAACTGCAGCATAGAGCCTGCGGGTGATCCCGTCTTTGGTCAGTGGGCGGGTTACATAGTCCGAATTGTACTTTACCTCACGCACGACCCAATCCGGCAGAACAGAAATACCTCGGTTCGACGCAACCAACAAAAGGATCACAGCTGTCAGTTCAACCTGACGGATTGAGGCTGGTTCAACACGAGCCGGGATTAGTAACTGGCTGAATACGTCCAGACGTGTCCGTTCGACCGGATAGGTGATCAGTGTCTGACCGCGAAAGTCCTCCGCATCTATGAATGGTTTATCAGCCAGCGGGTGCGAGGACGCCGCAACAAACACGGCTTGATAGTCAAAGAGTTCTATAAACTCGACACCCGGCAAATCTTCAGGGTCGGAGGAGACCACAAGATCTACTTCTTCCTTCTGCAACGCAGGCAGCGCGTCGAACGCGAGACCTGGGCGAATGTCTACATCGACATCAGACCAGGATTTTCGGAAGGCTTCGAGCACAGGGAACAGCCATTCGAAACAAGCGTGACATTCGATCGCAATATGCATACGCCCGGTGCGACCGTCGCGCAGCGATGAAAACTCATCCTGCATTGCCTCGACCTGCGGCAGAATTTGCTCTGCCAGCCGCAACAGTCGCAGACCGGCCGCAGACAGTTTCATTGGCTTAGACCGGCGCAGGAACAATTCAACCCCGGCTTGATCTTCCAAGCCCTTGATCTGATGGCTCAATGCTGACTGGGTAATGTTTAATTGATCAGCAGCACGCGCCAGACCACCACATTCGTGGATGGCTTTGATCGTCCGCAGATGTCGGAACTCAATATGCATATGCTGCGTGACTCATGTTGTTGTTGAATAATATGAGTTTGTCTCACAACGCCTCAGGTGGCACAAGAGCGTAAATGACAGTTACGAGGCCATTATGACCAAGCCTGAGATCTCATTCGAATTTTTCCCGCCCCAGACGCTGGAGGCCTCGTTTCGCCTGTGGGATACGGTGCAGACGCTGGCTCCGTTGAACCCTCGCTTTGTATCCGTCACCTATGGCGCAGGGGGCACGACGCGCGAACTGACACGCGATGCGGTTGCAACCCTGCACAAATCTTCAGGCCTGCCCGTTGCCGCGCATCTGACCTGTGTAGATGCCTCGCGTCAGGAAACCCTTGAGATTGCCGATACGTTCGCACGCGCAGGCGTTCAGGACATCGTCGCGCTTCGCGGCGATCCTCCCAAGGGACATGACCGGTTCCAGCCACATCCGGAAGGATTTGCCAATTCGGTCGAATTGATATCCGCGCTGGCAGAAACAGAAATGTTCAGTATTCGCGTCGGTGCCTATCCTGACATCCACCCCGAGGCACAGAACGCCCGAACCGATGTGGATTGGCTAAAGGCAAAACTGGACGCGGGTGCGGACGAAGCGCTAACCCAGTTCTTTTTCGAAGCCGAGACTTTTTTCCGGTTCCGGGATGCTTGCGAAAAAGCAGGCATTGATAAACCAATCGTGCCCGGAATTCTTCCAATCGAAAACTGGAAAGGGGCACGCAACTTCGCAAAACGCTGTGGAACCCGAGTACCCGAGTGGATCGAAAATGCATTTGAGAAGGCGATCCGCGACGATCGCGAAGACCTTCTGGCCACCGCGTTGTGCACCGAGCTCTGCTCGGACCTGATCGAAGGTGGTGTGGACAAGTTGCATTTCTACACGCTCAATCGCCCTGAACTGACCCGCGATGTGTGTTTCGCATTGGGTATTACACCTCAGACCGAATTGCAGAACGTCGCTTGATCTTGTGGCCTGTCCGGTGGCAAATCTGTCGCTGGGCACACCCACCACTACCGATGTGCGGCACGCCGATTAAAGCGCGGGCGACAATCCAGAATTGATTCCAGAAACTGTTGCTGGGATTAACGCTAATATCTAAGAAAATTTGACAATAATGTGATCGATGGCACTCTGAGCGCAGTGTAGTTTTAATGAGTGTTATCAGTATGGAGCCAGTGAGCAAAGTTAAGGCTCGGGCAGAAGCGTTTCAGGTTCTTGGCCTGCCCACCCACGCCAACGCAAACGACATCAGAGACGCCTGGCGAAATATCGCCTTTCATGATCACCCTGATCATACAGATGGTGACCATTCGGTTTTTTCCAAAGCCAAATCGGCTTACGATTTTCTGCGTAGCGAGGGTCTGACCCGAAAAGGCGTGACGAGTTCGTCGACACCACGTCGTCCACGCCTAAAGAAACGTGTGATCGAACTGGACGCCGATGAGATCAAAGCTTGCCGTGATTTGCTGAATCCCGAATACGTGCTTTCAGATATTTCTGCGATTGACCACGCCGCGACAAGCGACGACCAAGACCAGTCATATGACCATGTGCCAGATGCAATCGGCTGTTTCGGACGTGACCTGACTTACTTCGTCGCGTCTTCTGTCTGTGAGGGTGAAAACCGAGTCGCCTTGCCAACATCGGTTCTGGCAAGTTGCAGAAAAACTGAAACCGAGATTTTGACATTTAAATCCAAAGTTGCGGGTTCGGGTGAAATTGTCATTCCCGACCCCATACGCGAACGGAAGTTTCCCGGTGCTCGAAGCGTTAGGATTCGGTTTGAAGCAGACCAGCAAATGCGGGATTTGTTTGAGTTGGCAGGCTGAGAGAACCTGCCAGAAAAAAAGCCCGGCTGTTAAGGCCGGGCTTATTTTTTTTCACCAATATCAGTTGGACACTGGACCTTCCGAAGTAAATTTCGGGATCACGCTGGTAGACGCCGCGTCGGGTTCGATACCCGGCCAGTTGCCTTCTGCCAAATTGATGTTGCCGGGTACGTCCTCTTCCCAAAAGCCGACGACTACATCGGTGATGTTCAGATACAGTTTGTCATCGACGATCCGCCACAGGTTCGGGTTGGCCGGAACCTTGCCGCCACGCGACACGCCATAGGCGCAGTGTCCATCATATTGCGGCGCATAATAGGCCGGATTTTCGAGAAACTTGTCGCGGTTTTCTTCAGTCGAAAATGCCCAGGTCGCACCGTTATAATCGGCAGTGATGTCAGACTGGCCGCGAACTGCCTCGGGCTGCGATTGACCCACGGCAACTTGATCCAAGTCGCGATAGGCAACGACGTCATACCCTGACACCGCAAATCCGGTACCATCGACATATTGATCTCCTGCGAATGCAGGCATGGCGAAAGCCATAGTCGCTGCAAGGGTCAGTGCAAAGCGTTTCATGTGAATTATCCTCATGTCCTATCGGTGTCTGGGCACCCGTGCTACGGGGCTGCTCAGACAATAGGTGTTTTTGGCCTCGCGCGAAGACCCACTCGCGCCGCTGTGAAAACGAATTGGGAATTGTGAGGTGTATCCGGGGGATTGTTACAAAATTCCCGCGGTGTTTGGGGTTGGACTCCGAGTTCTGCAATATTAGCTGTTGATTTAGCGGTCCATTGGCCAGCAACGCAGGAAAGGCATGATATGAGCGAACAATCCACCTATACCCCTCCTAAGGTCTGGACGTGGGACAGTGAAAGCGGCGGACAATTTGCCAATATCAACCGGCCAATTGCTGGGGCCACACATGATAAGGACCTTCCGGTCGGAAAGCACCCTCTGCAGCTTTATTCGCTCGCTACACCCAACGGCGTCAAAGTCACTGTAATGCTCGAAGAGCTGCTGGCTCTGGGCCACAGTGGGGCAGAGTACAATGCCTGGCTGGTCAATATTGGCGAAGGCGACCAGTTTAGTTCGGGCTTTGTCGGAGCCAACCCCAACTCGAAAATTCCCGCGCTTTGGGATCATTCGAATGAAACACCTGTGCGCGTGTTCGAAAGTGCCTCAATTCTTATGCATCTGGCAGAGAAGTTCGGTGAGTTTCTACCCGCGAGTGGTGCGGAACGGACTGAGGTTATGAACTGGTTATTCTGGCAGATGGGCAGCGCACCCTATCTGGGTGGCGGCTTTGGCCATTTCTACGCCTACGCCCCTGAGAAGTGGCAATACCCGATTGACCGTTTCGCGATGGAAGCCAAGCGCCAGTTGGACGTATTGGATCGGGAACTTGCTGAAAAGACCTATATCGCTGGTGAAGAATACACGATCGCCGATATGGCTATCTGGCCTTGGTACGGACAACTGGTTTTGGGCCGTCTATACGATGCGGCGGAATTCCTTGATGTCGAAAGCTACAAGAACGTAATGCGGTGGGCCAAAGCAATCGACGCGCGCCCAGCCGTTCAGCGTGGTCGAATGGTCAATCGCCCATTTGGCGAACCTCACACTCAATTGCACGAACGTCACGATGCAAGCGACTTTGAGACGCGAACACAGGACAAGCTGGAAGCGGCAGACTAACGCGCTTTGTTATTTCAGGATCGGGGGCCGCTCGGGATCACTGCCTGGGGCGGCCCTTTCAACTTTCGGAGCCTGTGGCTGGGGTAAATCGAACCTAAGCCCGACCTTTGCCAGCGCGGCGGCTGCCGGATCCTCTGCTTCAAAGAACCCGACATCCAATGCACCCGCCTCAATCCCCGAAAATGTCAGCGCCTCAGAAACGGCGCGCGCCAGAGCAGGCTGCGCGTTTTCAACTGCCGAGACAAATCCCAAAAGATGGCCCCGACCGCCATCATCCGTCTTCGTTCCCACTAGAAAAGCCGCAGTGGCGAGGCCTGCTGCAGTCGCCAGCTTGGTATCAAGTGCAGTCAGCAATTTATCTGGCAGACCGGCGGGCGGGTGAAATTCAGTAAGCCTCTGCTGCACTTCTTGCGGGCCGTGCTGCAGCGTGCTTTCCAACCAGCCCAATGCCTCGGTCGGGATCAACATCGATGACGGCGCGGTCTGGAGGTTCAGGCCCAACCCAATTCCCTGCCCTGACAGCATTCCGGATAAAACACGCCCGGACAGAGCAACATAGGGAACCGGATGCCCCGCGAACTCTGCCAAACGTTCCTCAAGATCAAAGGCCAGCACGAAACGGCCATCAGCCACATCGAAGAGCTCAGGCGAAATATTCTCGTCCCTGGCCTCTTCCGACAGCATCAGGAACAGCTCGCTGTCGGCTAACCTTTCAAAGAAACGCAGCCGTGCTGAATCGTCTTCTGGCGCTGCAAGCATAGCGGCATGTGCAGCATCTAAAGCTGTGGTTTCAGTCATTCAGAACCTCTTGCACCCGTTGCCGAAGAACCGGCAAAAGCTCGGCCTCAAACCAGGGGTTTTTCTTCAGCCAAGCCGTATTGCGCCAAGACGGGTGAGGCAAGGCAAAGACCCGCGGCGCATGGTCTCTCCAACGGCTGACAGTCTCGGTGACCGGCGTTTTCACACCCAGATGGTATTTGTGCGCGTGACCGCCAACGAGGATTGTCAGCGGCACCTCTCCCAGCGCATTCATCACTTTTTCATGCCATGTGCGCCCACATATCGGCGGTGGTGGTAGGTCGGCCTTACGCGCATTATATCCAGGAAAGCAAAATGCCATCGGCACAATTGATACACGCGAGCGGTCATAAAAGCCTTGTTCGTCCAGCCCCAACCAATCCCTTAGGCGATCACCCGAGGGATCGGTAAAGGGCTTTCCCGACAGGTGCACCCGAGCCCCCGGTGCCTGACCCGCGATCAGAATTCGTGCACCGGATTGGAACCAGACAACCGGGCGTGGCTTGTGCGCGGTAGCCGTCTGCGCAAACCTGTCCGCGCAAAGTCGGCACTCTGCGATATCCTTAATGAGCGACTTCATCGGATTGAAACGTTCCCGCAATGAACACTCAATCAAGATAGGAATGAACGCGGCCGGAGCCAACAGCACCTAACTTGGCAACACTTCAATGTCATATCGCGGGATCCGCATTGATCATTTGTTTCATATTTCGACATAATGTGGCCAACATGGACCCGTAGCACACACACCTTCGAACCATAGCAAAACAGTACGATGACAGGCCGCAAATGCTGGAATTCGAAAATGTCAGCAAGTCATTCTGGACCGGAACCCGCCGCAAAGTGATTCTGGATCAGGTGTCGTTCCGTGTCGAACTGGGCACCTCCCTTGGGGTCCTGGCCCCGAACGGAACAGGCAAAACCACATTGATCAATATGATGGCAGGGTTGGAAAAACCGGACGAAGGTGTAATTCGACGGGATTGCCGTGTGTCTTTCCCCATGGGCTTCACCGGGGGTGTCGCCAAACGCCTGTCAGCGCTCGAAAACGCGCGCTCGATCGCCAAGATCTACGGCATGGACCCTGATTATGTCGAAGCCTATTGTAAATGGCTGTGCAATCTGGGTGAGTATTTTAACCAGCCGCTTGGCACCTACTCGTCCGGTATGCGCGCCAGATTCACCTTTGCGCTGATGTTGGCTCTGGATTTCGACATGTATCTGATTGACGAAGGGATGCCCTCGACCACAGATGTGGAATTCAACAAGAAAGCCGGCGATATCCTGAAAGAGAAGCTTCGGACAACAACCTTGGTAATCGTGTCACACAATCCATCTACCCTCGAGAAATTCGCGCGCCAAGCTGCTGTTTTGGTAGATGGTCAGCTTTATATGTTTGAAACCTTGGAAGAGGCGAAGCAGCTCTATGACTACCAAGCCCAAGGCTAGAAAATACAACCCTGACCGCGCAGCGCGCGGAGCTGGCACTGCTGAGGCGCGCTCGGATGCGATCGATCGTATTCGCAAGGCGACTCAGGCCTCTGGTTCCGGCACAGACGCGCAGCAGCCGGGGACCGAATTGGACGCAATCAAGCGCGAAGGGTTAACCGGGCGGCAATTGCGGGTCGCCAGACGGCTTGCCCACAAGAATGGGTTGGCGGCAACCTCTGATTATGACGCAGTGCGACTGTTGCGTAAGAAAGGGATTGATCCGTTTCAGCGTTCCAATCTGCTAGATCTTGCAGCTTACGATCAACGCAATTCAACCGACGACAAAGCGACGCAAGATAACATCAAAATTCACTTACCTCAGACCGCCAAAGAAACTCAAAAGAACCTGCCAGGTCCAGAGCTCAGCCCGGCCCAACGCCGCGAATATGAGATCGGGCAAATCCAGAAAGACATCGCCCGCAGACGGCGCCGCAAACTCGTTGCATTATTTGCGCGGCTAACGGCCTTTGTGATCCTGCCTACATTCATTGTGGGATACTATTTCTATCGGGTCGCAACGCCGATGTACGCCAGCGATTCCGTGTTTTCGATTTTGCAAGCCGACGGCGGAGGGGCCTCTTTCGGTGGCTTCCTCGCGGGGACACAGTTTGCAACGGCACAGGATTCGGTATCCACTCAGGAGTTTTTGGAATCCAAGGACGCGCTGGAACGCCTTGAACGGGATGTCGGGTTTGCTGAGTTCTTTCAGCAAGACAATATTGATCCGATCCAACGTTTGCCCTCTGATGCGACGCTTGAAGAAACTTACAAGCTTTTTAAGCGAATGATCACGATCGGGTACGACCCTAGTGATGGTGTCATACGCATGGAGGTCGCCGCGCCCAGCCCTGAAATCTCGGTCGATCTATCCAATCGTCTGATCTCTTACGCTGAGGAGAGGATTAATGGCCTGACCGAGCTGAAACGCGAAGATCAAATGCGTGATGCATTGGCGGGCTTTGAAGCCGCGCAAGAAGCGCGCAGGCAGGCACAGGAAGACCTGATCGAATTGCAGTTGCAGGGTGCCATACTGGATCCGCAAAGCGTGATCGCCAGCTTGCGTGCCAGAATCGATCAGTTTGAAATTGAGCTGCAGGATAAAGAATTGCAGCTGGCCGCCCTTCTTGACAATGCACGGCCCAACAAAGCTAAAGTGGACGGCACGCGTGCAGATATTAAACGGCTGGAGGCCGTGCTGTCAGAATTGAATGCTGAGATGCTGGATGCTTCAGCAGGCGAAAATTCGCTGGCGCGCCTGAGCGTACGTATTCAGATGGCACAGGCCGATCTAGCGGCGCGAGACATGATGCTGCAAACGGCAATGCAGCAAATGGAAGCCACACGGACCGAGGCCAACCGGAAAGTGCGGTATCTGACCGTCTCGGTGAACCCTGTTGCCAGCCAGGAACCCAGCTATCCGCGCAAGTTCGAAAATACGATTTTGGCTTTCCTGTTGTTTGCTGGTATCTACCTGATGATCTCGCTTACCGCGTCGGTCCTTCGTGAACAGGTATCCTCGTAAGACTCATGAAACATGTAAAAATCGCCGACCTGACAGTTGGCAACGACCTACCGCTGACCATCATCGCTGGCCCGTGCCAGCTTGAGACCGCCGATCACGCCCAGATGATCGCGGGCACTATGAAAGAGGCATGTGACGCTGCCGGGGCGCAGTATGTATTCAAGGCCTCGTATGACAAAGCAAACCGGACCTCACTGTCCGGCAAGCGTGGTATGGGCATTGATGCCGGGCTGAAGGTGCTGGACGACATTCGCAAATCCATGGGCATTCCGGTTTTGACCGATGTTCATACCGAAGCCCAATGCGCGATTACAGCCGAGGCTGTCGATATCCTGCAAATCCCTGCGTTTCTGTGTCGTCAGACGGACATGCTGCTGGCGGCAGGCAATACTGGAAAAGCGGTCAACGTAAAGAAGGGACAGTTTCTCGCCCCGTGGGAAATGCCCAATATCGTTACTAAGATCGAAAGCACTGGCAATCAGAACATCCTGCTGACCGAGCGCGGAACTTCGTTTGGCTACAATACGCTGGTCGCGGACATGCGGTCGCTGCCGCAGATGGCGCAAACCGGATATCCGGTCGTCATGGACGCAACCCATTCGGTGCAACAGCCCGGCGGCCAAGGCGGTTCCTCAGGAGGACAGCGTGAGTTTGCGCCAGTGATGGCGCGTGCCGCTGTCTCTCTGGGCGTCGGAGCCGTTTTCATAGAAACCCATCAAGATCCCGACACCGCACCCTCAGATGGGCCGAACATGATCCCTCTGGATCAGATGGGCCATCTGGTTGACACATTGATGCGATTTGATGCGCTGGCCAAAGAAAACCCAATTCAGATTTAAAGATTGAGATTTGTAATGACCAAACCCTTCAGTGAGGTGACCCCAAACACCTGGAGTTTTCTGCGCGACCCGATGATCAAGCCCACGGGCTTTCGCGAATATGATGCGCGGTGGAAATACCCTGACGAGATCAACCTGCCGGGTATGACGGCTCTGGGACTGGGTCTGGGTACCCAGATGCAGAAACGCGGAATCGCACCGGTAATTGCGGTGGGCAATGATTATCGTGATTATTCCCTGTCGATCAAAAACGCGCTGATCGTTGGGCTTATGCAGGCAGGCATTCAGGTAAAGGATATTGGCCCGGCGCTCAGCCCGATGGCTTATTTTGCACAGTTTCATCTGGATGTGCCCGCAGTTGCGATGGTCACAGCCAGCCACAACCCCAATGGCTGGACCGGCGTCAAAATGGGTTTCGATCGCCCTTTGACACACGGGCCTGACGAGATGTCCGAACTTCGCGATATCGTTCTGAACGGCGAAGGCCTCGCGTGCCCGGGTGGGTCATATGAATTCGTGGACGGTGTGAAAGAGGCCTATATCGACGATCTGGTCGGTGACTTCAAAATGTCCCGCCCGCTGAAGGTGGTCTGCGCCACCGGCAATGGAACTGCCGCTGCCTTTGCGCCCGAAATTTTCGAACGGATCGGTGTTGAAGTTGTGCCAAGCCACAACGATCTGGATTATACGTTCCCCAACTACAACCCAAACCCCGAAGCGATGGAAATGCTGCATGACATGTCCGATACAGTCAAAGCCAGCGGCGCCGATCTGGCGCTTGGTTTTGATGGCGATGGGGATCGTTGCGGCGTTGTAGATGACGAAGGCGAAGAGATATTTGCCGACAAGGTTGGCGTCATCATGGCCCGCGATCTGGCCAAGATTTATCCGAATTCGACCTTTGTGGCCGATGTGAAATCTACCGGTCTTTTTGCCAGCGACCCTGAACTGCAAGCTCATGGTGTAAAAGCCGACTATTGGAAAACCGGCCACAGCCACATGAAGCGCCGGGTCAAGGAAATCGGTGCGCTGGCCGGGTTTGAAAAATCGGGCCACTATTTCTTGGCTGAGCCGGTCGGGCGCGGATATGACTGCGGGATGCGCGTGGCGGTGGAAATCTGCAAGCTGATGGACCGCAACCCAGATCAGAGCATGTCGGACCTGCGCAAGGCGCTGCCCAAGACGTGGTCAACACCCACCATGTCACCTTATGCAGCGGATACCGAGAAATATGATATCTTGCAGCGCCTCGTCGATAAGTTGGTCGCAATGGCCGATGCTGGCGAAACCTTTGCGGGCCGAGCGATCAAAGAGGTTGTGACCGTCAATGGCGCGCGCGTCATTCTGGACAATGGCAGCTGGGGGCTGGTGCGCGCCTCGTCGAATACTCCGAACCTCGTGGTGGTTTGCGAAAGCAGCGAAAGCGAAGACGAATTGCGGGCGATTTTCGCCGATATTGATGCCGTTATTCGCACCGAGCCCGGCGTTGGCGAGTACGATCAAACCATCTAGCCCACCTAACAAGGGCGCTGGTTTCAGCGCCCTTGATCGGCGCAATCAATCCCCGCCCAGCAGTTTGAGAAGGCTTTTCTTGGCCTCGTCCTCCAGCTTGTCTTTAAGGGCATCCTCGATCTGACCGGTGTCCGTTACTGTGGTATCAAGTTCCTTCCCGACCTTTTCAAATACCTTTTGCTTGGCGTCATCTTCCAGTGCTTTGACTTTGCCCTCTGCTGCGGCCTCAATGACTTTGGTGAGGTCCGGCTTGATCGACGGGTCACTCCATGGCCCCACGATTCGAACGGGTACCGATATCCCCTCGCCTGCATTGGCGCGTAGAGCCACCGGCGTAAACAGATAGTCGATATCGCGAGCACCAAGACCAATTCGGCCCGTGCCATCCGCCCGAAAATTATCCAGTTTCATCAATAAGTCGTCGTTGTTCAGATCACCATCTTTCATCGTGAAGCTGGCTGTGAGGCTATTGAAAACCGTTGTGCCGCCTGAACCCCCTCCGCGCCCCATAAGGCGGTCCAGATCCACCCCGGAAATGACCCCTTTCCCGACTTCAATATTCCCTTTGCCGCTCAGCGACCGCATGATCTGATCTTCACTCTGCCCCACACCCAGAAACTCTAGATGCCCTGACCCGGTTCCCGACAGGCGCTTGATATCCCCAAGCGTTACAAGGGCTTCATTGATATCGATATTATCGGCTTTCAGATTTCCACCGACCGACAGACCATTGCGATTATTGGCAACCACCTGGCCATTCAGATGCCCTGAAAAAAGCGACGCGGGATGCATTTTCAACACAGCCCTCGAACGATCAAGGCTGAGCGTTAGATCACTTTTGCCAAAGCGCATGCCTGGCACCGAAATCGAATTCGCTTGCAGTCGGATCGTCCCGTTTGCGAGTGCCAGCGATGACGCATCTATTGGGGCTTTGGACCACCCTTCAGTCTCAGAACCGTTGCTTGATGTGTCATCATCCCCACTTGCATTGGACAAATCGAGATCGCCCGCTTTCAGGCGCGCCGTGATTTTTGGCGGATCAGATATCTGAATATCCGCTTCACCCTCAAGCCGATTATTGTCAAGGACAGCAACCATTTTCCGCAGTGAAATCCGCCCGTCTCGGGTATAGGTCATCTGCCCGGATACATTCGCAACCCGGCCCAAGCCTTCGGGAACGGTGACACCTCCCTGACCAAATGCAGCCAACATCTTGTGTGTATTTTTTGCGGTGACAGTAGTCTTGCCGTCCATTTCTCCGGCCAGATTCACCCGGCCGGAAAACTGAATCCCTCCACCGGGTGCAGTCAGACTTAGTTCCAACGGGGTCACCACCCCGCTCGAGAACGCAGGCAGGTCAGGAATGTTCAGGTTAACCTTAACGTTGCCTCCGGGCACCGGCATGCTGGCCTGCATTTCCATCGGGGCAGTCACGTCGGGCCAACGGGCAGATAGATCAACATCGGCGAAATCCATGCTGACCGCGCCATTCTCAATGTAGATCAACCGCGCGTTCTGCAGTTCCAACTGTTCCAGAGTCACCAGCCGACTTTCAACCGCTTGCGCCGACGCACCGGTGTCAGATGAATTTCCGGGTTGGTGCAACTCCCAATTCCCGCGCCCATCCGAACGTTCCAAACGCAGTGTTGGATGATCGGCTAGCACTCTCCTGATCCGGATATCACCCGACAGCAGCGCCGAGGCATCGACCCCTACAGCCAGCCTTTGAGCGCTCAGCATCGGCTCGGACCCGGCCCAGGGCGCATTGCCAAAGGTTACGCGACCGGTTTCCATGCCCAAAACGGGCCAGAAGGATAGTTTGACATCCCCAGACAGTTTTAATTCGCGACCAGTTTGTGCCTTGACCTGCTCAGCCAGGATCGTGGCAAGTTTGTCTCCTGGCATCAGCAGCAAGGCACTAATCACCAGCCCGAAGGCCGCAACCATAAGAAAGAGAATACGAATGAGCCACTTCATGAGTTTGCCTTTCCGGCTTATCTGCTCTGGTACAAGTCAGCCCTGTGTGGGCAGGATTTGCAAGGGGAAGCAATCCCCTCTATATGCCCGGCCATGAGCACGAACCCACCGAACCTCCGCCCCGATCTGGCCCCAGGGGCCCGCATCGCCGAGACACCCCGCCGCGGTCAGCCAACACTTGGAATGGTGTCGCTGGGCTGTCCTAAAGCGCTGGTTGATAGCGAACGTATTCTGACCCGTTTGCGTGCCGAAGGCTACGGTATCTCGCCGGACTATGCCGGAGCCGATGCCGTAATTGTGAACACCTGCGGTTTCTTGGATAGCGCTAAGGCCGAGTCTCTGGATGCCATCGGCGAGGCGCTGGTCGAAAATGGCAAAGTCATCGTGACCGGCTGTCTGGGCGCCGAACCCGATTATATCCGCGAGCATCACCCACGTATTCTGGCGGTGACCGGACCGCATCAATACGAACAGGTACTGGATGCGGTTCATGCCGCGGTTCCCCCGGATCCGAACCCCTATGTCGATCTGCTTCCGGCTTCGGGCGTGAAGCTGACGCCGCGCCACTACAGTTACCTCAAGATATCCGAGGGTTGTAATCATAAGTGCAAGTTTTGCATCATCCCGGACATGCGCGGAAAGCTGGCCAGCCGCCCAGCGCATGCTGTGCTCCGCGAGGCCGAGAAGCTAGTCGATAATGGCGTGCGCGAATTGTTGGTGATCTCGCAGGATACCTCGGCCTATGGCTTGGATCGCAGATATGATCTGAATCCGTGGAAAGATCGCGAGGTGCGCAGCCATATCACTGATCTGGCGCGTGAGCTGGGCCAATTCGATGCTTGGGTGCGGTTGCATTATGTCTACCCCTACCCCCATGTGCGCGATCTGATTCCGCTTATGGCGGATGCGGGCTGTAACGTGCTGCCCTATCTAGACATTCCGTTCCAGCACGCGCACCCGGACGTGTTAAAGCGCATGGCCCGGCCGGCCGCAGGGGCAAAAACTCTGGAAGAGATCTCGGCATGGCGCAAGACCTGCCCCGATATCACTCTGCGTTCGACATTCATTGTCGGATATCCTGGTGAAACCGAAGACGAATTCCAAACATTGCTCGACTGGATGGACGAAGCGCAATTGGATCGTGTCGGTTGCTTCCAATACGAAAATGTAGATGGCGCACGTTCAAACGACCTGCCAGATCATGTTCCAGCTGACGTGAAACAAGATCGGTGGGAACGCTTTATGGAGAAGGCGCAAGCCATTTCTGAGACTAAGCTGATGGCTAAAGTCGGGCAAACGATCGAGGTCATTGTAGATGACATCGATGATGAGGCCGCGACCTGCCGCACCAAATCCGACGCGCCTGAGATCGACGGCAATTTGTTTATCGATGAAGGTTTCAAGAACCTCAAACCGGGGGACATCGTCACCGTCGAGGTGGACGAAGCCGGGGAATACGATCTTTGGGGACGTTTGTGTTCGTCGGTGTGACCGAGACCCGGACTACAACAGCCCAAACAGAATCACGACCCAAGCAACACCAGCGGCAACAGCAGTAAGTGCCACTGCTGCACTTGCCGCGTCCTTGGCCTGCCCCGCCAGCACATGGTGGTCAGTCGAGGTATGATCGACTGCTCGTTCGATGGCTGTATTGAACAGTTCAGCCACCAATACCAGTATACCGAGCGCAAGGATCAACGCTTTTTCAGCGGAATCGAGCGGAAGCAGGAATGCCAAAGCGCCTGAAACAAGATTTGCCCAGCCCCAAGCCCGAAACGAATATTCTTCGCGCCAAGTAGCTGATAGGCCCTGCCAACTCCAGCGAGTGCGATCTTTCAGGTGATCAAATAATTTTCGCATAGGCCTTTCCGATCAATTCCACCTGAACCGACGTTCGCGACCTGCGGCAGAAAGGCAAGAAAAAACCGCCTTTCGGCGGCGGCAGCGGCTTGAATGTGCAGGCGGTCCGAATATATGGACCGCCTGCGAAACGCTTATTGCGTGACCGGATTACACACAGTCTGACCCGCCTCGGTCGTGGCCAGTTCGTAGCCTGCCGAACAGCTGGGCGTGCCATACTTGTCATAGTCGGGTTGGATATAGACCGGGGTCGGTTCCTCTTGCTGCGAGCACGCAGTCAGTACAACGGCCGTGGCGCAGATAGCAGCAAATTTCAGTTTCATGTCCATCAATCCTCTATTACTTTTCTGATATTGCCCAGTTTTTCGGGGCCGGTATCAGAATAGGACCAAGAATTTCATATGGCAACCGAATCGATAACGCTTTCGTGAATTAAGGCGAATCCACGCTGGAAGGCGGATTTTCATTCGCAGACTACCTTTTTTGACAAAGAACCCTAAACTCTGACTTCGACGTTAGCTAAAGACGGAGTAGCCACATGTCAGACGCCCCGATCATCGCCCAGAAATCGCCCTATCCGGTCGAAGTGACCGAAGGGAAAACCTATTTCTGGTGTGCCTGTGGCAAGTCCAAGCGGCAACCATTTTGCGACGGTTCGCACAAAGACACGTCGTTCGAACCAGTAAAATACACGGCTGAGGCCAGCAAAAAGGTGTTCTTTTGTGGCTGTAAGCACTGCGCCAATCCGCCGTTATGCGACGGGACGCACAATAAGCTCTGACGGTCAGGCCAGATCGTTCAGAGCACTGGCATTGGCGCAAAACTGCGGTGCAGCGGATGCTTTTTCCTGCTGATCAGCGAGCCAAAACTGGCATTGCTCGCTGCATCCAGCACTGCGGCACCGGGTCACCATCAGGGCGTATTCTTGAGGCGTGATCCTTCCCTCGGCCATTCCTTCGGTCAGGGATATCCCCATGCAACGCGCCACCGATCGTGTCAGCCAAAAGTGTTTTTCGATCTCACCCAGTCGGGTTCGAGGATCGTGCTCAACCATTGCTTCCTACCTTAATGGCCGCAAACATTGCCCGATTTGGGCGGGCGACTGGTGCCTTCTCTACATTTTCGTTCTTATGCAACCAGTCAGTACAGGCGTGCGCCCATTCGCAACCACGGCATGCGTGGATCATCTGAGCCCAGTCTTGCTGCTCCAGACGCCCATTCCGATGTGCCGCCACAACATCTGCGCCAATTGCCCGCGCCATTCTCTGAACTAGATGGAAATGCGGCATAATCCGCCCAAGTTGCAGCATGAACATGCTCCTCCTTTATGGCGCTAGCCTGTTCAACAATTCCTGGTTACGGCAGTATTCCGGTGCACTGCCCAAGTCGGTGCCCTGGTCCAAAAGGTCCGCGCAATGCCCCGGATTTGGGCATTGGGCACAGCGCAGTACTGCGTCCGAGATTTCATCAAATCGCAAGGCACCGTCAATCGCGGCCTCCTGCAGATCAACCCCGAGCGTTGTAGCCATCTCATCCATCAGACCTGCGTGATATCGCAGTGTTGCTCGGTCAGACATGCGTTTCCCTTTCTTTGCTCGCTGAAGAAAAGGTAGCCCATGCATCAAACGATGCCTTTGACTCAGGTCAATGCCCGGCTTCTAACTGTTCCAGATACACTCGGGTGGCATCTTGTACCCGGCGGAACCTGTCTCCACCCAGTTTCTTGCCGCCATACCAACGCGTCACGATTATGACGTGATCCGAAAGATCCGCGCGCTCCATCATCCGCAAAATGACCATCGCGGCACCGGATTCTCCATCGTCGGCCTTAAGCGCTCCGGTTGGCAACATCGCGGCCCAGGTGTTGTGCGTTGCCTTTGCATAAGCCTTGTCTGATTTAAGCTCTGCTAGCGCTGCATCAACGTCGGAACGGCTGGTAACCTTTGCACCGGTAACTGCATATTTCGACCCGCGATCGCTGAGCACCACGCCCAATCGGTCTAGCTGAATCATTATCGCAATCCCAACTGGCGGGCCGTTTGCAGAACCGCCTCGACCCGTTCAGCATTTGGCGGGTGTGTCGCCAAGAAGCGGTCACCCGGATCTGGAATTCGCTGGAAAAAGACCATTCCAACCATTGGATCATATCCTGCCGCATGGGTGATTTTTGTCCCCAAACGATCCGCCTCAAGCTCGAACACGCGCGTATAGTTCTGCACCCCGACCTCGGCACCCAGAGCCTGTGCACGCTCAATTCCCGCATCATCTGCACCTTGCTTGCGGGCGAGTTCGCCAAAAATGCGCGCGCTCTCCTTGGCATTTTTCGTTTGCCGGGCGATGTGACCCAGAATATGATGGGCTGCTTCATGCCCCATGACAAAAGCCATCTCTTCTGCGTTCGCTGTTGAATCAATCATCGGCCGCGTGAATATAATCAACGGTCGCCCGTCCTCGTCCAGCGTCTGGAATGCATTTGCTGGCGCTTTTGATGACAGATCAACCAGAATGGCAAAATCACAATTGGCAGAATGTGCCTGGCGGCGGCATTCCTTTTCAGCCGACGCTGCAACCGCGCGGCTGACCTGCTCGAATTCCCGTGCCTTTTCGCGAAGAGCCGGTGATGAGGGTTGCCATTCAGCTGCCGGAATCGCGATTACGGACGAAGCGCCGCAAGCCGCCAACAGCAAAACCAGCGACAAGGCAAAACCGCGCATTCCTATTCCTTTCAGTCAACCTGTCGGCAGACAAGCATAACGCGCCCAACTTGCCTGGGCTACTGCCGAATGCCGCTGCAACGGGTTGCATTGCGATCTCTGCCTAGGCACTCTGCCGATATGTTTTCAATTGAACACGAATTCGACTCGACGGTCATTACTCTGGTGGACGAAGGTGCCAAACCATTGCAAGAGGACGTCGTCATCAACAACTTTGCCGAGTGCGTCACGCTTGAGCAGCTGGACCCTCGAACTGATGAGATTCAAAAAATCACCCTGTCACCTGAGCAGGTACGCGATCTGGCGGCGGCTTTGGATTTGCCCGAAGGCGTCTATCAGATTCGTGAGAGCGACGATTTCATGAAATAGCGGTTTCCTTCCGTCTCTTTATCTGATCTCAGGCTGCCTTTCCGATTGAATTAGTCACCTTTTAGGGGGCAATTTGCCCTTGAAAGAAGATGGCATGCCTCCGACATAAGCACTGCCCATGTGAAGGAAGTTAACATATGTCCCTGAAAAACCAAGCTGCGTTGGATTTTCTGCAGGTGCGCCGATCGCGCCCAGCTAAGACGCTTGTGGCACCAGCCCCGACGCGGGAAGAGTTGATGCCTTTGCTCATCGCTGCCGCGCGCAGCCCCGACCACGGAAAGCTTGAGCCCTGGCGCTTTGTCGTTATCGAACATGGGGCCATGCAACGTCTTGCGGCGCTGACCGAAACCTGCGGTCTGGCCATGGGCAAAAGCGCCGAAGATATCGCCAAGGCACGCAGCCAGTTCGACATGGGCCATCTGGCCGTAGCTGTCATCGAAGTGCAGAAACCTTCCGAAAAGATTCCGGCAATTGAACAGACCTATTCGGCAGGCGCCGTTTGTCTGGCATTGTTGAACGCGGCATTGGCTGCGGGTTGGGGCGCGAACTGGCTTTCAGGCTGGCAGTCCCATAACCGCAGCTTTTGCGAGCAAGGACTGGGGTTGTCCAAAAATGAGAAAATAGCAGGCTTCATCCACATTGCGACTGAAGGGACTACCCCTCCCGAGCGACCGCGCCCGGATGTAACTACACTGACGCAATGGGTCTCAGAATGATCATCGTTCAGTCATTTCTGCAGGCTCTGGGTCAGATCGGCGACCCAAGATTTCGCAAGGTTCTTCTGTTGGGTGTTGGCCTGACCTTCGCGCTGTTGGTGGCTGCCTATGCCGGCTTTTTGTGGCTGATAAACGCACTGGTCGGTGATCAGGCCACCCTGCCGATATTGGGTGAGGTGACATGGCTTAACGATCTGCTCAGTGTCTCCTCGTTCTTGTTGATGATGGTGTTATCGGTATTTCTGATGGTCCCCGTCGCCTCGGCCATTACCTCGATGTTTCTGGACGAGGTCGCGCAGGCGGTTGAGGACAAGCACTATCCCACTCTATCTCCTGCCACTCGCATCTCATTCGGCGACGCCCTGCGGGATACGTTCAGCTTTTTGGGGGTTTTGATCGTCGCCAACCTGCTGGCGCTGATCCTCTATGCATTCTTCACCCCATTTGCGTTGTTCATTTTCTGGGGCATGAACGGGTTTCTATTGGGGCGAGAGTATTTCACGTTGGCCGCCATGCGTCGACTGGGGCGCGAAGGTGCACGGAAACTGCGGGCAAAACATGCAACAACAATTTGGGTCGCGGGCGTCCTTATGGCAGTTCCGCTCTCGGTTCCGCTGGTCAATCTGCTGATCCCGATACTTGGTGCCGCGACCTTCACCCATATCTACCACGGCTTATCGGATGACCAACGCTAATTTAGCCGCGTGGTTCCAGTTGGTTCAGCCAATCAAAATCCCTTACGCTGATCAATCCCGATATGATGATGCCTGCAATGATGGCCCACAGAACCACTGAAATCCCGGTGGTGATCCACAGCTTCTTCTTCATGTGATGAACTTCTGGCGCGCCGGCATGGGTTCCCGGAACAATATCGCCCAGATCACCCTGTGTTTTGATGCGAATCGGCAGGACCACAAGCAGGGTCATAAACCAGATAACTGCGAATAGAACAAAAGCTGCAGTGATGGTCATAGGCGTTAAACCTGTTCCAGCTCGACCAGGCAGCCGTTGAAGTCTTTTGGATGCAGGAAAAGAACTGGTTTGCCGTGCGCACCGATTTTGGGCTCACCCGAGCCTAAAACCCGCGCCCCTGTCTCTTTCAGATGATCGCGGGCCGCGATAATGTCTTCGACCTCATAGCAGACATGATGGATACCACCTGAAGGGTTCTTTTCCAAAAACCCATTGATAGGGCTGTTCTCACCCAATGGATACAAGAGTTCAATCTTGGTGTTGGGCAATTCGATGAACACCACGGTGACCCCATGATCTGGTTCATCTTGAGGTGCGCCGACCTTGGCACCCAGCGCATTGCGATACTGGGCCGAGGCAGCCTCGAGGTCGGGAACAGCGATGGCAACATGGTTCAGGCGACCGATCATGGAACTCTCCTTCATTCTGCGCTGCGGCGGTTATGGGGGTTGTCCGGCTAAAGGGCAAGTGCGCCAAAACGCGCGTTAACCCTGTATTAGCCAGAAGTTCCTAGCGTGAGATATCTGCTAATCAGGAGTTCTGCCATGGACGATTCGGAACCTTTCGCTTCTCCGGAGTTGCCAACCAAAATTCGGCCACTACTGGGCCAAACCATCCTAGTGGTCGAAGACAGCCGCTATGCTTGCGACGCGATACGCTTGATGTGCCTGCACAGCGGAGCGCGTATTCGGCGGGCGGATTGCCTGAAATCGGCGCGGCGGCATTTGCAGATCTACCGACCTTCGGTCCTGATTGTTGATATGGGTCTTCCCGATGGTTCGGGCGCAGATCTGATTGCCGAGTTGACCCATGCAGTTCCCCGAATCGGCGTCATTCTGGGGTTGTCTGGCGATGACAACGCCCAATCACTTGCCCTGCGTGCAGGGGCGGATGGCTTTCTGGCCAAACCCCTCAAATCGGTTGCTTATTTCCAGAAAACTATTCTTGCGCTTTTGCCGGAAGACCGGCGCCCCAGTGACCTCGGCACGGTCAAAGACGATATCATTCACCCGGACCCGTTGGCGTATCAGGACGACATGGCCCATATCGCCGATGTACTCACCGGGCCGACGGACCAACGCACGCTAAACTATGCCACGCAGTTTCTGCAAAGCGTTGCGCGAGATGCGAATGACACAACGCTTGCAGAGGCGGTGCATGAGCTTGCCCGGTCGCAATCCAAAGGTGCCCCGATGACAGCACAGACGGCAAGAGTCGCAGGCCTTGTGCAAGACCGCCTGGAACGACAGGAGGCAATCTGACGTGCTGACTGCCTACTTCTTAACGGCCTCGATCCTGAGTGTTTGGTTCTATCGCCGGACACGATTTACCGCTAAAAACATCCGCCGCAAGCGGCGAAACCATGGGAGCCCGTTTGACTGAACCGTGGCAGGTACTTCTAATACGCGACCAACTCGCAATCATCGCTGCGTGTTTGGGTCTTTGCCACCAGCAAGACAAAACCTCCCGCACACGGCGAGCGGTTGGCTTTAGTCCTGTGGAATGATCCTTAGACCCAACTCCATCAGCTGATCCGATGTCGGATCAGAGGGTGCATCCATCATCAGGTCTTCGGCGCGCTGGTTCATCGGGAACATCATCACCTCGCGGATGTTGGCCTCATTCGCCAACAGCATCACGATCCGGTCGATACCAGCCGCGCAGCCACCGTGCGGTGGCGCGCCGTAGTGGAATGCGTTGAACAAAGCGCCAAAGCGGGATTTGACTTCGTCTTCGCCGTACCCTGCCAGTTCAAAGGCCTTCAACATGATCTCGGGCTTGTGGTTCCGGATCGCACCCGACACCAACTCGTAGCCGTTGCAGGCCAGATCATACTGATACCCACGTACGTCCAGAGGGTTGCCCTGCAAAGCTTCCATTCCGCCCTGCGGCATCGAGAACGGGTTGTGTTCAAAATCAATGGCGCCGGTTTCTTCATCCTGCTCGTAGATCGGGAAGTCCACGATCCAGGCAAAGGCAAAACGGTCTTTTTCAGTCAGACCAAGCTCTTCGCCAATCACATCCCGCGCTTTGCCAGCGACCTTTTCAAAGGCCTTCGGTTTACCGCCCAAGAAGAACGCCGCATCACCGACGCCCAGACCCAATTGCTGACGGATTGCCTCGGTGCGTTCGGGGCCGATGTTCTTGGCCAGCGGACCTGCGGCTTCCATACCTTCGCCCTGATCCCGCCAGAAAATGTAACCCATACCGGGCAGACCTTCTTTCTGGGCAAAGGCGTTCATACGGTCACAGAACTTGCGGCTGCCACCGCTCGCCGCAGGGATGGCGCGGATTTCGGTGCCGTCCTGCTCTAGCAGCTTCGCGAATATCGCGAATCCAGACCCACGGAAGTGGTCTGAGACCACTTGCATTTTGATGGGGTTCCGCAGGTCGGGCTTGTCGGTGCCGTACCACAGGGCCGAGTCCTTGTAGGAGATTTGCGGCCACTCCTGATCGACCTTGCGACCACCACCGAACTCTTCGAACACGCCGGTCAGAACGGGCTGGATGGTGTCGAACACGTCCTGCTGCTCGACAAACGACATCTCGAGATCAAGCTGGTAAAAATCGGTCGGCGAACGGTCAGCGCGCGGGTCTTCGTCGCGGAAGCAGGGTGCGATCTGGAAATATTTGTCGAAACCCGACACCATGATCAGCTGTTTGAACTGCTGCGGCGCCTGCGGCAACGCGTAGAATTTGCCCGGGTGCAAACGCGACGGCACCAAGAAGTCGCGTGCGCCTTCGGGTGAGGATGCCGTAATGATTGGCGTTTGATACTCGCGGAAGCCCTGATCCCACATGCGGCGGCGCATGGATGCAACAACGTCCGAGCGCAGGGTCATGTTCTGCTGCATCGCCTCGCGCCGCAGGTCGAGGTAACGATAGCGCAGACGGGTTTCCTCGGGGTATTCCTGATCACCGAAGACCATCAAAGGCAGTTCGTCAGCCGCGCCCAGAACCTCAAGCTCACGCACATAAACCTCAATCTCACCTGTTGGCAATTTCGGGTTAACGAGATCAGCGTCGCGGGCTTTGACGGTACCGTCGATGCGGATACACCATTCGGCACGGACCTTTTCCAGTTCAGAAAACGCCGCGCTATCACCGTCGCAAAGAACCTGCGTTACACCGAAATGGTCGCGCAGGTCGATGAATAGCACACCGCCGTGGTCTCGAACCCGATGCACCCAGCCAGACAGGCGGACGGTTTCACCGACATTGGCGGCGGTCAGAGCGGCGCAGGTGTGGCTGCGATAGGCGTGCATGGATCATATCCCTTCGGGCGCAGAATTCGTCGCGCCGATACACCCCTTTGGGCTAGGAAAGTCAAGGCGGGTCGCGCCGTCAAAACGGCCTTTGCACGTTGCCCGAGTAGAAATAGACACCAAGCCCAGCCGCAAAGATAATATTGCCGGCAATTGCATGCAGAAGAACAGCGTAGAAGAATGACCCTCGCTTGCGATAGGCCCAGGTGAACAGAAGGCCTCCGGCGAAAGTCATGATCGCGACGACCCAGCTCCAATACATCAGGTGCGCAAGCGAAAACAGCCCGGCGTTCAGCAGATAGGCCGTGCGGCCTTGGGGCAGGATCGCGTGGTAGCGTCGGAAAAAGAGAGAGCGGAATAGCAGTTCTTGCGGCAGAGCGGACAACAACGGGTAGCCGATCCAAATGAATATCAGCATCTCCGGGCGATACAGCAGCAGAGCAAAGGCTGCATCTGGTCGTGCCCACAATACTAGCGCGGAACAGAAGGCAGCCATGAACAGGGTAAATGCAACGACTTCCGTCCACGACCAGTTTCGCCAACCATATCGAAGCTCGGCCCAAGAGAATCCGGGCGTATCCTGCAGCAGCAAAATGCCGAGGCCGGTAAACGCAAAGAGAGAAGGAAACATCCAGCTCGGCGGGAACAAAGTCGCGATCAGGACCGGGACGGCGACATAGAATAGTATGAACTCGATCCTGAGGCGTTGGTTGGTTGCTGGGGTATCCACCCACTCGGTGTTTTTGCTCAATGTGCTACAAGCTCCGCCCGGATCAGCCCCCGCAGGGAATTTCCAAAGTAGATAGATTGTGCGTTTTGAAGATCGGTCAAGGTCAGAACAGCTTCGGTAACTTGTTTATTATCCAGTAATTCCTCACGCAGAATACCCGGGAGCAAACCGCAATACAGAGAAGGCGTCAGTTGTCTTCCATCGGGCATGGTCAGGAACAGGTTCGTGATTGTACCTTCGCAAAGCTCCTCCCGTTCGTTGAGAAACAGCAGTTCGTCAACACCCTGCGGCAGCTCTGCCCGCGCCATGTCATAAACGGCCCTGCGGGTCGTTTTGTGGCGCAGCCAGATATCCGATGAAGAGAGCCTCTGTTTGGCCAGATCCACGCGCCAGACGGGGGGATTGGCGGCCAGTCCTCCGGTTGTCAGGTCAAATTTACCATCCGTGTCCAGGGTCAAACGGCAGCGCAATGCAATCTCACCCGAACTCGCGTCCAGAATCATCCGCGCGGCGGTTCGGTCAAACGCAATCCCCAGCTTCTCAGCTGTGCGGGCCATGCGGGATAGATGTCGATCGAGGCGAACAAACCCCTGACCCGGCCTGTAGGCCAAAGTTTCGATCAGACGGAAATCAGACTCAGCTGGTGGGCGAAGCGGGCTTTCCATAGCGCCTCCTCATATTCTGAAGGGGCAGTGCTGTCCCAGACCAGCCCACCGCCGACGTTCAGGGTCGCTTTGTCGTCTTCAACCATAAGAGTGCGGATGGCCACGTTGAATTCAGATCGCCCATCCGGTGCTGCCCAGCCAATGGTGCCGCAATAGGCATCGCGGGGCCACGGCTCAAGATCAGACAGGATTTCCATCGCCCTGATCTTAGGTGCCCCGGTGATCGAGCCGCACGGGAAGAGGGCCGTCAGAATATCCGACAACCCGACGCCGACATGCAATTGCGCCTGCACCAGCGAGACCATCTGGTGCACGGTTGCATAGGTCTCGACCTTGAACAGCTCTGGCACTTTTACCGACCCGGCCAAAGCCACCCGGCTGATATCGTTGCGTAACAGATCAACGATCATCAGATTCTCAGCCCGGTTCTTTCCGTCTGATGACAAGAAAACGCGGCGGCGTTCGTCTTCGACCGGGTCTTCGCTGCGCGGTTGGGTGCCCTTCATCGGGCGCGTTTCGATCCGACCTTCGGCATCGGTGCGGAAGAACAGTTCAGGAGATCGGCTCAGCAAGTCGGGCAAGCCATCCTGCTGGACCAATGCGCCATGACCAACAGGCTGGCCCGCCGCCAGCGTAGCGTAAAGCGCGGCGCTGTCTCCGGTCACTTCAAGGTCTATCGGGAAAGTGAGATTAGCTTGATAGATGTCCCCAGCACCGATGGCGTCATGCACCAACCGAAAGGCTTGGGTGTAGCGCGCCTCGTCCCAACGAGGTTCAAACTCGGTGATACCGCCAGTATTTTGTGACAGGCCAACGCGATCCGGTTCATCAAACACCCCGAAACACAACAACGGCAGGCGACGACCTGCTGGCAATCGATCCGCGAGTCGTGGTTCCAGCACATAGCCAAGTTCGTAACTTGCGTATCCTGCCAGCCAAGCCCCATCCGCGCGCACCTGATCAAGCGCCGCCAGAGCCTGGGGCACCTCTTCCGCGTTGTCCGCGCGGATAATCCGGATTGGACGCTCGAAACGAGTTCCGCGCCCGGCTGGTCCTTGATCGAAACGAATACGCAATTGCATCCTCATTTGCCGTGCTGCGCGGTATAGAGAATAGCGCGCCGAGGGAAAGAGGGGAAAGCGGCAATTTTAAACCCATTTCCGATAGCTCTTGCACCTTTTCGCGCGGTCCCTATAACGCAGGACAATTTGGGCGCTGGGGCGGTGCCCTGACTCGCGGACAATCGAAGGAACAAGGCCATGCCGAGAAGAACCGACATCCAGTCGATCATGATCATCGGGGCGGGGCCCATTGTCATCGGTCAGGCCTGCGAATTCGACTATTCCGGTGCGCAGGCCTGTAAGGCGCTGCGAGAAGAAGGCTACCGGGTCATTCTGGTGAACTCGAACCCCGCGACGATCATGACCGACCCCGGTTTGGCTGATGCGACATATATTGAGCCGATCACGCCCGAGGTTGTCGCCAAGATCATCGAAAAAGAACGCCCCGATGCGCTGCTGCCCACAATGGGTGGACAGACCGGCCTGAACACTTCGTTGGCACTGGAAGAGATGGGCGTGCTGGACGAGTTCGGTGTCGAGATGATTGGCGCCAAACGCGACGCCATTGAAATGGCCGAAGACCGTGCTCTGTTCCGCGAAGCAATGGACCGGCTGGGTATCGAAAACCCCAAGGCCGAAATCGTGACCGCGCCCAAGGATGAGGACGGCAAGAAGGACCTCGACGCGGGCGTGGCGCTGGCGCTGGACACGCTTGAAACCGTGGGCCTGCCCGCCATCATTCGCCCCGCTTTCACGTTGGGCGGCACCGGCGGTGGTGTGGCGTATAACCGCGAGGACTACATCCATATTTGCCGCTCGGGCATGGATGCCTCGCCCGTGGGTCAGATCCTGATCGACGAAAGCCTGCTGGGCTGGAAAGAATATGAGATGGAGGTGGTGCGCGACACCGCCGACAACGCCATTATCGTCTGTTCCATCGAAAACGTGGACCCGATGGGTGTTCATACCGGGGATTCGATCACTGTCGCCCCAGCCCTGACGCTCACCGACAAAGAATATCAAATCATGCGCAATCACTCGATTGCCGTACTGCGCGAGATCGGCGTCGAGACCGGCGGCTCGAACGTGCAATGGGCGATTAACCCGGTTGATGGCCGCATGGTGGTGATCGAGATGAACCCGCGCGTGTCGCGCTCCTCGGCGCTGGCGTCCAAAGCGACCGGTTTCCCGATTGCCAAGATCGCCGCGAAACTGGCCGTGGGCTACACGTTGGACGAGTTGGACAACGACATCACCAAGGTCACGCCCGCGTCGTTCGAGCCGACCATCGACTATGTTGTCACCAAGATCCCGAAATTCGCGTTTGAGAAATTCCCTGGGTCTGAGCCCTACCTGACCACCGCGATGAAGTCGGTGGGTGAGGCCATGTCGATCGGCCGCACGATCCACGAATCAATGCAGAAGGCCCTGGCTTCGATGGAATCCGGCCTGACCGGCTTTGATGAGATTGAAATCCCCGGCCTGAATGTAGGTGTTTGGGAAGAAGCCGACGACAAAGCTGCCGTAATCAAGGCTATCAGCCAGCAGACCCCAGATCGTCTGCGCACCATTGCCCAAGCCATGCGCCACGGCCTGACTGATGATGAGATTTTCGGCGTTACCAAGTTTGACCCATGGTTCCTGGCTCGCATCCGCGAGATTATCGAGGCCGAGCGTCAGGTTCGTAAAGACGGCCTGCCGGTGACCGAGGACGGTATCCGCAAACTGAAAATGCTGGGCTTCACTGATGCGCGACTGGGCAACCTGACTGGTCGCGACGAAGACAATGTCCGTCGTGCCCGCCGCAATCTGGGTGTGAATGCAGTCTTCAAACGCATCGACACCTGCGCCGCTGAGTTCGAAGCGCAGACACCCTACATGTACTCGACCTACGAGGCCCCTATGATGGGTGAGGTTGAGTGCGAGGCGCGCCCGAGCGACCGCAAAAAGGTCGTCATCCTTGGTGGTGGTCCGAACCGGATCGGCCAGGGGATCGAGTTCGATTATTGCTGCTGCCACGCCTGTTTCGCTCTGACCGAAGCGGGCTATGAGACCATCATGATCAACTGCAACCCCGAGACGGTTTCAACCGATTATGACACCTCTGACCGGCTGTATTTCGAGCCGTTGACCTTCGAGCACGTCATGGAAATCCTGACAAAAGAACAGGAAAGCGGCACGCTGCACGGTGTGATCGTTCAGTTCGGCGGACAGACCCCACTGAAACTGGCCAACGCGCTTGAAGCTGAAGGCATTCCGATCCTTGGCACCACTCCAGACGCCATCGACCTTGCCGAAGACCGCGAGCGGTTCCAGGCGTTGGTCAACGATCTGGGCCTGAAACAGCCGAAGAACGGCATTGCTTCGACTGATGAGCAAGCGCTGGAGATTGCCGAAGAGATCGGATTCCCGCTGGTGATCCGTCCGTCCTACGTTCTGGGTGGTCGCGCGATGGAAATCGTGCGCGATATGGATCAGCTGCGGCGTTATATCAACGAGGCCGTGGTGGTCTCGGGCGACAGCCCCGTGCTGTTGGACAGCTATCTGGCCGGTGCGGTCGAACTGGACGTGGACGCCTTGTGCGATGGCACCGATGTTCACGTTGCGGGCATCATGCAGCATATCGAAGAGGCTGGCGTCCACTCGGGCGACTCGGCTTGTTCTCTGCCGCCTTATTCGCTGTCCGACGAGATCATCGAGCAGATCAAAGAACAGGCGTTTAAACTGGCCAAGGCGCTGAATGTCGTCGGCCTTATGAACGTCCAGTTCGCGATCAAGGATGATGAGATTTACCTGATCGAAGTGAACCCCCGCGCCTCGCGTACCGTGCCCTTTGTAGCTAAGGCGACGGACAGCGCGATTGCATCGATTGCCGCACGCGTAATGGCAGGTGAAAAACTGGCGGATTTCCCCAAACGCCCACCTTACAAGACAGTAGACGACACCAAGATCGCCGACCAGATGACTCTGGCCGACCCGAACATGCCCTGGTTCTCGGTCAAAGAGGCGGTACTGCCCTTTGCCCGTTTCCCCGGCGTCGATACGATCCTCGGCCCCGAGATGCGTTCAACCGGAGAGGTCATGGGCTGGGACCGCGACTTCCCACGCGCTTTCCTGAAGGCGCAAATGGGGGCGGGTATGGTGCTGCCATCTTCGGGTCGTGCGTTTATTTCGATCAAGGATGCAGACAAGGGTCCGGATATGCTCGAAGCGGCGCGCGTTTTGGTTGAGCAGGGCTTCGAGCTTGTTGCGACCCGCGGCACACAAAGCTGGCTGGACGGCGAAGGCGTACCGTGCGGCGTGGTCAACAAAGTGTACGAAGGCCGCCCGGATGTGACCGACCTGATGAAGGACGGCGGCGTGCAGTTGGTCATGAACTCGACCGAGGGCGCACAGGCGGTAGAAGACAGCCGTTCAATCCGTTCGATCGCGTTGTATGACAAGATTCCATACTACACCACAGCCGCCGCCAGCTACGCCGCTGCGCTGGCGATTAAGGCGCAGGCCGAAGGCGATGTTGAGGTAAAATCGCTACAAGGATAGACCTTTGCATCCAAATGTATGAATTGACCCCGGCCTCGGCCGGGGTCTTTTTTCTTCCCCTCCTTGCCCGTCGCCCACATGATGGGCGGGGAAGGAGTGCTCATGGACCTTTACACCACATACGGAAGCAACGATCTGCCGCGGGCCATCCGCTTTTATGATGCCATCTTCGCGGTTCTTGGTCAGCCGCGCCTGCCCGGATGGATCGACGGTTGGGCCGGATGGGGCACCGATCCCGACAGCGGGACCGGCTTTTGGATCTGCGCACCTTTTGATGGTGCCCCCGCGAGTACCGGCAATGGCACGATGATCGCCTTTCCCGCCCGAAGTGCCGATCAGGTCCGGCGTTTCCATGCCACTGGTCTAGACAACGGCGGCACAGATGAAGGCAAACCGGGTGTCCGGCCACACTACGAGCCCGGATTCTATGTGGCCTATCTGCGCGATCCCGATGGCAACAAGCTATCCTGTTTTTATTACCATTATGATCCCGAACAGGATGCCGGCAGATGATCAGCCGGCAGCCAGGCGTCGCTTTTCTTCACGGTTGAAAAACAACATGTAGAAGACCGGTGCGGCGACCATGGTCAGGATCGTGGCAAAGGCCAGACCGCCCATGATCGTGACCGCCATCGACACAAAGAACGCATCTGTCAGCAGCGGCGCCATCCCCAGAATCGTCGTGATCGCCGCCAACATCACCGGGCGCAGACGCGAGACCGAGGCCTCGACAATCGCGGGGCGCAGGGCTTTGCCGGTCGCGCGGACCAGATCGATCTCTTCCACCAGTACGATGCCATTCTTGATCAGCATTCCTGACAAGCTGAGCAGCCCCAAAAGCGCTGTAAAGGTGAATGGCAGACCCGTTCCAAGTAGACCGATAACCACTCCATTGACGGACATCGGGACCAAAAGCCAGATGATGACCGGTTGCCTGATCGCGTTGAACAGCAGCACCGAAATTAGCACCATGATCAGCAAGCTCAGCGGCAATTGCCGCCCTAGGCTGGCCTGCGCATCGCCCGAGTCTTCAAACTCTCCGCCCCATTCCATGCTGTAGCCTATGGGCAATTCCATCTCTTCAATGGCGCTGCGCACTTCGGAATGGACCTGTGCGGCGGTCATGTCTGCAGGAATATCTGCGCCAACCGTGATGGTCAGCACCCGGTCACGGCGATGCACCAACGTGTTCAGCGCCTTATAGTCGAACCCATCCACCATCTGTTCAATCGGCACGAACCGTTCCGACTGATCGGAATAGACCACCTGATCGACAATCGAATAGTCTCCATCTGCCGGGCGACGCAGGATAATCGGGATCTGGCGGTCACGTTCGCGCAGAACACCGCCGGTAATCCCATCGGTCGAAAACTGCAGCGTGGCGGCAATATCTTCTCGCGACACACCTGCCGTTTGCGCCCTTTCTGTCGCATAGATTGGCTGCACGGCCAGTTCCTGCTCGCGCCAATCGTGATGCACATGCAGCGCATTCGGGGAGGCCGCTGACATTTTTTGCACGGCTTCTTCGGCCAATTGGCGCAGAATAACCGGATCACTGCCCGAGAACCGCGCCTGGATCGGATCACCTCCGCCCGGGCCAAAGATCAGACGCTTGGTTCGGAACTCTCCTTCGGGGAATTGGGCTGAGCCGAATGCTTCGAGATCTGCCTGCAAGGCGGGGATATCGTCGAGCGTTTCGGTGCGAATGATCATGTGGCCATAGCTTGGGTTGGGCTTCTCAGCGGCGTAGGTCAGCATAAAACGCGTGGCCCCCTGCCCTACAAACGTGGCGACTGAGACGACGTCATCACGTTCAGCCAACCAATCCTCAAACACAGCCATATCTTCCGCCGTACGGGCAATCGGCGTGCCTTGCGGCAGTTTGTAGTGTACGAAGAACAGCGGCGTGTTTGAGTTGGGGAAGAACTGCTGTTTCATTAGGCCGAACCCTGCGAAGCAAGCGACCGTGATCGCTATCAATCCTGCCACTACCAGCCAACGGAACCGCAGCGCCCAGTTCAGGACTGCTCCGTAGACGCGGAACAGAATGCCGCCATAGGCGTCAATCTCGCCCTCTTTGCCCTGCTTGAAGAAATAGTGGCCGAGCAATGGTGTCACTGTGATCGCCAGAACCCAGCTAAGCAAAAGTGAGATGCCGATCACGGCGAATAGCGAGAACAGGAACTCACCGGTCGCATCAGGGCTGAGCCCGATCCCCGCGAAGGCCATAATCCCGATCACCGTCGCGCCCAGCAGCGGGATTTGCGTTTTCGAGGCCACATCTTCTGCCGCATCACGAGAGTTTTTGCCCCGCAACATCGAGATCTGCATCCCTTCGGCCACAACGATGGCATTATCGACCAACATTCCCATCGCGATGATCAAAGCACCCAGTGAGATGCGCTCCATCTCGATCGAGAACATCGACATAAAAAGCAGCGTGCCCACAACGGTCAGCAACAGGGTGGAACCCACGACGATTGCCGCACGCCAGCCCATAAAAATGCCCAGAACAGCGACCACGATGCTGACTGACATGGCGAGGTTCAGCAGGAAGGCGTTCGAGGCCTCATCGACAACAACATGCTGCTGATAGATGGGCAGGATTTCGACACCAAAGGGGATCTCGGAATTCAGCTCAGCCAGTTTCGCGTCTGCACGCTGGCCAACTTCGACGATGTTTTCGGTGGCCTGCCCGGCAATACCTAAAGTGAAGGCCTCGGTCCCGTTGAAGCGGATCATGATATCGGGATCGTTCTGCCGCCCACGATAGACATCGGACATATCGAACAGGTTGATCACCTGCCCCTGCGAACCAACCGAAAGCCCGGCTATGGCCGACACGCTGTCCGAGCCTTCGGCAGTCAGGATCGTTGTCCGATCGCCTTCCGACCGCAATGAACCCGAGGCGTTGACTGAATCCGCATTTGCGATGGCCTCGTTGATCGCCTGTAAGGGCACGTTCTGATTGACCGAGATCGACAGGTCGGGCTCGATAAAGATCGCCTCGTCCGGCAGACCCTGCACTTCGACATCAGCCACACCGCTGACCGTCAGCAATTCGCGGCGCAGGAAGGTGGCCAGTTCGTGCTTTTCGGCGTCCGAGAACCCATCTGCCGTCACCGCATAGAACAGGCCAAACACATCCCCGAACCCGTCATTCACATAGGGCACACCGACGCCCGAGGGCAGTCCGCGTGCCGCATCGCGCACCTTGGCGCGTAGGCGGGTCCAGATGTCCGGCAATTCGCTGCCGTCATAGGTTGACTTTATCTCGACCTCGATCAGCGATTGGCCGGGCCGATTGACCGAAGTGATGACGTCCACCTCGCCCATCTGCTGTATCGCGGATTCCAGCGGTTCCGAGACCTCTAGCGCCACCTGTTCAGCAGTCGCACCGGGATATTGCGTGGCGATCACCGCCTGTTTGATTGTGAAAGCCGGGTCTTCAAGGCGACCCAGCGACGTGAAGCCCCAGATGCCGCCGAACAAGGCAATCAGGATGAACAGCCACGTATAAAGTGGCCGGTCGATCGAAGCGCGTGCGATGCTCATGAAACCGCCCTCAGTTCGAGAAGCCGACAAAGCGGCGGACGGTTTGACCTTCGGTCAATGCACCCCCACCCGCGACGACGATTTCTTCGCCATCGGTCAGGCCGGTGAGCACACGGACATCGCCGCTCTGCGTTGGTTCGATCGTAACTGGAACCCGGCGGACCGTGCCTTCGTCGGCGCCAACCGGCGAGAAAACCATAACGCCCAGCGCGCCGCTGGCATCAGCTACTATAGCCGTTGGTGGGATGATGATCCCGGTACGCTCATCCTGCACCTGCACCGTAACCGTGACGGAGGAGCCGGGTAGAATTTGCAACCCCTCTGGCGGGGTCAAACCAAACTGGATGCGGAACGTCTGGCCCACGCTTGAGGATTCGGCATCGAATTCTCGTATCTCCAGCGGAAAAATCTCGTCGCTGACCGGGAACTTGGCGGTAATCGTGATATCATCCTGCTGCCCAGAGCGCTGAAACAGGATTTCAGGCACATCAACCTCAATCCGCAGTTCAGACATATCGTGGAGTCGCACGATGGGGGTGCCCGCTGAAACAGTCGTAAACGCTTCAACAGCGCGGCTTGACACCAGCGCGTCAAAGGGAGCCGTCAGAGTTGCGTGCTCTAACGCGTACTCGGCGTCCCGTACGGCAATCGCAGCCAATTGCGCCGCTGTTTCGGCATCGTCAACGGCCACTTGGCTGGCTGCCGTTCCACGCAGTCGAGACAGACGGGCAAGGGTGCGGTCCGCCTGATCTTTCTGCAGGCGCGTGCGGTCAAACTGCAGCTCAAACGGTTCCTGATCGAGACGGGCAATCAGTTCACCTTTGGGGATAACAAAACCTTCGGTCACAGGCATCTCGACGATCTGCCCCGCGACCTGAAACGCCAGATCAACGGTCTGACGCGCGGCGATCCGACCAAAGAACTGGCGCGAAAAGCCGGGGGAAGTTTCGCTGACCTGCATCAGTTTCACAGGCTTTGCAGGCTCTTGCGCCATAGCTGGGGCAGTCAACAAGGACAGTGCGAGGCAAACAGAGGTCAGGAGTTTCATTTCGTCAATCCCTCGGGAATTCCGGTTTTCAGAATATTATCGCGGATTTTGCGCGCCAGTCGGGCAAATTCAGCGGTTTCTTCGGCGTTCAGGCCAGAGGCGCTGCGAAACAGTTCTCCGGCCACGGCCACAAGCATATTGCGGGCCTCTTCGCCTTGTTCGGTCAGGACCAAAAGCCAGGCGCGGCGATCTTCCGGGTCACGCTGACGGGTCAGATAGCCTGCCTGTTCTAACGCGTCCGCAGTCGCAGTGATCGTAGACGGAACGGTCAGCATATCCGCCGCCAACACCCCCATACGTTTGGGCGCATCCAGCTTGATCAGCATGTGACATTCCTGATGGCTCAGGTCCGTTTCGATGCAATCAAAACTCTCTTCCAGTTTCCAATAAAGCGCATAAACCCCCATCATCGCCTGAATCTCAGGGCTGAGGCGGCCTAGTCGGGTGCTGATTTCGTCAGACATGGGTCTCTTCCATCCGAATCGCGGCGAAATATACTTCGAATAATGAACTATTCAAGTTCTGAAGCGGCCGCGCGTGCATTCCCTTGGGTCAACACATCTTGATCAATACCGGCTGGGGCTGCATTTTGTTCAGATCATGAAATCAGGACCCGCCATGTATACCCCTGCCATCACCGGTACCGGCGTCTATACGCCCGAGAACATCATCACCAACGCCGAACTGGTGGAAGCGTTCAACGCCTATGCCGACCGGATGAACGCCGAATATGCGGATGCGATTGCAGCGGGTGAGATGGAACCGATGCAGCATTCCTCGGAAGAATTCATCGTCAAAGCATCGGGGATTGAAAACCGGTATGTGATGGATAAGACCGGCGTTCTGAACCCCGAGATCATGCATCCAGCGCTGCGCCAGCGCAGCGACGACGAACCGGGGATCATGACCGAGATGGCCGTGGATGCGTGCCGCAAAGCCCTGGCTCAGGCTGGACGCGATGCCGAGCATGTCGATCTGGTGATCTGCGCCGCCTCGAACCACGAACGCGCCTACCCGGCGATTGCCATCGAGATTCAACAGGCACTTGGGATCGAAGGGTTCGGGTTTGACATGAACGTGGCCTGTTCCTCGGCCACCTTCGGCATTCAGGCGGCGGCTGATATGGTGCGCTCGGGATCGGTACGTGCGGCGCTGGTGGTGAACCCCGAGATTTGCTCCGGCCATCTGGAGTGGCGCGACCGGGATTGCCACTTCATCTTTGGTGATGTGGCCACAGCAACACTGGTCGAACGCCGTGACGATGCAAATGGCCCGCATTTCGAGATCATCTCGACCCGCTGCGCCACATCATTTTCCAACAATATCCGGAACAATAACGGCTTCCTTCGACGCTCTCGTCCAGACGGGGTTAAGGATCGCCGCGACATGCAGTTTATGCAGAACGGGCGTAAAGTGTTCAAGGAAGTGCTGCCCATGGTCAGTAAGCATATCAGCGACCATATGGAGGCCCAGGGTATCAGCAGCGATAACCTCAAGCGCCTGTGGCTGCATCAGGCCAACAAGACTATGAATGATTTCATCGGCAAAAAAGTTCTGGGCCGTGAACCTGAGGCGGAAGAGCAACCTAATATTCTACAAGACTATGCCAACACATCCTCGGCAGGATCGATCATTGCTTTTTCGAAACACTCAGATGATCTGATTGATGGCGATGTGGGGCTAATCTGCTCATTTGGCGCCGGGTATTCCGTAGGATCGGTGATTGTGAAGCGGCACCAATAAACGGCATATATTAATTTCTTTGCCTACCCGTTCATCTCGGCCTGCACCGTTTCAGCCTGAAATTGTTGCTTGAAAATTTCTTCAGATAAGCCCCACCGATCCTTCATCTTCGATCAACACTTCATACACGGGTGCCCCGAGCATCCGAGTGGAGTATTGATGGGAGCCCTAAGGTATGGGAAAATCGACGAAAACTGGGGTGACCGCGCTGGTTGCTGCGCCATTCATCGGAGTCATGTTCAGCAGCGCGGCTGTTGCCGAGGCTCAGGTCTGTACAGTCAACACAGCGCGCAGCGCCGCGAATAGCGGTGACTATGGATCGCTTTGCGACTGCTCACATGTCACGCCCGGTTTTATCAAACATCTGCAAAAACGCCCGGACCTGCCGGATATCTTGCAGAACACGTCAGCGCTATGCCCAGGGCTAACCAATTTGCTTGTCGATCTTCCAACGGCGTCTGTCACCGGCGCATCGACGGGGGAGGATCGCGGCCGTGATCCGAATTTAAGGTCTGCCGTAGCTGAAAAAGATGAAGACGCAGGACCAAATACAGGCGAAGGCCCTGGTTCTGGCGAAGGAGATACGCCTGGAAACGGCGGGGGCGAACCCGGAGATGGAGGAGACAACCCTGGCGATGGAGGCACCAATCCCGGTGATGACGGTGACAAGCCCGGAAAAGGTGGCGACAAACCCGGCAAGGGTGACGGCAAACCCGGCAATGGTGGCGACAAGCCCGGTAAGGGCGGTGGCAAAGGTGGCCATGGCGGTGATAAGCCCGGAAAGGGCGGGGCCAAAGGCAACAATGGTAGTGGGAATGGCTCAGAAGGGGCCAGCCCCGGGCGTGGTAAGAATGCCAACAACGACGAAGGCTGAATGAAGGGGCTCAATACGAAGAAAGGCGGCCTGCGTGCCGCCTTCTTCAACAAGAAATCATTGCAAATCCATGCAGAGACTAAGCACCAACAAGTGCGGATGCGTCAGCTGACGCTTTCTTCTTCAAGGTGAAGCTTCATCTCGATCAGCACCTGCTGCAGCATGCTGGTCTCTTTCAGCAAGCGCTTTGCCTCGTTGACGGTGATGATGCCATCTTCGATTGCGGTCTGATATTCGGACATCAGCATCGCAAAGCGTTGGCTTAATGCAATGACGTCAGAATTCACGCCACCGGTACGAGGGCCTTCTGAATTCCGACCGTTATAAGACAGGGTGATACCCTGCAAATCGGCCAGTGCCGAGGTGACATGCGGGTAAGCTGCGGCGTTTTCCAGTTGCGCAACAGCATCCACAGGCATGAAGCGGTCAACGTGTTCGGCATTATCAGAATAATATCTTCCCAGGGTGGCTTTGGATTTACCAGTGATTTCGCACGCGGCTTCGATCCCGACATCCTTTACCAATGCCTCGGTGTGCTTTTTCAGATAGGCCCCGATATCTGCCATGTTGCTACCCTTGTTACCTGCGCTCCTTTCCCCCGCCTGTCCGTGCCGGGGGAAAGGGTAGGGAAATTTCCCATATTCGAGTCATAATTGAAATGCCATAAATTGACTATCCCTCAGATATGCAGGGATTTTGTGAGTGAGTGGCGGCCGTTCGTGCCGGTAAAGAGTGATTGCAGGGCAATATTACCGCCTTGCAAAGTAAATAGGCCAACTATAGGCCGAAGACGCCGCTGTTGCGGACGCGAGGTTATCCATCCCCAAGAGCATCTGCTCGACCTCTGCTGCTGTAGCGGCGGCGTCGCTTTCCCCGTACATGAGACCGCTTGCCCAGACCGATCAGGCGAATTAGACCCACGGCATGGCAAAGCTCTATTTCAACTATTCGACCATGAACGCGGGCAAATCGACCGTGTTACTGCAGGCCTCGCACAACTACCGTGAACGCGGTATGGATACCTATCTTATGACCGCTGCCATCGATGGGCGCGCGGGTGAGGGGCAGATCGCCTCGCGAATCGGAATTTCCGAACAGGCGGATAAATTTCACCCCGCCGACGATGTGTTTGCCATGATCGAAAACCGTCTGAAACAGGGGCAGATTGCCTGCGTGTTCATTGATGAGGCCCAGTTTCTGTCGGAAGAACAGGTCTGGCAGCTTGCGCGTGCTGTAGACGACCTGAAAGTTCCCGTGCTGACATACGGATTGCGGGTGGATTTTCAGGGCAAGCTCTTCCCGGGATCTGCCACACTTTTGGCATTAGCTGACGAGATGCGCGAAGTGCGAACCATCTGCGAATGCGGCCGCAAGGCGACCATGGTGATTCGTCAGGACGAGAACGGGAACGCCATCACCGAAGGGGCCCAAGTTCAGATCGGCGGGAACGAGACCTATGTTTCGCTCTGCCGCAAACACTGGCGCGAGGTTGTCGGCGACTAGACCGGGTTGGGCAAGGCTCGCCCCGCAACAAATGCCGCCACATTGTCCAGCGCCATATGGCCCATATCGGTGCGCACCTCTTCCGTTGCCGTACCCAGATGCGGCAACAGCGTCACATTCTGCATCTCGCGCAAAGTAAGTGGAACTTCGGGTTCGAATTCGTAAACGTCCAATCCGGCGCCAGCGATCTGCCCTTCTTGCAAAGCAGCAATCAACGCTGTCTCATCTATGACTTCACCGCGTGCGATGTTGACCAGAATTCCATCGGGTTTCATCGCCTCCAGCACTTCGGCGTTAACCAGATGGCGCGTTTCAGTCCCGCCGGGAACGGCTAATACAAGAAAATCTACAGACGCCGCCAATGCGTCGAGATTGGGAAAGTACTCAGTTGGAAAATCCACCTGCTTTGGGCTGCGCGATTGATACGCGACGCTCATGCCAAAACCAAAATGACAGCGTCGAGCAATCGCCTGCCCAATCCGCCCCATACCCACGATACCCACCTTCTTACCGCTTACATGATGGCCCAGCATTTGCGTCGGGTGCCATCCTTCCCAGCCGCCTGATCTAACCAGACGCTCCCCCTCACCCGCACGGCGCGCGGTAGCCAACAGCAGAGTCATGGCAATGTCTGCCGTGGCATCTGTAACAGCGCCGGGCGTGTTGGTCACCAAAAGGCGTGCTGCCCGCGCTGCGTCCACATCAATATGATTGTAGCCAACGCCAAAATTTGCCAGCAGTTTACAGCGTGGCTCAGGCGTTTGGGCAAACACCTGTGCCGAAAACTGATCTCCGAGCGTGGGGACAACGACATCAAATTCGGTCAGCGCGCGCACCATCTCGTCTTGTGTCAGAGGCGAGGTCGCCTCACGAATTTCGACGTCGAACTCTGCTCGGGCACGGGCTTCGACAGCCTCAGTCATTGGGCGGGCAATCAGCAATTTCATTAGTGCATCCGCCCCCCGGTAGGAACTTCTCCGTCCGGCCCGATCAGGACGATCTCTCCGTTTTCGTCCGGAAGACCCAGCACCAGAACCTCGGACATGAACTTGCCGATCTGACGCGGCGGGAAGTTCACAACAGCCATCACTTGCTTGCCCACCAGCGTCATCGGGTCGTAATGGGCGGTGATCTGGGCAGACGTCTTGCGCTCACCTATCTCATCACCAAAGTCGATCCACATCTTGATCGCGGGCTTGCGAGCCTCTGGATATGGTTCAGCACGGACGACCTCGCCAACACGAATGTCGACTTTGAGAAATTCGTCGAATGTGATCTCACTCACGAGACAGCTCCTTGGATCGGTTGGTTGCGGCTTTGACGGCACGATGCAGCAGGTCTGGGAACCCATCCTCTTCGTGCATAAGCACCTCTAGCGCTGCCTGCGTGGTGCCATTGGGCGAGGTTACATTGACCCGCAATTGCGAGGGATGCTCATCTGCGGCCATCGCCAACGCCCCTGCCCCGGCTACGGTTGATTTGGCCAACTTCATCGCCAGCTCAGGCGGCAAGCCATGTGCTTCACCTGCTTGTGCCAGCGTTTCAATTAAGTGGAAAACATAGGCCGGACCTGAGCCACTAACGCCAGTGACGGCATCCATCTGCGTCTCATCATCAAGGCGCACCGTTTCGCCAATCGCCGAAAGCAATCCCTCGGCCAATACAATATCGGCATCCGAGGCTTCCGAATTACCAATCAGCGCCGTAATCCCCTGCCGAACCGCTGCAGGTGTGTTTGGCATTGCTCGGATGATGGGTGTGTCCGCACCCAGAACGTTTTCGAAAGTGGCCAAAGATGTGCCGGCAGCGACCGAAATGAACAGACTATCGCCACCGCCAAGCGCCTGAATGGCAGGCAACGCCTCACCCATCATTTGCGGCTTAACGGCCACCAAAACCACCGCGGGGGATTCGGGAAGGGGCGTGTTTATGTTGACGCCCTGCGCCTTCAGCCAGTCAGAGGGATAAGGATCGATCACCCAAACCGACGCTGCGGGCAGGCCATGTTCCAACCAACCCGCAAGCATCGCTGAACCCATCTTGCCGCATCCCAGAAGCACCAACCCCTGTTCGGCAACGCGCGAGATATCCATGATTGCCCCTCCCCTATGGTTTGGGGCAAAGCTTTACGCGCGGCCGTAAGCCTCTGCAATGGCGACTTGCATTGCCTCTTCCGGATCACGGTTGCCCCAGGTCACCAGTTGGATTGCGGGATAGTAGCGCTCGGCGCTCAGTACCGCTGCGGTGATCATGGTATCGATTTGTTCCGGGCTGGCGGTCTGACCACCGGCCAGTACCAAGCCATAGCGATAGACCATCAATTTTTGATTGGCCCAGTAGGTAAACGCCCCGGCCCAACACTGATCATTCATCTTGTTCAGCAATTCATAAAGCTCGGTTTCGCGCTCAGCTGGAGGCTCCATTTCGAACGAACATACCATACGCAGCGTTTCGTCGTAATTCGACCAGGCCAGTGTGATCGAGTACGTGCGCCACTGTCCTTCAACAGCCATGGCAATCTGATCATCCCCGATCCGGTCAAAATCCCAGTCGTGATGTTCTGCAAGATGTTCAACAATGTCGATCGGATGAAGGTCTTCTTCGAGATACTGCTCGGAAAGGGCCATAATGCCACCTCACTAATCTCTAGCAATTTGGGGCTGGCAGCGCCCCAGCGCTAGTTGCCTGCTCTACAAGCCGGGCTTCCCCAGTCTGTCTGTACTAAATATGGTGCGACGCACGCCGGGTTCTGGCAACCCTAATTATTGGGGATAACAGCAATAAGTTGTGGACAGTTGGCAACGCCGATCAAAATATTGGCGTCTCACGCAGCTTTGTCTTGATTATTTTCTGCAAGGCGGCATCATACACGACACCGCTCAATCCAAGTCTGGATTGCGCGGCTGATTGTCTTTGCCTGAAATTTGCAATTCAGTCGGACTTATTTGTCCAGCTTCGCTTCAAGTGCGGCAATACGCTGTTCAAGCGCGGCATTTTCTTCGCGCGCTTTCTGCGCCATGGCCCGCACGGCATCAAATTCTTCCCGGGTGACAAAGTCGCGATCAGCCAGCCAGCGATCCATCATCGACTTCATCGCATTTTCAGCTTCTTCCCGCGCCCCTTGCGCCACGCCCATGGCGTTGGTCATGAGTTGAGACATATCGTCCAGAATCTTGTTACGGGTTTGCATGGGCTTTCTCCGATTTCACGATTGCTCTCTATATGGGTAAAGAATGGCCCGGGCTCAAGGTTGACTTGCCCCGTAAACCCCGGGCAATGAGACGCACATGCAGGCTGTACTGAATTTTCCCGATCTGTCACCCGACGTTTTCTCGATCTCTGTGTTCGGGATGGAGTTTGCGCTGCGCTGGTATGCGCTGGCCTATATCGTTGGCATTCTGATTGCTTGGCGCGTGGCGCTGATCGCGCTGCGGCGACCTGGGCTTTGGACGGACGAGACACCCCCGATGCGCCCCGACCAGCTTGAGGATTTAGTGACCTGGATCATCGCGGGTGTCATCCTTGGGGGCCGCTTGGGTTTCGTCCTTTTTTATCAGCCCGCCTACTACCTATCGCACCCGCTGGAAATCCTGATGGTCTGGCAAGGCGGCATGGCGTTTCATGGCGGCCTGCTGGGCGTGATCATCGCCAGTTATCTGTACGGTAAGCGCCACAAGATTCCGCTTCTCTCGCTAGCCGATCTGGTCGCCCACACGGTGCCACCCGGGTTACTGCTGGGGCGGCTCGCGAATTTCAGCAATGCCGAACTTTGGGGGCGGCCCAGTGAGCTGCCATGGGCGGTGATCTTTCCCGGCAGCGCGGCACAGGATTGTCCCGGCGTTGTGGCCGGAATGTGCGCCCGCCATCCTTCGCAGCTGTATGAAGCAGCACTTGAGGGGCTGCTTCTTGGTGCACTACTGATCTGGTTGGCCTATCGGCGTGGCGCGTTTCAGAAACCCGGTCTGATTATGGGCGTGTTTCTTGCGGGCTACGGCGCTTCACGGTTCCTGGTCGAGTTCTTTCGCCAGCCGGACGCCCAATTTATCACCCCCGGCAACCCGCTGGGGCTTGCATGGCATGTGGGTGGGTACGGCCTGACCATGGGGCAACTTTTATCATTGCCGATGATTGCACTTGGCCTTTGGTTTGCGCTGCGGGCGCGGCGTAGATCATGAATCTGAAGGATCTTCTGCTCCTCCGCGTTCAAAATGATGGCCCCATGACCATCGCCGACTACATGACCGAATGCCTGATGCATCCCGAGCATGGCTATTACGCGACCCGCGACCCGCTGGGCGCCCAAGGTGATTTCATCACTGCTCCGGAAATCAGCCAAATGTTCGGCGAGTTGATCGGTTTGTGTCTAGCGCAATGCTGGCTTGATCAGGGCAAACCCGAACGCGTCGCACTGGCAGAGCTTGGCCCCGGTCGTGGCACGCTAATGGCAGACATCTTGCGCGCGACAAAAGGTGTTCCCGGATTTCATAACGCGATCGAGATTATGCTGTTCGAGGCCTCTCCGGTCTTGCGCAGTATCCAGTCCAAAACCCTGCAGAACTATAAACCCCAATGGGTCGCGGCCATTTCTGATCTACCGGATATTCCGCTGTATCTGGTGGCGAACGAATTCTTCGATGCCCTTCCCGTACGTCAGTTCCTGCGTGACGGCGAAGGTTGGCGCGAGCGATTGGTCGGGGGTGACGGCTCCTCACTTGCATTCGGACTGGGCGCGCAGACCCCTCAGGGTGCACTGAACGAACGATTACAGGATACACAGGATGGCGATCTGGTCGAGTTATGCGCTGCTGCATCCTCCATTCTGAGCAGCGTCGCGGGGCAGATTTCACGGAATGGCGGGGCTGGGCTCATCATCGATTATGGCGACTGGCGATCTCTTGGAGACACCTTGCAAGCCTTGCAGACACATAAAACAGTCGACCCATTGGACCAACCCGGCCAGGCTGACCTGACAGCGCATGTCGACTTTGAGGCATTGGCGATTGCGGCGCGCGCTGCGGGCTGTGTCCATTCAAGGTTGACACCGCAAGGGGTGTTTCTTGAACGACTAGGGATCACCGCGCGTGCTCAGTCTCTTGCTAGCCGGCTCAGCGGGTCACAGCTTGAGGCGCTGATATCCGCACATCGACGGTTGACGCACCCGGATGAAATGGGAAACCTATTCAAAGTACTGGGCCTATATCCGCAACACGCTGCACCGCCACCGGGACTGGAACCATGACATTGGAAATCCTCACCTCTGATATTCTGTCCCCAGTGCGACACGGGTTCTTCAGTCGTCGTGGCGGCGCCTCGTCCGGCATTTATGCCGGTCTCAATTGCGGAACCGGTTCAACTGATCTGGCCGAGGCCGTAGCCTTGAATCGTAGGCGCGTCGCCCAGGCCATGGAAGTCACCCCAGAGGGCTTGATCGGCGTGCATCAGGTGCATTCTCCAACCGTAATCACCGTGGACGGACCAATTAATGGCGAGAAGCCCAAAGCTGACGCGGTTGTTACGGCGACGCCAGGCCTCGCCCTGACGATATTGACGGCGGATTGTCAGCCAGTTCTATTGGCTGATTCTGACGCAAAAGTGATCGGTGCGGCGCACGCGGGTTGGCGCGGAGCGTTAGACGGCGTTCTAGAGGCAACTCTAGATGCGATGGAGGGATTGGGGGCCACACGGGCAAACACTGCAGCGGTCATTGGTCCAACCATTTCGCAACGTGCATACGAAGTTGGCCCGGAATTTCTGGACAGCTTTGTCGCTGACTCGTCGGAAAACACGCGATTCTTCGCAAATGGCGAAGGCGACCGCCTGCACTTTGACTTACCCGCGTTTGGCCTGCACCGTTTGCGTCAGGCCGGTGTTGGACAAGCCGAATGGATTAAGCACTGCACGTATTCTGACCCTGATAGGTTTTATTCCTATCGGCGCTCAACCCACGCCAATGAGGTCGACTACGGCAGGTTGATTTCAGCGATCAGGCTGTAGATCTAGCCCGAATTAAGGCAATATCGCCCAGATTCTGCCACATTTATTGTGTTTATCTGTCACAGAATCGTCTCAAATTTTCACCAATGCTCAGACGGTTACCCGAAATTGGGGCAACTGAGCGTTGGCGTATGTAGCCAAGAGGTAACTAAAACCTTCTTATTGTCCTGAATTCATCCCGGATCAGCCTTATCGGTGCCGCAAAGCCGCATCACATTTGGTCGCCATACAGGAACCGGGCGTTTCGCCCCAACGAAGCAGGATGATGAATATGAGAATGAAATCGCGCTTTCTGAATGCCGTGCTTACGGCCCTTAAGGATCAGGAACCAGAAATGCCCTGGAAGCGGGTTTCAAGTCACTCTGTCAGAGTCGCGCGCCGTCTGGCGGCCAGACGCTGACATGCAACCCCATGGGACCAGCTGCCGGTCTCAACGGGCAAGACACATACCGGGTAATGCTCTGGTTCGGTATGTGGGGTCGCGATCGAGATTGCGACCATGTTTCGGAGCGTGTGCGTGCGGGTAATTGAAGCCTGCAGTTTACGAGTTTGTCTGGGGGGTCACGAAATTGACCATGAACATTGGTGTTTACTTTTCGCGGCGCTGCGCACTTGCAGCATCGGCCGGTGTTTATCCCTTTGATTAAAGACAAAGAACATAGCCGTTTGGCGCAGTTGCACGGGGGTTCAAAATGCCCGGACGGTATTTAGAGGAGACGGAATATATGGCTATTCCAAATTCTCTGGCACAAGCTGCCAGAAACGCGGTCGAGACATCAGCGCTGTTGCGCGATGTGCCTGGACCGTCAACAAAACCTAAGGCCCAGCTTCGAAGGTACGAAGTTTCTTGCCTGCTGGAAAATGGGGATGTTTCACAGACAAGGCATATCGCACCGGCCTTACCGATGTTCGAAGATGCGTTTTGCGCCTTTACACGTGGCTCGTTGGTCGAGACAACGCATGGTCCGATGGCCATTGAAGACCTGTTGCCCGGTGATGATGTTCTTACTCAGAACGGATCATCCGAAACGGTGCTTTGGAAGGGGTCTGTAACACTAATCCCGGGGCGCGAAGATTCGCGTGGACGGACCCGTCCGCTGACCCGAATTATGGCCGACACCTTTGGAATGCAGAAACCAATGTCGGGCGTTATCGCTGGTCCCGCAGCACGCCTGCTCGCGACACCAGCGCATATGCGCCATTTGCATGCCGGCCAACCTATGCTGACACCCGTGAATGAGTTCCAAGACGGTACGAGCGTAATTGAAACGCTACCGCCGACTCCGGTTGAGTTGTTCCATATCTGCGTCGCGCGACATTCGGTCATCAAGGTTGATGGTCTGCAATTCGAAACCTACCATCCTGGCGTCAATGCTGTACGTATGATCAGCCACTCTTTGCGATCGATCTATCTGAATCTATTCTCACATATCGAATCACTGAACGATTTTGGCCCATTACTCTTGCCAAGGGCCGGAGATGGTGAAATTAACGCTCTAACAGCGTGAAATGGTTAACGATTACTGCAAGTGTAGAGGCATCATGCAGATATTAGTAATTTGGGCACTATCCCTGGCTGTGGCAGCGGTGCTGTCACCATGCGCGGTGGAACAATCTGGCATCAGGGTCAGGCCGTCTGGTTCATCCGGTCTTCCAGTACGTCAAATGGTACGCCTGGCTCGTCTTTTGCGCCTCGGATAACAAGCGAGGTTTTCACGCTGGCCACGTTTGGCGTAGTCAGCAGCTCTCCCGTAAGAAATTGCTGAAAACTGCTGAGATCCGGTGCAACGCATTTCAGGATGAAATCCACCTCGCCGTTCAGCATATGGCATTCACGGACTAAAGGCCATTCGCGGCAACGGTCTTCAAAGGCACTGAGTTCGGATTCAGCCTGGCTTTCCAACCCGACCATCGCAAAAACCTGCACCTCGAATCCAAGTTCGCGGGCGTTCACATCCGCATGGTAACCATGGATATAGCCCGAATCCTCCAATGTCCGCACCCGTCGCAGACAGGGTGGAGCCGATATTCCAACGCGTTTGGCAAGTTCAACATTGGTCATTCGGCCGTCGGCCTGCAGCTCCGCAAGAATCTTGCGGTCGATTTCATCCAATCGGGTCGCGACCATCGAATGCTCCTAAATTTTTCAGGTTGTTATATCAGCAGCCCCGGTGGGCGCAATAATATTTCACGACTGAGCAATTTTCGTTATCTCAAATGTATGTTCGCCAGATTAACCTGTCATCAGTCGCATCACGCGCTCGCAAAATGAAAGGGCTTTAAGCTCTGCGTTGTGGTCGCTATATCGATCCGGATTGGAAAATTGCCCTAAAAGGCAGATCGAGTGGGGATACCATGGCTGAAACACGACACACAAAGGTTTTGATCATCGGATCAGGACCGGCCGGATACACTGCTGGCGTCTATGCAAGCCGCGCCATGCTGGAGCCGATTCTAGTGCAGGGGATCGAGCCTGGAGGGCAACTGACCACTACTACCGAAGTCGAGAACTGGCCCGGTGACACCGAGGTGCAAGGGCCGGATCTGATGGTGCGGATGCAGGATCACGCCAAGGCCATGGGATGCGAGGTCATCGGTGACATCATCAACGATCTGGACCTCAGCCAGCGCCCCTTCACGGCCAAGGGTGACAGCGGCACAGTTTATACTGCCGATGCAGTAATCCTGGCCACAGGCGCGCGGGCCAAATGGCTCGGCCTGCCATCCGAGGAAAAATTCAAAGGCTTTGGCGTCTCGGCCTGTGCAACCTGTGACGGGTTCTTTTATCGTGGGCAGGAAATTGTGGTTATCGGGGGCGGGAACACCGCAGTGGAAGAGGCGCTGTTCCTGACCAATTTTGCCAGCAAAGTCACGCTGATCCACCGCCGCGATGAGCTGCGCGCCGAGAAGATTCTGCAGGACCGGCTGCTCAAGAACGAAAAGATCGAGCCGCTGTGGTTCCATGAATTGGACGAGGTCCTTGGCACCGATGCTCCGCTGGGCGTCGAAGGCGTCAAGGTCAAGAACGTCAAAACCGGAGAGATCACCGAAATCCCGTGCAAAGGCGTGTTTGTCGCAATCGGTCACGCCCCGGCGAATGAACTGGTTAAAGACACCTTGGAAACCCACATGGGGGGCTACGTCATTACCAAACCGGGCACGACCGAGACCTCGGTTCCGGGCGTCTTCGCAGCCGGGGACTTGACCGATCATGTGTATCGTCAGGCTGTAACGAGCGCTGGCATGGGTTGCATGGCTGCGCTGGACGCCGAGCGGTTCCTGGCGGAGAACGACTAGAATGATCACAGAGTTTTCCGGCCCGGTCTGGAGAATTCTGTTCCGCAGCCAATTGGGCATCCCATTGGCACCTGCCCGCGCACCCGAAGGCCGGTTTCATCATTCCGGCCAATTCGCCCTGTATGCTTCACTAAGCGCAGAAGGAGCTGGGATCGCCATACGGCGCTATGTCTCGCCATGCGATCCGCCGCGTGTAATTCAACAGTTTCAGGTTTCCGCAGCGCATTTGATGGACTTGCGGGGGCACGCCGATGTCTCGATTGTCTGGCAAGACCTGCGGGACAACGGCACCCCTTCCCCAACTTGGCGATTTTCGGATGAAGCACGCGCAGTTGGCGCGGACGGGCTGTTGTACAGTTCGCGTTCGCGGCCCGAACTTAGCCATCTCGTGTTGTTCAGTACTGGGGTCAATTTGATACAGCCGGCTAGCACGCCTAACGATTGGCGTCCCGAAAGGTAACCTTGACCGGCGCACACCGCCGTATCAGGATCGATTCAAACAACGCGACGAACAGGTAAGCTTTTGGATAACGCACTTTGGCGCGGCGGATGGATGAGCCGGCTCAGGATCGCAAGCGGCCTCGTGCTGTTTGTCTTTGCGTTCTTTCACTTCATCAATATCGGCTTGGGTCTGTTTCACACCGATCTGCTGCATGGAATGCAGGACGGGCGCAAGACCGTTAGCCGCCACGGGATCGGAACCGTTCTGCTGTATGCCGCGCTGCTGGTTCACGCGGGGTTGGCTCTGATCTCGATCGCACAGCGCCGCACCCTAAGGATGCCTTTCAGTGTCGCTCTGCAAGTCGTTTTAGGTCTTCTAATCCCGCTTCAGCTGATCTCGCACCTAGTCCAGACCCGATATGCCCATGAAATATTCGGAGTAAACGACGAGATGGGCTATATCATTGTCTTGATGTGGCCGAACAGTGCGATCTGGATGCAAAGCCTGCTGCTTCTGCTGGTTTGGGTGCATGGCTGCATTGGACTTCATATGTGGCTGCGTCTGACGTTTTGGTGGCGCAAATTGACACCTTACCTGATCGGCGTTGCTGTTTTTATACCCGGCTTCGCGCTGGTTGGGCTATTGACGGAAGGTCGTCGCATCTGGTCTGATTTCGCTGATCCAGATCTGCGCGAGCAATATATTGAACATTACAATTGGCCTTCACCCGAGACATTTCAGGATCTGTTCGCAGTAAAAGACAATACGTTGTTGGTATTTTGGGGAGCGCTTGCACTCACCGGCGTGATCTATGTTGGGCGCAAGCTGTGGCGGCGGCGTCACTCGGTCCGTATCCGTTATGTGAATGGACCTGAAGTTGTATCCGAGAAGGGTATGACCCTACTTGAGATGTCGCATGCAAACGGCATCCCACATACCGCCCTGTGCGGTGGCAAGGGTCGCTGCACAACCTGTCGTGTTGTCGTTGAAGAAGGGGGAAACCAGCTGCATCCACCCACAGAAATCGAAGCCCGTAGTCTGAGAGCCATAGGCGCCCCGGACGGCACGCGCCTGGCCTGTCAGATGCGCCCAACGGACCCAGTTACTGTATTTCGCGTGTTCAGACCTGATGGCGCGCGTGATCGAGCCCACGCCAGTCAGGGGCAGGAAAGGCAATTGGCTGTCCTGTTCCTTGACATGCGTGGATTTACAGCCCGCACAACCGGACAATTACCTTATGACATCGTGTTCCTTTTGAACCGTTTCTTCGACGCGATTGTGCCTGCCATCACTGCTCAGGGTGGGGTAGTCGATAAATATATGGGGGATGGTTTGTTGGCCATGTTCGAAACGGCAGACACCAAAAGTTCCGCCCTTGCCGGGCTTCAGGCAGCCGCTGAAATTGGTCAGGCGTTAAAGAGATTCAACCAACAACTTGAGGCCGAGGGCAGCGCAGCTGTACGCATCGGCATGGGCCTGCATATAGGAGATCTTGTGTTGGGCGAAATCGGTGCCGCAAAGCACGCCCCACGCACCATCATCGGGGACGCAGTGAATGTCGCCAGCCGTCTGGAGGCCGAAACCAAAGCGCTGGGCGTCGAGCTACTTGTATCAGACAATGTACTTCAAGCGGCGGGACTGCAATGCGACCCAAGCGATTTACGTGATTTCAACTTGCGAGGCGTTACCGAACCTGTGCCCGCCTTGCCCGTCCAGAACGCATTCGAACTTGAGTCGCGGATCTTACCGCTGGAACAGATTGCCTGATTGACTACCCCAAATCAAATATCTGCGGAAATTTCTCGGCGCTGGAAAGCAATAACCAGAAAATCGTTCCATTTCGGGAAAAAACCGCGCATATCCTCCTTTGTTTCTACCGGTCTATGGACATCGCACCGAGGTCGGGTCAAATGCCTCACCAGCACCTCTGAAACAACAGCAAACAACACTGCGATAAGAGATTTCCTATGACGATGCTAAGCAATCTGGCCCCGATCCCTGAATTATACGTTTCTTACGAATCCGCACAAAAACTGAAGGTCGAAGCAGCCGACCTAACCAGCTGGGACCTAAGCCCCCGTCAAATCTGCGATTTGGAACTGCTTATGAATGGCGGGTTCAACCCGCTCAAAGGTTTCCTGAGCGAAGCCGACTACGACAACGTGGTCGAAAACATGCGCCTGGCCGATGGGACGCTGTGGCCGATACCGATCACACTGGACGTTGATGAGGAATTTGCGGCGACCATCGAACTGGGTCAGGACATTGCCTTGCGTGATCAGGAAGGCGTCATTCTGGGCACCATGACCGTGACCGACCGCTGGACGCCGGACAAAGCGCGTGAGGCGGAAAAGGTCTTTGGTGCCGATGATGATGCGCATCCGGCTGTGAATTACCTGCATAATGTAGCGGGCAAAGTTTATCTGGGCGGCCCGGTCACTGGCATTCAGCAGCCCGTGCATTATGATTTCAAAGCCCGCCGCGACACGCCGAACGAGCTGCGCGCGTATTTCCGCAAAGTGGGCTGGCGCCGGATCGTAGCATTCCAGACCCGCAACCCCTTGCACCGTGCGCATCAGGAATTGACCTTCCGCGCGGCGAAAGAGGCACAGGCCAACTTGCTGATCCATCCCGTGGTTGGCATGACCAAACCGGGTGACGTGGATCATTTCACCCGCGTGCGTTGCTATGAAGCAGTGCTGGACAAATATCCGGCCTCAACCACCTCGATGTCGCTACTGAACCTTGCGATGCGCATGGCTGGCCCGCGCGAGGCAGTCTGGCACGGGTTGATCCGCGCAAACCACGGTTGCACCCATTTCATCGTTGGTCGTGACCACGCCGGTCCGGGCAAAAACTCGGCTGGTGAAGATTTCTATGGCCCCTACGACGCGCAGGACCTGTTCCGAAAATATCAGGACGAGATCGGCGTCGAGATGGTCGACTTCAAACATATGGTTTACGTGCAGGAACGCGCGCAATACGAGCCGAATGACGAGATTCTGGACAAGGACAACGTCACGATCCTGAACATCTCGGGCACCGAACTGCGCCGCCGTCTGCGCGAAGGGCTGGAGATTCCAGAATGGTTCTCGTTTCCCGAAGTTGTACAGGAATTGCGCAATCGTTTCCCGCCGCGGTCTCAACAGGGTTTCACAGTGTTCTTCACGGGCTTCTCGGGCTCGGGAAAATCGACAATTGCCAATGCTTTGATGGTCAAACTGATGGAGACCGGGGACCGTCCTGTCACCCTGCTTGACGGGGATATCGTGCGAAAGAACCTGTCCTCTGAGCTGGGCTTCTCAAAAGAGCACCGCGACCTGAACATCCGCCGCATCGGCTATGTGGCCAGTGAGATCACCAAAAACGGCGGTATCGCCATCTGTGCGCCGATTGCACCTTATGCCACAACCCGGCGCGCCGTGCGCGAAGAAATCGAACAATTCGGTGCGTTCTGCGAGGTGCATGTGGCCACCAGCATTGAGGAATGCGAGCGCCGCGATCGCAAAGGCCTTTATAAGCTTGCGCGGGAGGGTAAAATCAAGGAATTCACAGGAATTTCTGACCCTTACGATGTCCCCGAGAACCCTGAGCTTAGCGTCGAGACCGAGAATGTCGAAGTCGATAACTGCGCCCATCAGGTTCTGCTGAAACTGGAAAGCATGGGATTGATCGCTGCCGGTTGAGCACCTCGTAAAAGTCACGGCAGCCTCAGTCATTCGGAGGCTGCCACATTCGTCTGAAACACCCCACGTTGCCGGATCTGGTGAAAACCGAATATAGATTGAGCAATCTAATGATTGGGTGTGGTCACTGAATGGCGCAGCCTCTGCCAACTATCGCCGGCTTCTGGTACGGTTCGAATTTATCCTGGATCGAGGCGCTTTGCATCCAATCCTATCTCGATAACGGTCACGAGTTCGTTCTATACACCGCCGAACAGATCGATGGTGTACCAGACGGTGCCGTAATTCGCCCTGCATCTGACATACTCTGGCCTGCTCCGTTCGATCTTGAGAATAACGACAGACATCAGATCGCAGTTTTCTCAGACATCTTCCGGCTGCATCTGATGCGGAAATCCAGTTCTATCTGGGTTGATCTGGACGCGTACTGCATCAGGCCATTTGAGTTCGAAGGCCCTTATGTCTTTGGATCCACTTCCTCTGGATCACTTCCCAACGGGGTTCTCCGGCTGCCTAGTGAGTCTCAGGCACTGACGCAGATGTTGGAATTTGTGGCAGCCGAAAACCCAACCCAACCATGGCGTGGACCGCGCTTGCACCGAAAGAACCGCGATCGTTCCATGCGTGGAGAAACATGGGGGATCGAGACGCTACCCTGGGGATGTTCCGGCCCCAAGGCGCTGACTCATTTCATGAACAAGACGGGTGAGGATCGCCAAGCAAAACCGCCAGATGCGTTTTATCCACTTGAACGGCAAGAGCTTTGGAAACTGCACGCCCCGAACATCGCGCTGACAAAGTTTGAGGGTGAGCAGACCTATTCAGTTCATATCTACGGCCATCAAAAGAAATGGCTCGCAAGTCAAAATGCAGGCCTGCCGCAGAGAGGGTCATATCTGGAAAGGATCTGCGAAAGGCATTCGATTGATCCGGCTTCGCGACCAATCATTCAGGCAGATTGGATGAAGCAGTAAGCTGCGACAGACCCAATGCGCTATGACACCCCGTCAGGCAGGTCCACCTGCCCACGCATCAGCACATGGCCGCGCCCGGCAACTTTGATTCCAGTCATGGCTTGGGAGGGCCCAACCTTCGTAACGCGCGCCTGGCCGGGCCGCCCCATATCGTGCCCCTGCTCAGCGATAAAACAGTCCTTCTTCATCAAATCATATTTCCACAGATAGGCCGCCATCGCGCCAGTCGCCGAACCCGTAAACGGGTCTTCAGAAGGACTTGGCGGTGCCATCAAAAGGCGCGAAAATGTATCACCTTCCGCCGTTGCGCCATCGAGCGTGACCAGAAACGGCTCGGCCATGTCGGACCCCGAGAATCCAGCCCTTTCAGCAATTCTTCCAAGCGAATCCACGTCAAGCTTAGCCGCACGCAGCGCTGCGTGATCGCGCAAAACCGTGATGCAGAACGGCAGCCCGGTCGAAACGAATTGAGGTGGAGAGACAATTGCAGCCTCAGGCAACCCGATAGCAGCAGCAACCAATTCGGCCGGCACCTGATCACCAAATTGCGGAGCGACCTGCGTCATCTCAATTTCATCGCCATTAAGATCGATCGATACGATCCCTGCCCCGGTTTCCAGCGTCAGCGCGTCGCCTTCGAACAGGTCACGCGAACGCATTGCCGCAACGGTTGCGATTGTCGGATGCCCAGCAAACGGGATTTCCCGGCTGGCAAGAAAATATCGGACTCGGACGTCGGCAACATCTGATGGCCCTGTGAAGGTGCATTCAACCAATGAGGTTTCGCGCACGTAAGACATGCAAACCTCATCCGTCAGGCTGGCCCCGCCATGCACGACTGAGCAGCCGTTACCGCCAAAGGCCCGATCACTAAATGCGTCCACCCAGTCAAAATCATACCAGCTCATGATGCACACTCCTGCTTTGCCGACTGCGGCAAGATCACCGTAGTCGAGGCAAATGTCACGTCATTTCAGCAGAGTGCGGAGCCGGTTCAGTGAACGGCCACGGGCGAAAGATCATGCTCCCGTGCAAGCACAAAGGCCAGTTTGCGGTCGGCCACCAAAGCCAGTTGCTGACCATCGGAATCGTGAACCGCATAAAGCTGATCCAAGTCGCCTGCCTGCTCGCGCACGTCGCGCGGCAAATCGGCCACATCGACCGCCTTCACATAGACAATCCGGTTGCCTTCGGTGTTTATCTCAATCGGTGTGTTCATTGCTCTTACCCCTTCTTGATGTTGATTGTCTGAACCACGGTTTCTGGCACGGCGCGGGTCAGATCCACATGCAGCAGACCGTTCTCCATGATCGCCTCGCCCACTTCGACACCATCTGCCAGCACAAACATTCGCTGGAATTGACGGGCCGCGATGCCGCGATGCAGGAAAATGCGCCCTTCACTGTCGTCGCGTTGACGGCCCCGGATCACCAGTTGGCGATCTTCGATGGTAATCGACAGGTCCTCTTCCGCGAAACCGGCCACTGCCAGTGTGATGCGATAGGAAAAATCCGAGGTCTGTTCGATATTATAGGGCGGGTACCCTTCATTTCCGGCCTTTGCAGAGCGTTCCAGAAGGCGTTCCAACTGCTCGAACCCCAAAAGATGCGGGTATGAGCCTAAGGTAAGTTTCGACACGTATTTTCGTCCTTCTTTGTCAAAGCGACGTTTTGTGCGGCCCCGTTCTGGCAACCGCGTATTATAGAATATGGGAAGATACAGGGATGTCCACAAGGTCTGGCCGGATAAAGCCTGACACACTATCTTGTGTGTAAAGCACCACATGAGCTACTGAGTCGCCAATGAACGCGCCCACCGATCTTTCGATGAAAACCGATGAAGTCCTGCGTGTTGAGTTGGAGGTTTTTCGCCGCCAGCACCGCGATCTGGACGAGGCAATTGAAGCTCTGCAGGCCAAGGGAACCTCAGACCAGCTGACGATCAAACGACTGAAAAAGCAGAAACTGCGCCTGAAAGACATTATTCGTCTGATCGAAGACCGTTTAACCCCAGATATCATCGCCTGAAGCGCGTGTACCGCATTGCCACATAAGTGGATTTGGCTATAGTGCGCGCTCTTTCCGAAGGCAGGGGCACAGTAGCTATGAGCGATGTGAAAGTAGGGATCATCATGGGCAGCCAGTCCGACTGGCCCACGATGAAAGAGGCCGCCGACATTCTGGATGAATTGGGCATCGCATATGAGGCACGCATCGTCTCGGCTCATCGCACGCCAGATCGTCTTTGGGACTATGGAAAATCCGCTGTTTCGCGCGGCTTAAACGTGATTATCGCAGGTGCAGGCGGCGCAGCGCATCTGCCCGGCATGATGGCGTCAAAAACCCGCGTACCGGTGATTGGTGTGCCTGTGCAGACACGCGCACTGTCGGGTGTGGATTCGCTCTATTCGATCGTGCAGATGCCCAAAGGCTTTCCGGTGGCGACCATGGCGATCGGCTCGGCCGGTGGGGCCAATGCGGGGCTGATGGCTGCGGGAATACTAGCGCTACAGGATGCGGCACTGGCGGATCGGTTGGAGGCTTGGCGCGAGGCGCTCTCGGCCTCGATTCCCGAGGAACCGCAGGGATGAGCCGCATCGGCATCATCGGCACCGGCCACATCGCGGCGCCGATTGCACGATTAATGGCTTCAAAAGGGCATGAAATTTGTGTCACCGAGCGCAACGCGCAGGTTTCCGAGGCCTTGAAGGCAGAGCTTGGAGTCGGCGTCGGCACTCCGCAGGAGGTACTTGATGGCTCAGACATCGTGTTCCTCTGCCTGCGCCCACATATTGCAGAAGACGTTCTAAGCCCGCTGACCTTTCGCTCTGATCAGCAGATCGTATCTGTGATGGCTGCGGTGCCTCAGACCCAGCTTGCAACACTATGCGCTCCAGCATCAAATTTCGTGCAGACTATCCCGTTGGGATTTTTGCAGACCGGAGGATGCCCACTCGCCGCCTACGGCAATGATCGCTTGCTGGCCGAGTTGTTTGAGCCAGAAAACCCCGTGGTAAAAGTCGCTGACGAGACGGCATTGAACGCCCATTTCGCAATCTGCGCCATGGTGCCAGGCCTACTGGATCTGATGGCAACCGGTGCAGGATGGCTGGCCGAGCAAACCGGCGACGAACACGGTGCCGAGTTCTACACCACTCAACTGATGTCAGGTTTCCTTGAAGCCACGCAGAAAGGGCAAGCGGGTCAATTAGCTACAGAGCGCGACGCACTTGCGACCGAAGGCACGCTAAGCCTTCAGATGACAGATACCTTGCAGTCCGAGGGCGCGCATGATGCTTTGCGCAGCGCTCTTACAGCGATTGGCAAACGATTGGAGACGTAACGATGGCAGATATGCTCCCGACCGGTGCAACGATCGGAATACTGGGCGGTGGCCAGCTGGGCCGCATGCTGTCGGTCGCCGCAGCACGACTGGGGTTCAAGGCTCATATCTTTGAACCAGGTACGAACCCGCCCGCCGGACAGGTGACAGATCGTGTCACAACCGCTGCGTATGATGATGAGAACGCTCTCAAGGCCTTTGCGGAATCGGTAGACGTCATCACCTATGAATTCGAAAACATCCCCACTCAGGCGCTGGATCTGCTTGAAGCACATCGCCCAATCCGCCCCGGCCGTGAGGCGCTGCGGGTCAGTCAGGACCGGCTGACTGAGAAGACCTTTCTGCGAGGTCTCGGCCTTAAAACTGCGCCCTTTGTAGACATCACCGATCTGAACAGTCTGCAGGCTGCAATTGATGAAATCGGCACCCCTGCGATCCTGAAAACCCGCCGCTTTGGATATGACGGAAAAGGGCAAGCCCGCCTGCGTGGGCCCGGCGACGCCGAGGCAGCTTTGGGTGATATGGCAGGTGCGCCGTCCATTCTGGAAGGGTTCGTGGAATTCAGCGATGAAGTGTCGGTTATCGCAGCGCGTGGCCTCGACGGTCAGGTCGCCTGTTTCGATCCCGGAGAGAACGTGCATCGTGACGGTATTCTGCATACGACCACAATCCCAGCACGCCTGTCGCCGGCGCAACGAACAGACGCTGTACTACTCGCGGCCAATATCCTGAACGCGCTGGATTATGTTGGCGTGATGGGAGTTGAACTGTTCGTGACACCTGAAGGCTTAATCGTGAACGAAATCGCACCTCGGGTTCACAACTCGGGTCATTGGACGCAGAATGGTTGTGCCGTAGATCAGTTCGAGCAGCATATTCGAGCAGTGACAGGTTGGCCATTGGGCGACGGGCAAAGGCACTCGGACGTTGTGATGGAGAACTTAATTGGTCACGACATGGACCGCGTGCCCGAGCTTGCGCGTGAGCGGGATATCGCGCTGCATCTCTACGGCAAGACCGAGGTCAAGGTGGGCCGCAAGATGGGGCATTTCAATCGTATCGTGCGTTAGAAGTAATCGCGCTGACGCGCGATGCCTCTGGCGGGGATACTTTGGGCCAGATGAAGCTGGGATCAGCTTAGAAACCGCGTAGCGATATCGCCGGACATGTAGCTGACGCGCCCACCTGACAAAGTGGCCGCGACACGTTGGGTTGCTGCATCCAATATTACAAGATCAGCCCGTTTTCCGGGCTGCAGTGCTCCACGATCCTTGAGGCCCAGAACTTCTGCGGGACCCGAAGAAACCAATGCCCAAGCATTTGTGAGATCCAGCAAACCGGATTTTACCAGCATCAACGCAGCACGACGTGGGCTGGGGTAGTGGTAATCCGATGCCAGCGCATCACACAGACCCATTGCGATCAGGTCCAAAGCACTGGCATTTCCCTTATGCGAACCGCCACGAACGACGTTTGGCGAACCGAGGATGATGTGATCACCACCCGCTCTGGCGGCTTCGGCGGCTTCAAGCGTTTCGGGGAATTCCGAGATCATGACACCGCGATCGCGCCAGACCGTACGATCCTGAGAAGTGGAGTCATCATGGCTGCCCAGTCGTATGCCTCGTTCTGTGAGTTTAGCGCAAAGCCCATCCAATGCAGCTGGCACCTCGGTACTGCGTGCGTGCATTGATAGCAGCATGTCAAAATGGGTTTCCGGATTACGCCCCGCCTTCAACGCCTGCCCCGTCAGACGCGGTGGTTTGCGCCCTTCCGCCAACCGATCATGAGGCAGATGATCGTTTAGGACCACGTAGGGGACCTGCCAGCTTTCAATGCGCTCTGGCAGCACCTCATAGTCGTCCAGCATATGGGTTTCAAAGCGTAACTGTGGGATCAGATCTGTCGCCACATCATCACGGACCGCCGATATGGCCTCGAAGACTTGCCCGGCAAATTCGGGTCCGCGCACGCCACCTTCCCAGCTGTGAAACTGCGCCAGAACAGCGGTCGTAATTCCGTTTGCCGCCAATTCCGCCTCAACCGATAAAATGCCCTCTGCCATCTGCTTCATCGCGCCACGACGCGGTGCGATATGGCGTTCGAACCCGTCGCCATGCAGATCTATAATCCCGGGCAGAACAAAATAGCCCGACAAATCAATCTGCCTCCCCGCCCTGCCCGACTGTACAAGACCGTCTGCGATGGATAATTCACCGCTCGTAAGCCCATCCTCCGGCAGCAGAACATCTGCGCCGGTCAATGTCAGTTCCAATGAGCTCATTGAGTGCGCTCCGATTCGGGTTCCGAGCAGTCTTCGCCCAGACAGATCTGATCGATGATATCCATCACCCCATCAAGCCAAGTGATCTGGGGATCAAACTGTCCGAATTCGATGAAATGCAGTGTCTGCGCCATGACGCGTGGGTTATTCATCATGAACGTATGGGTAACCGGCAGGACAATATGATCTGACATACCCTCAACTTTTGTTGTCTCAATTGAGACCTTGCCGTCATCGGGCCCGTCAATAAGGGACGAAAAAAGCGGATTTAAAGAATTCTCTCCCGCAATCACCCCCAGATCGAAGTCGACAGGCGGCAAGCGGCGCGGAATGCCCTCGGGGCCTGTTCCCAATGCCAGACCGGCGGGTCCATTCAGAAAACCGAACACCTCCCAAGCGCCAAGCTCATCTACCAGTTGGCTGCCTTGGTTCGGGGGGCCAAGCATAACGACGCGCCCAAGTTTATCGGGTTCATTATCCTGCAACCAATACCGTAACAGAATGCCTCCCATCGAATGGGCCACGACGTTCACCGTGTCGTCACCACAGGCCTCGAAAGCATCGGGCAATGTCTGGTTGGCGAGCTCGGGTATCGGCAAATCTGTCGATGGGTAACCCGGCCTGATTACCGTATAGTCATGGGCATGGAAAAGCTGCTCCATGACGGTAAACGAAGCCTCGGTACGCGCAAGCCCGTGGAGCAGCACGACGCATTTCGCCTGTACCGCCACAGGAGCAATAGTAAGAAAGATCGCTGCTACAAACTTCATACCCGCCAAATAAGACTTAACCAAAGTTGAGAAAACCCCTAGTCGCCGCGCCGCCGCGTCACTGCCAGCGCAATTCCGCCCAGCACAAAGCTTGCTCCTAGCAACAGCCGTAGGTTCGCAACCTCTGATAGCAGAATGATACCGGCGGCAATGGCGATGACCGGAACGCTGAGTTGTACGATCGCGGCGACAGCAGGCGAAAGCTGCGGCACAACGCGATACCACAGTGCATAGCCCAGACCGGACGTGACGCCTCCGGATAACGCCGCCAATACATAGCCTAGCGTCGTCATATGCCAGTCACTGCCCATTAGGAACAAGGCGAGTGCCGTAAATGGCAAAGCCACAATGAAGTTTGCAGCAGTTCCCGACAACGCGTCTGGTTCTGATCGCCCAGAGATGGAATAGATAGCCCATCCAATCCCGGCAGCCGTCATCATACTCGCACCCAACGGATCGACTTGCACCGGCCCGGCAGGCCAAAGGACAAATACCAGACCGCCCAGCGCAACCCCGGCACCGAGTAGCTGCCGCATCATGGGTACCGAGCCAGTCAAAGCCCCGATGGCGAACATCGTGATCTGCACCACTCCAAATAGGATCAACGCGCCAAGCCCTGCATCGAGCGTCAGATAGGCGACGGAGAATCCGATCATGTAGAGTAATAGCGACCCTGCCCCAGCTATGCGCCGGCGGCTAAACACTGGGATTGTGCCGCCTCGCATAACCACCAGTGCAGCCAAAACCAAAGCACCAGACAATACTCGAAAGACCGCAAATCCCGCCGGACCACTGGCACCGCTATCAATCGCGAGCCGATTTAGGATCGAGTTCGCCGCGAAGGCGCACATGGTCAGTGAGGTCAAAAGAAACAGGCGCATATCAACGGCATAGAGGTTTCAACGCGGTTTGCACACTCACTTTTCTGCGCGAACACAGCACGCGGCTCGCCGTGTTTACCAGCGCAAACTAAAACGGGGCCGCCCAAAGGCGACCCCGTCGATAAGCGCTATGGCTTGAGCAGCTTACATCATGCCGCCCATGCCGCCCATGTCGGGCATGCCGCCGGCAGGTGCGCCACCGTCTTTGGCAGGCTTGTCGGCAACCATTGCTTCGGTGGTGACCAGCAGGCCAGCAACCGATGCCGCGTCTTCCAGAGCGGTACGGACAACTTTGGCCGGGTCGATCACACCGAACGAGAACATGTCGCCATATTCTTCGGTCTGCGCGTTGAAGCCGAATGCTGCGTCGGAAGATTCACGAACCTTGCCTGCAACAACCGCACCGTCGACACCTGCGTTCTCGGCGATCTGACGCAGCGGCGATTCAATAGCCTTGCGCACGATGTTGATGCCTGCGTTCTGGTCAGCGTTTGCGCCTTCCAGAGTTTCCAGTGCTTTACCAGCCTGAACCAGAGCAACACCACCGCCGACAACGACGCCTTCCTGAACGGCAGCGCGTGTTGCGTTCAGAGCATCGTCCACACGGTCCTTACGCTCTTTCACTTCAACTTCGGTCATGCCGCCGACGCGAATAACGGCAACACCGCCTGCCAGTTTGGCAACGCGCTCTTGCAGCTTCTCACGGTCGTAGTCCGACGAGGTTTCTTCGATCTGTGTACGGATCTGAGCAACACGTGCTTCGATCTCGGCTTTCTCGCCAGCACCGTCGACGATGGTGGTTTCGTCTTTGGTGATTTCGATTTTCTTGGCGGTGCCGAGCATGTCCATGGTGACGGACTCGAGCTTCATGCCCAGATCTTCGCTGATGACCTGACCGCCGGTCAGGATTGCGATGTCCTGCAGCATGGCTTTACGGCGATCGCCGAAGCCCGGTGCTTTGACCGCAGCAATTTTCAGGCCGCCGCGCAGTTTGTTGACAACCAGAGTTGCCAGCGCTTCGCCTTCAACGTCCTCAGCAATGATCAGCAGCGGTTTTTGCGACTGGATCACCTGCTCGAGCAGCGGAACCATCGGCTGCAGCGAGGACAGTTTCTTTTCGTGTAGCAGGATCATGCAGTCGTCGAGTTCTGCGATCATCTTATCTGCGTTGGTGACGAAGTAAGGCGACAGGTAGCCACGGTCGAACTGCATACCTTCGACAACATCGGTCTCGGTTTCCAGACCTTTGTTTTCTTCGACGGTGATAACGCCTTCGTTGCCAACTTTCTGCATCGCGTCAGCGATCTGCTGGCCAATCTCGGCTTCGCCGTTGGCCGAGATGGTGCCAACCTGAGCAACTTCTGCCGAGTCTTTAACTTCACGCGAGGCGTCTTTGATGCCTTCAACAACCTTGGCAGTTGCCAAGTCGATGCCGCGCTTCAGGTCCATCGGGTTCAGGCCAGCTGCAACCTGCTTCAGACCTTCGCGAACGATGGCTTGAGCCAGAACGGTTGCAGTGGTGGTGCCGTCGCCGGCTTCGTCATTGGTGCGGCTGGCGACTTCTTTCACCATCTGCGCGCCCATGTTTTCGAACTTGTCTTCCAGTTCGATTTCCTTGGCAACCGAAACACCGTCTTTGGTGATGCGCGGTGCGCCAAAGGATTTGTCCAGAACCACGTTACGGCCTTTGGGGCCCAGGGTCACTTTAACAGCATCGGCCAGAACATTTACACCGGCCAGCATGCGGTTACGGGCATCGGTGTCAAACTTGACGTCCTTTGCAGACATGTTGTCTCTCCTTGAGAAAATCTATTGAGATGAAGATCAGAGAAAGCGCTTGGGCTTACTCGATGATCCCCATGATGTCGCTTTCTTTCATCATCAGCAGCTCTTCGCCGTTGACCTGAACCTCGGTGCCCGACCATTTGCCGAACAGGATCTTGTCACCAGCTTTTACAGCCATCGCGATCAGTTCGCCGCTATCCTTGCGCGCGCCTTCGCCGGTTGCGACGACTTCGCCTTCGCTGGGCTTTTCTTTTGCGCTATCGGGAATGATCAGGCCGCCTGCGGTTTTTTCTTCGCTTTCGGTACGGCGAACCAGTACGCGGTCATGAAGCGGTTTCAATGCCATCTTTGCAGCTCCTTGGGCTCAAAGTTTGTTTATCCTCCCCTCGCCGACTGACGAGGCGTTAGCACTCGGGTCTCATGAGTGATAACGACGCATAGCTAGGGAGTAACCGAAAGTGAGTCAACAAGCTGCATGAATATTTTTTGCAGCTTAAAGAATCCAGAATAATTGGTTTACTCAAAACCCCGGCAGACTAATCTGGTCGCACCCTTGATTGAGGCGGAAACTTTGATGCCTAGATGCCAGTTCCTTGCCGCCTCGAATGTGCTTTCACTTGCTCTGATCATCTGTTTCGCCGCTACGGCGCAGGCCCAAACCCTTATCCAAAACACCCGATTATGGGAGCACCGCTTGGACGCGCGAATTGGCGTCCTTCTGTATGAAACTGACGCTGCTTGGGAAGTCTCGCATCGGGCCGATGAGCTGTTCCCGATGTCCAGTACATTCAAGCCACTCTTGTGCGGCGCGATTTTGGCAGGTGTGGATTCTGGTGCAGTAGACCTGTCAGAAAATGTGGCAATTCAGACATCAGACCTTGTGGAATATTCACCTGTTACGAGCGAACACGTTGAGACGGGAATGACAATTGGTGCGTTATGTCAGGCAACCATGACAATCAGCGACAACGCAGCGGCCAACCTCTTGTTAAAACAACTGGGCGGGCCAGCCGGGCTGACCGAGTTCCTCCGGGCAACGGGCGACGGCACTACACGCCTGGATCGTTGGGAGACTGCCCTGAACGAAGCCACCCCTGGCGACCCGCGTGATATAACGACACCACGGGCAATGCTGGAGACAATAGAACGGCTGTTATTCGACGAGGTGCTTTCACCCGCCTCAGCCGCGCAGCTTGGGCAATGGATGATTGATGATCAGGTGGCCGACGGGCTTATCCGCGCTCATCTGCCAAAAAGTTGGATAATTGGGGACAAAACCGGAGCAGGAGGTTACGGCAGCCGCGCGATCATCGCCTTTTTGCAGACACCTGAACCACGAACATATATGGCAGCCATCTATCTGACTGAAAGCAATGCGTCATTTCCTGAACGCAACGCGGTGCTCTCGGACATTGGCCAAGCGATGATCGCCGAGATTAGCGCACGGATTGACTGATCACCTTCAGCACGCGGCAAGTCGGCTATTCCGCTTCTTCCCAGCTATATGCCCAATGTTTCAATCCTTCGACCCCCGTGGCAGATAGGGCATATACGCCTTTCTCCACCTTCTCGAACCAGCCGTAGTGGTTGTCATACATCAGGCGCGTGGCTGTTTGGACCCCCGTCGCCTTTGCCACCGTTGCCCCTTTGACCGCGCCATGTTCAGCCAGATGTGCCGCGCATTTAAGCGCATCTTGCCGATAGGCCGTCACAATACCATGGCGCGTGGCACCGCCTGCATTCGGATCACCCTGCAGCCGTTCAAATTCCCGCAGCAATCGCTTGGCTTTCACCTTGTCATTGCGTGGCGTATATGGGCCAGGGTCGCATTGAACCTCAACCGTACCATCCGGGCGCACGGTGATCAGGCCCAGGCCCAAACGGCGACACATCGCCAGATTGTCCTTCAAAGCCCGTCGCGCCATTCGCCCTTTAGGCTTACAGACCCCGATGTAGACTTGATCGGTCACTTTCAGGCGCGTGATGGCCTGATGAAACAGCGCAAGGTTAAAGCGCAGTTTGAGTTCAACGATCACCAAGTCTTCGCCATCGCGTACGGCCATGATATCGGCAGCGCCGACCTCTCCTTTCACGGTATAGCCCTGTCGTTCCAACAACGCTTTGATTGGAGGGTAGAGATCTTGCTCAAGTTTCATGAGGCCATGCTATGCGGTTTCGCGCAGATTGCCAGCCGCTGCTTGATAACAAACCACGTTGCAGGCGGTAAGAAGGCAGGGGTATGAATTGGGCATCGTCGCAAGCTGCGGAAGGAATCCCATGCGTCTGCTCAGCATTTGTCTTTGCCTATTATTTCCAATCACCGCGCAAGCAGCATGTGAGGGGCGAGATCTGAGGCTTGATCTGTCGACCGAAGCTCAGGCTGAGCTGGACGAGACGCTTCGCGCTATTCCATTTCCGGAAGGCAATCACTGGATCGCCACTAAGGACGACACTGTGCTGCATTTGATCGGCACTCTGCACACCAACGATGCGCGAATGGGGCCAGTGGTTGATAGATTGGCGCCAATCCTGAGCCGGGTCGACGCGTTCTACTTTGAAGTTACAAAGACAGAGATGGAGGCTTTCGAGAAAGACCTGGCCGAGGACCTCAGCCCGGTATTGATCACATCAGGGCCAACTTTGATCGATCTGATGTCAGAAGAAGATTGGGCCGCGTTGTCGGAAACGCTGGCTGATCGCGGGATTCCCAGTTGGATGGCTGCGAAGATGCGCCCTTGGTTCCTGAGCATGATGCTTGGCATTCCGCCTTGCCTGATGAATACCCCCGATTTCGATCGGGGCATGGATACGCGCTTGACCGAATTGGCCGTTGAACATCAAATTCCTCAGTATTCGCTCGAACGCATCGAGGACTTGATTATCATGTTCGACAGTCATTCGTTGGAAGATCAGGTTGCCTCGCTGACCCGGATGTCAGGCGCACTGGAGGCGGGTGACGATCAAATGATCACCATGGCGAATGCGTATATCGAGGAACAGCACGCTGCAATCATGGAATTGGCCAAGATACAGGGGCTTGAAGCATCAGGACTGACACCCGAGGAGTTTAACGCCGAATGGCAGAGTTTTGAGGATCAGCTTCTGGTACAGCGCAACGCAAATTGGATGGAAATGATTTTGAGCCTGAAGGATCAGACCGCAGTCATCGCTGTTGGGGCCGGACATCTAAGCAATGACTACGGCTTGCTAAACCAGTTGCAGCAGGCGGGATACACCTTAGAGCGCGCTGAATTCTAGGAAATCAGACCAAGGGTCGCAGCACCTTTCCTTCCGGGTGACATCCGGGATTGACCACCCTATAAGGCGCGCAAATCCACATTCCTCAGGACACGCGACATGACAACGCTAGTTTTTGGCCATAAATCTCCCGACACCGATTCCACCGGCTCTCCGATCCTGTGGTCCTGGTATCTGAACGAAGTGAAGGGTGAGCAGGCCCAGCCTGCATTGCTGGGTGAACCCAACACCGAAGCGGCGTTCATGCTGGAACGCTGGGACCTGCCCAAGCCTCAGATCATCGAGGACGTGGCAGAAGATGCGCCCGTTATCATCGTCGACACCAACAATCCGGCTGAGTTGCCGGCCAGCATCAACAGCGCCGACATCCGCGCGATCATCGACCACCACAAGCTGGTTGGCGGACTTGAAACCAAAGGCCCGATCGATATCACCGTGCGCCCACTGGCCTGCACGGCAACCATCATGGTCGACCTGATGGGTGACGATGCCGCCAAGATGCCTGACGCCATCAAAGGTGCAGCGCTGACCTGCATCCTGTCGGATACGCTGGAGTTCCGCTCACCCACCACCACCGCCCATGATCGTTCCGTGGCCGAGAAATTGGCGGCTGAGCTTGGTCTGGATGTCGCGGTCTACGCCGCCGACATGTTTGCAGCGAAATCGGATGTCTCGTCTTTCTCGGACGCCGAACTGATCCGCATGGATAGCAAGGAATACGAAGTCGACGGCACCAAGTTCCGGGTTTCGGTTCTGGAAACTACAGCACCCGGCGTCGTGCTGGATCGCAAGGACAGCATCGTAAGCGCGATGACCGATGTGGCCAAAGAAGACGGCGTTGATCAGGTGTTGCTGTTCGTGGTCGACATTCTGAGCGAAGAGGCGACCCTGCTGGTTCCAAACGATCTGGTCAAAAGCGTCGCCGAGAAAAGCTTTGGCGCTACCGTAGACGGCGACGCGGTTGTCCTGCCAGGCATCATGAGCCGGAAAAAGCAGATCATTCCAAACCTCAAGGTCTGAGTTTAGATCATCAAACGCGCTCGAACCGGGCGCCTTTCTTTTTGCGAGGCTCTGCCTCGCGCTCCGGGATATTTGTGGCCAGATGAACAAGGGAATCCTATTCCCTTCAACATGCCCAAAGCGGGACCTCTGGCAAATCTGGCCGGGCTCTGCCATAGGCTTGGTATCTTGCATTCCCTGTTCCACGAGGCGCGCCATGACCCAAATCGTTTCTTCACTTGCGGAAATCTCCGACAGGTACAAAGCGCTGTTCGTTGATTTGTGGGGGTGCGTTCACAACGGGATCACCGCCTACCCCGAGGCCGTGGCTGCCCTGCAAGCTTATCGGCAAAAAGGCGGCACTGTGGTTCTGGTGACCAACTCTCCCAAGCCCCGAGCCGGTGTTGCAGTGCAGCTAACGCAATTCAACGTACCCGCGGACGCCTATGACACCATCGCGACCAGTGGCGATTCGGCACGTTCTGCGATGTATCGCGGGACGGTTGGTCATAAAGTCTATTTCATGGGCGAATGGCAACGTGACGCGGGATTTTTTGAACCGCTGAAGCTGTTGGATCATCCTATCCATATCGAGCGCGTGGCGCTGGACGAAGCTGAAGGCATTGTGTGCTGCGGCCCGTTCGACCCGATGGCAGACCCGGATGTAAACCGGCCCGACTTTCTGTATGCCAAGCAGAAAGGATTGAAACTGCTTTGCGCCAACCCCGATATCGTCGTGGACCGAGGCGAAACACGCGAGTGGTGCGCAGGAGCTTTAGCCCGGCTTTACAGTGAGATGGGAGGTGAAAGCCTGTATTTCGGCAAGCCACACCCGCCGATCTATGATCTGGCACGACGAAGGCTGCAAGCAATCGGAGTCGACGTCTCTGACTCCGAGATACTGGCGATTGGTGACGGGCCCCAGACAGACATCGCGGGGGGCATGGGTGAAGGCATTGACACCTTGTTCATCACCGGGGGGCTGGCCGCGGCTGAAACCAAAACCGCACATCACCCGGATGAGGATGCATTGCGGGTCCATAACGAAAAAGAACAGATTAACCCTACCTTCTCGATTGGCCGTTTGAGATAGCAAAAAAGACTTGATTTTCTGCGACTGCGAAGTAATAAAGTTGCCGACGAGCGGCAAATGATGGTCTTTTGTTGCTCTTTCGATCTCGGATGAGGGCAGCATGTTGGACAACCTTCCACGCGGAACGATTTGTATCGAAGACATCGAAATGGGCATGTCACGGCATCTGCGCAAAGTGGTGACAGATGAAGACATCGAGATGTTTGCCCAGGTGTCGACAGACCGTAACCCTGTTCATCTGGATGATGATTATGCCCGCGATACAATTTTCGAAGGGCGCATTGCGCATGGCATGCTGACCGCTGGCCTGATCTCTGCCGTGATCGGGGAGCAGCTGCCGGGACATGGGACCGTATACATGGGTCAATCGCTCAAATTTCTGGCGCCGGTGCGTCCGGGGGACATGGTTTATGCCGAGGTCAAGGTGATCGATATCGATTTCGCCAAACGCCGGGTTAAGCTGGATTGTCACTGCGCAGTCGACGGTAAGAAAGTGCTGGTGGGTGAGGCCATGGTGCTGGCACCAAGCCGCAAGTTCGACTGATCACGCAGCTTAGCCGATCTGCGGCTTGAACCTGACGGTCAGTCCCGCTAGGCAATCCTCATGCAGATCATTCGTGACTTCCAGTTTGTCGAGCCAGAAGATCGTGGTGCCAGCGTCGCCATTGGAAACTTTGACGGCGTCCATTTAGGGCATCAATCCGTCATTGAACTTGCGCGCAATGCTGAATTGAACGCGCCGCTGGGAGTCATGACCTTCGAGCCGCATCCACGAGAGTATTTTGCCCCAGAGGCTCCGCCCTTTCGTCTGATGCGCGGCAATGCGCGCGCGCACCGGCTGGAAAAGCTCGGCGTGCAGAAGCTTTATGAACTTCCCTTCAATTCGGCGCTGGCGGGAATGACCCCTGAAGCTTTCGCCAGAAACGTCATATGTGATGGACTGGGGCTGTCTCATGTTGTTGTGGGCGCTGACTTTTGTTTTGGCAAAGGGCGCAGCGGCAGCCCTCAGGATCTGGTTCGCTTCGGCGAAGATATGGGGTTCGGTGTAACCATCGCGCCCCTGTTGGAGCGAACCGAGAATGTGGTTTCATCGACCGCAATCCGCACAGCTTTGACCGAAGGGCGTCCGCGTGATGCGGCAACAATGCTGGGTCACTGGCATCGGATCGAGGGCGAGGTCGTTGGAGGCGAGCAACGTGGACGCGACTTGGGATACCCGACGGCCAATATGTCGATCGAAGGGCTGCACCCTCCGAGATTCGGTGTTTATGCAGTTCTGGTCGACGTCCTGGATGGCCCACATCAGGGCAGCTATCACGGGGCGGCATCGGTCGGGACCCGGCCAATGTTCCAAGGTGAGGTTCCCAACATCGAAACATTCCTGTTCGATTTCTCAGGCGATCTTTACGGCGCGACGCTGTCCGTTGGTCTGGTCGACTATCTGCGGCCCGAAATGACATTCGACGGCCTTGACGGGTTGATCGCGCAGATGGATGCCGATTGCGCGCGCGCCCGAGAGATACTGGCTAGTACATGACCACGGATCCAATCGATCGAGCTGGCCTCGCGCCTCGGTTCTGGGAACGCAAGCCACTACGCAAGATGAACCAGCGTGAGTGGGAGGCCCTGTGCGATGGCTGCGGCAAATGCTGCCTGAACAAACTGGAAGACGAAGATACCGGCGAGGTCGCCCTGACATGTGTTGCCTGCCGTCTTTTGGATGACGAAACCTGCCGGTGCACGCAATATGACATCCGGCACCAGTTCGTACCCGAATGCATCGTCATGACACCCGATAACATCGACAGTCATGCCTATTGGTTACCCCAGACCTGCGCCTACCGACTGCTGTGGGAAGGCAAACCACTTTACGACTGGCATCCTTTGGTATCAGGTACGCCAGACAGCGTTCATACCGCCGAAGTTTCCGTGCTGGGGCGAACCGTATCTGAATTCGAAACACCCATGGAAGAATGGGAAGACTACATCATCGAGGAGCCGAGTTGATGCATTTTGCCTCCGACAATTCCGGGCCTGTTCATCCCGAAGTTCTGACCGCGTTGGCCGAGGCCAATCAGGACTATCAGATGGCTTACGGCGCGGACACTTTGATGAACGAAGTCCGTGATCAAATCCGCGGGATCTTTGAGGCGCCCGGCGCGGCCGTCTATCTGGTGGCCACGGGAACAGCCGCAAACTCGCTGGCGTTGGCGACGCTGAGCAAGCCGTGGGAAACCGTATTCTGCTCACCCGTTGCTCATATTCATGAGGATGAGTGCAACGCGCCCGAATTCTACACCGGCGCAAAGCTAACACTGGTGCCGGGCGGCGACAAAATGACCCCCGAAGCGTTGACCAAGTCCATTGAGGGGGAAGAAACCCGCGGCGTTCATGGTCCTCAACGCGGGCCTGTCTCTATCACTCAGGTGACTGAGCGCGGCTCGGTTTACTCGCTGGCCGAACTACAAGCCCTATGTGGTGTTGCCAAATCTTTTGGATTGCCAGTGCATTTGGATGGCGCTCGTTTCACCAACGCTCTGGTTGCCCTAAATTGCTCACCCGCTGAGATGACATGGAAAGCCGGTGTTGATGCGATCAGTTTTGGCGGCACCAAAAACGGGCTGATGGGTGTCGAGGCCGTGATCTTCTTCGACGAAAGCAAAGCATGGGAATTCGAGCTGCGACGTAAGCGCGGTGCGCACCTGTTTTCCAAGCACCGTTACCTGTCGGCCCAAATGGCCGCCTACCTAAAGGATGACCTGTGGTTGAAATCTGCCCGCAAGGCCAATGCCAACTGCGCGCGTCTGGCGGACGGGTTGCGAGCGGTCGGCGCCGAGTTCCTGCATGAGCCCCAAGCCAACATGGTATTTGCCAGTTTCCCCCGCGGACAGCACAAGCGCCTGCACGAGGCAGGCGCTGTCTATCACCTGTGGGGCGATACGCTGGCGGGCGAAGACGATGACGAGAGGCTGGCCTGCCGCCTGGTTTGCGACTGGTCCATCGGAACCGAACAGATCGACCAGTTTCTAAGCCTTCTTTAGGCGGGCGCGCCTGCCCGGCTATTTCATCTCAGCGAGATGACGGTCCAGGTCGTCAAGACGGTCTTGACCCCAGAACCTTTGACCGTCCGGTGTGATATAAAACGGCGCGCCGAATACACCACGATCCACGGCCTCTTCAAGATTGGCGGCATAGGTTTCCGCACCTACCAGAAGACCGCTATCGGCAAGACTTGGATTAAACCCGGCCTGCTCTAGGCAATCGCGGATAACGCCATCGTCGGCGATGTCCTTTTCCTCTGCCCAGCACGCTCGCAGGAAAGAATGGCACAGCTTTCCGACATCCCCTGATCCATCCTGAATGGCCGCAATCACGGCATATGAGGACGGCGCCATATTCGTAGGCCAGTGCGCAGGTTGCAGGTTCAGCGGCATGCTCAGATTACGCGCTTGGCGGACCAGTTCCTGCGCGCGGTATTCGATACGTGAGATATGTCGATCTTTTGGAGGCACTCCCCCGGTTCGGCCGAACAGAGCAATGATATCCAGCGGTTTATAATTGATCGTCGCACCATGCTTGGCTGCAATCTCTTCAAGTCGCATCCCCGCCAGGTAGGAATAGGGCGAGAGTGTCGCAAAAAAGTAGTCAATCTGGGCCATGTTCACTTTCTCCGCTGCGTTATCTTTGCGCGACGGTAGACCCATGCTAAGCGGTGTCAACATCACGAATCTGTCACATTGCCACTGCTGCCCGGGGAAAATCAGCCGATGCCGACACTTCACGAACCCAAGCTTATCGCTGGGAACGCCAATCTTCCGCTTGCCGAAACCATTGCCCGCCGCATGAGCCTGCATCGCGGCGTTGACCAGGGGCTGGTCGATGCGCGGGTCGAACGGTTCAACGACGGCGAGATTTTCGTCGAGGTATTCGAGAACGTGCGCGGCGAAGATATGTTCATCATCCAGCCGACCTCGAACCCGGCCAATGACAACCTGATGGAGTTGCTGATCATTGCCGATGCCCTGCGCCGTTCGTCCGCGGCCCGCATCACTGCTGTGATTCCCTATTTCGGCTATGCCCGACAGGACCGCCGCACTAAAGCGCGCACACCGATAAGTGCCAAGCTGGTGGCTAACATGCTGACTGGCGCAGGGATCGAGCGTATCCTTACGATGGATCTGCACGCCGCCCAGATTCAGGGCTTTTTCGACATGCCGGTGGACAACCTCTATGCCTCACCGATTTTTGCCCTGGATGTAAAGAAGCAATTCAAAGATCAGATGGACGATCTGATGGTGGTCTCGCCGGATGTTGGCGGTGTTGCGCGCGCGCGCGAATTGGCCAAACGTATCAACGCTCCGTTGTCGATCGTTGACAAGCGCCGCGAAAAAGCCGGTGAAATTGCTGAGATGACAGTGATCGGCGACGTCAAAGACAAGATCTGCCTGATCGTGGACGACATCTGCGATACAGCTGGTACACTATGTAAAGCTGCCCAGGTGCTGATAGATAATGGCGCCAAAGAGGTGCATTCTTATATCACGCATGGCGTCATGAGCGGACCTGCAGTTGAACGTGTAACCAATTCGGTCATGAAATCTTTGGTGCTTTCGGACACAATCCAACCAACAGCCGAGATCGAAAAGGCCGCAAATATCCGCATCGTACCTACGGCTCCGATCTTCACGCAGGCAATCCTGAATATCTGGAACGGCACCAGTGTGTCATCCCTGTTCGAGGATAAGACGCTGACTCCGATTTACGAGTCGCTCTATCACATGGACTAATCAGCAAAACTGCTGACCACAGCTTCTGCCATTTGAGATCATGACGGCCTGCTACTCGGCGACCGTCATGATTTCATCCAACGGCTTTTTCATCTTTGCTACTTTCGGCACCTTCGCCTCTTCACTTGGATGACCAACCGCAACGATCATGATCGGTTTTTCGTGATCAGGGCGATCCAATAGTTTATTCAGGAATTTCATAGGGTTGGGTGTATGAGTCAGGGAGACCAACCCAGCGTGATGCAATGCCGTTAGCAGGAAGCCCGTCGCAATACCTGTACTCTCGGGCACATAGTAATTCTTGAACCGCACCCCATCATCGAAATGGCCCCATCTCTGAGCGAATATCACAATTAGCCACGGCGCATCTTCAAGGTGCGGCTTCTGGTCATTTGTTCCAATCGGTTCCAGCGCTTTCAGCCATTCATCCCCGGCACCGCCATCATAGAACTTGCGTTCCTCTTCTTCCGCTTCCTCGCGAATTCGGCGCTTCATCTCGGGATTTGAAATTGCGACGAAGTGCCAAGGCTGATGATTAGCCCCTGATGGAGCGGTTCCTGCGGCGCGAATACACTCTTCGATGACTGCGCGTGACACAGGGCGGTCCGAATAGTCCCGTACGGTATGGCGACGCTTCATCTTGTCATAAAATGCCTGCGCCTCACTCAACATCTCGTCATCCGACATGTCCATACGATCAGGCAGATTCAAAGCTCTGTATTCAATGTGCTCGCGTGCAAACACCGGCAAGGTCCTCCGTATCCATCGCGCGTCGCAGGCGCTTTTTCCGTTATGGTACGGCTGTCAAAAAGGTGCAATCTCCTCTTACGTGCAATACGGACTCAGGAGATATTCCAATCATCTTCGTGCGCCACCTCGCCGATCGCTGTCCAGGATACCCGAATTCTGGCTATACGCGTATCAGACCAAGTCCGAAACACAGCATTAAATCCCTCGGGGGTAATATCTTCTGCCTGCACCTCAGCTCGCAACGCAGATGACGTATCCACATCCCAAAGCGCCACGCCGATCTGCACAAATGGCACTGATCGAAACGCCTCTTTGAACCGAATGGCAGTTCGGCGTTCGCGCGCGCCTTGCCCGGTCCACATATCTCCACCGTCGGCGAAATCGGAAAACAAAACGGATTCGCCCTGATCAATACCGATGGGATGGGTCAGAAATTTCTTCATCGTGTCGTCTTTTCTTTCAATTCCGGCACCTTACCCTGCACCTTTGACGAAATCACGACAAAAAAACGGCCCCGCAAAGCAGGGCCGTTTCGAATGGGTTGAGACGAACTTTTATAAGCTCATATGCGTTCCAAGGGCTTCCATATCAGCCAGCAACTTAGCTGCATCGTCGACAATGGATTGATCGTCACCCGCTTTCGCGGCCTCATGCGAGGCGCGGGCTTCCGCGATCAGGTCATCCATATGCGACCGGGTCACTTCTGCGACCGGAATGGCTTTTTCTGCCAGAACCGAAAGGCCATCGCCGTTGATCTGGGCAAACCCGCCGGTGACCAGGTATTCGCTGGCGCCTGCGGGTGCCTCGACCTTCAGGATGCCCGGGCGCAGCGTAGTGATTGTGGGGGCATGATCGGGCATCGCCGTCATGTCCCCGTCCGCGCCAGGGATCTGGACCGCTGTGGCCTCAAGCGAAGCAAGGCTCCGCTCGGGGCTGACGAGGTCGAATTGCATCGTGTTTGCCATCAAGGATACTCCTTAGGCGGCTTCTGCGGCCATCTTCTCCGCTTTGGCGATCACTTCTTCGATGCCGCCAACCATCAGGAAGGCCGCTTCGGGCAGGTGATCGTATTCGCCAGCGACAACCGCTTTGAACGACGCGATGGTCACATCCAGAGGAACCTGAACGCCGGGCGAACCGGTGAAGACTTCGGCCACGTCGAACGGCTGCGACAGGAAGCGCTCGATCTTACGGGCACGGGCCACGGTCAGTTTGTCCTCTTCCGACAGTTCGTCCATGCCGAGGATGGCGATGATGTCCTGCAGCGACTTGTAGCGCTGGAGGATCTGCTGAACGTCGGTCGCAACTTTGTAGTGCTCTTCACCAACGATGGCCGGATCGAGCAGACGCGAGGTCGAGTCGAGCGGGTCAACCGCCGGGTAGATACCCTTTTCCGAGATCGCACGGTTAAGAACAGTGGTCGCGTCCAAGTGAGCAAATGAGGTTGCCGGCGCAGGGTCGGTAAGGTCGTCCGCAGGCACGTAGATCGCCTGAACCGATGTGATCGAGCCCGACTTGGTCGAGGTGATACGTTCCTGCAGGGCGCCCATGTCGGTAGCCAGTGTCGGCTGGTAACCCACCGCCGAAGGAATACGACCCAGCAGAGCCGACACCTCAGAACCCGCCTGTGTAAAGCGGAAGATGTTGTCGACGAAGAACAGAACGTCGGTACCGGATTGGTCGCGGAACTGCTCGGCTAGAGTCAGACCGGTCAGAGCAACACGTGCACGTGCTCCCGGAGGTTCGTTCATCTGACCGTAAACCAGGGCAACCTGCGATTCTGACAGGTTGTCCGGCTTAATAACGTTCGATTCGATCATCTCGTGATACAGGTCGTTCCCTTCACGGGTCCGTTCGCCAACACCTGCGAACACCGAGAAGCCCGAGTGCACTTTTGCGATGTTGTTGATCAGTTCCATGATCAGAACGGTTTTACCAACGCCGGCACCGCCGAACAGGCCGATCTTACCGCCTTTGGCGTAGGGGGCCAGCAGGTCAACAACCTTGATGCCGGTTACCAGAACTTCCGACTCGGTCGACTGTTCGTCGAATGTCGGCGCGGGCTGGTGGATCGCTCGAGCCTCGGTTGCTTCAACCGGGCCTTTTTCGTCGATCGGCTCACCAACCACGTTCAGGATGCGGCCCAGGGTGGCGTTACCAACCGGAACCGAGATCGGTGCGCCGGTGTCGGTGACGGCTTCGCCACGGACCAGACCTTCGGTCGCGTCCATTGCGATGGTGCGGACGGTGTTTTCACCCAGGTGCTGAGCAACTTCCAACACCAGGCGCTTGCCGTTGTTGGTGGTTTCCAGCGCGTTCAGAATTTCAGGCAGCTGATCTTCAAAGTGCACGTCGACGACGGCCCCGATGATCTGTGTGACTTTGCCTTTTGCATTCGCCATGTTTCGTCTCCGGTATGTCTCTACAGCGCTTCGGCGCCGGAAATAATTTCAATCAGCTCGTTGGTGATCACGGCCTGACGCGAGCGGTTGAACTGGATCGTCAGCTTGTCGATCATTTCACCCGCGTTGCGTGTCGCGTTGTCCATCGCGGACATCCGTGCTCCCTGTTCAGACGCTCCGTTTTCGAGCAGAGCCGAGAAGATCGCGGTCGCGACCCCCTTGGGCAGCAGGTCGGCCAGAATGGCCTCTTCGCTGGGCTCGTAATCGAACACGGCACCGCTGTCGTCATCCTCGGTTTCCTCGAACGAGGCGGGGATGACCTGCTGTGCCGTCGGGATCTGGGTCACAACGTTGACGAACTTCGAGTAGAAGATCGTGGCAACGTCGAACTCACCCCCGTCGAAACGTGACAGGACGTCCTTGGCAATGTCTTGCGCGTTGTTGTAGCCAATGCGCTTGACCTCACTCAGGTCGATATGCCCAACGAACAGATCGCCAAAATCACGCTTGAGCGCATCGCGGCCTTTCTTGCCGACGGTCAAAACCTTGACCGTCTTGCCTTTGCCGCGCAGCTCGTCCGCTTTGGCGCGGGCAAGCTTGGCGATGTTCGCGTTGAAGCCGCCACACAGGCCGCGTTCAGCTGTCATCACAACCAGCAGATGGACATCATCGCTGCCCGTACCACGGAGCAACTTGGGAGCGCTGTCGCTGCCCCCGACCGACGCCGCCAGCCCCGCCATCACGGCATTGAACCGTTCGGCATAAGGGCGCGAGGCTTCGGCAGATTCCTGGGCGCGGCGCAGTTTTGCAGCCGCGACCATCTGCATGGCCTTGGTGATCTTGCGGGTCGATTTGACCGACTCGATCCTGTTTTTAAGGTCCTTCAGACTAGGCATCGGAACCCCCTATCAAGCGAAGGTCGCGGCGTATTCGTCGATCGCTGCCTTGAGTTTGTCTGCTGCGTCACCTTTGATCTTCGGATCTTCGTCGGTAATCCACTTCAGCAGGTCAGCGTGCTTGCCGCGCAGATGCGCCAGCAGGCCAGCCTCATAGCGGCCAACGTCAGATACGTCGATCTTGTCGAGGTAGCCGTTGGTGCCTGCGAAGATGACGCAGACGATTTCGGCGTTGGTCAGCGGCGAGTACTGAGGCTGTTTCATCAGCTCGGTCAGACGCGCACCGCGGTTCAGCAGCTGCTGAGTTGCGGCGTCGAGGTCCGAACCGAACTGCGCAAACGCAGCCATTTCGCGGTACTGAGCCAGTTCCAGCTTAACAGGACCAGCAACCGATTTCATCGCATCGGTTTGAGCCGAGGAGCCCACACGCGAAACCGACAGACCGGTGTTCACAGCAGGACGGATACCTTGGTAGAACAGTTCGGTTTCCAGGAAGATCTGACCGTCGGTGATCGAGATCACGTTGGTCGGAATAAACGCCGAAACGTCACCACCCTGAGTTTCGATAACCGGCAGAGCGGTCAGCGAACCTGCACCGAAGTCTTCGTTCAGCTTCGCCGAACGCTCCAGCAGACGCGAGTGGAGGTAGAAAACGTCGCCAGGATAGGCTTCACGTCCGGGCGGACGACGCAGCAGCAGCGACATCTGACGATACGATACAGCCTGTTTCGACAGGTCATCATAGATGATCAGCGCGTGGCGACCGTTGTCACGGAAGTACTCAGCCATCGCAGTCGCGGCATAAGGCGCCAGGAACTGCATCGGTGCCGGGTCGGAAGCGGTCGCGGCCACAACAATCGAGTATTCAATCGCGCCGGACTCTTCCAGTTTCTTCACCAGCTGCGCAACGGTCGAACGCTTCTGACCAACCGCAACGTAAACGCAGTACAGTTTCTTCGACTCGTCGTCGCCTGCTGCGTCGTTATACACTTTCTGGTTCAGAATGGTGTCCAGAGCCACAGCAGTTTTACCGGTCTGACGGTCACCAATGATCAGTTCCCGCTGACCACGGCCGATCGGGATCATCGCGTCAACCGATTTCAGGCCGGTTGCCATCGGCTCGTGCACCGATTTACGCGGGATGATGCCGGGGGCTTTAACGTCTGCAACGCCACGTTTGGAGGCATTGATCGGGCCCTTGCCGTCCAGCGGGTTGCCCAGACCGTCAACAACGCGGCCCAGCAGTTCGTCACCGATCGGAACGTCCACGATCGAGTTGGTGCGCTTAACAGTGTCACCTTCTTTGATGTCACGGTCAGAACCGAAGATAACGACACCGACGTTGTCGCTTTCCAGGTTCAGCGCCATGCCCATGATGCCACCGGGGAATTCGACCATCTCACCCGCTTGCACGTTGTCCAGGCCGTATACACGGGCAATCCCGTCACCGACGCTCAGCACGCGGCCGATCTCGGCTACTTCGGCTTCCTGACCAAAATTCTTGATCTGGTCCTTCAGGATTGCAGAAATCTCTGCAGCTTGGATTCCCATTTATCCGACCTCTTTCATTGCATTCTGTAGGGAGTTCAGCTTCGAACGGATCGAGCTATCGATCATTTTCGAGCCCACTTTAACGACAAGACCGCCGATGAGACTTTCATCAACGGTCGCATTGATTGTTACGGTCTTGCCCACACGCTCGGACAGCGTCTTGGACAGTTTTTCCATCTGAGTCTTGGTCAGCGCCTTGGCCGAGGCGACATCGGCGGTCACTTCGCCGCGCTCATCCGCCAGCATGTCGCGCAGAACCTGTACCAGCTGCGGTACAACAAACAGGCGGCGTTTCTGCGCCATTAGACCCAGCGTATTGCGCAGGATGGCATGCAGGCCCATCTTGTCGGCAACTGCGGTGATTGCGCTTTCCTGTTCGGCGCGCGAAACCAGAGGCGATGCAATCAGGTCGCGCAATTCGGCGCTGTCGCCCAATGCTGCTGCCAGATCGTTGATTCCGGTTTCCAGACCTGCGAGGTCATTATTCTCTTTCGCGATCTCGAAGATCGCGGTGGCATAGCGCTCGGCAATGCCTGTGGAAATCGAAGCTGGTTCGGACACGTCCACCCTTCCGATATTTGAGGCCCCGATTTCGAGTAGCGGCCGCTACCTTGGGGCGTGAGGAAACCCCGTCCATTTAGGGCGGGGATCAAAATCACCGGGGATGTAGCAGAGGTGTTCCAACCAAGCAATACGCTATAGCGGTAACAGATTTATCCACAAATCCATATTTTTCATACACTTAAGCCAAGTGCGACCCTTTGGACCGATTGCGGCAGTTGAAAAATGTTACGAATATGCAGGTTTTTGCGATTCCTGTGACCTTTTTCCCGCATTTTTTCCATTCGAAACGCGCCGGATTGTCACGCAGGCTTCAACAAACCATCCAGCGCTTTGATCGGACGTTTCGCGGCGTCTTTGGTGACGTTTCCACTGGGTGGCCGGATAAGCTTGGTCGCCTCAACCATCAGTACCCCACCGGCCATGACGGTTGGAATCCGCTGCCCAGTTTTTTCGATCAGGCTACCTGATTTCAGCCAAAACCGACGAAACGAGGGCGGAAGATATAGCGCCGAGCAATGGCTTTCGGGTACAAAATGATGCGCGCGCAGTTGGTTCTCAAGCTGGCTTGTTGAATAGGGCTGCCCAAAGCCGAACGGCGTCCGGTCTGAACGCGACCAAAGTCCTGCCCGGTTTGGCACGACAAACAATGCCCGCCCACCGGGTCCCAACGCGCGCCAGCATTCCTCAAGCAGTTGACTCGGGCGGTTCGAAGTTTCCAAACCATGCATCACTACCAATTTGTCTACATGACCAGTTTCGATTGGCCACATCGTCTCTTCGGTCAGAACCGAGACATTGGGCATTCCCGCTGGCCATGGCATTACGCCCTGCGGCCCCGGCATCAAGCCGATCACACGACGTGCATCTTTGAGGTAGGGCCGCAACAAAGGTACAGCAAAACCAAAGCCTACCACAGTTTGCCCTTTGGCTTCGGGCCAAAGATCCACCAGTCGCCCACGGATCGCCGCTTGGGCCGCGCGACCCAAGGTGCTGCGATAGTAAAAATTCCTCAGATCCTGCACATCAAGATGCATTGCGGACACCCGGTCAATCGGCTTAGCTGGGCGCAGTCTAGCAATGAAAGGGCAAAAGGCCATGCCTCTTGAGATCGTTACCGTCCCCTGCCTCAGCGACAATTATGCCTTTCTCACCCACGATCCCGTCAGTGGCGAGACCGCATTGGTTGACGCGCCAGAATCCACTCCGATTCTGGCGGAACTTGAGGCGCGAGGCTGGCAATTAAGCCACGTGTTGCTGACTCACCACCATTGGGACCATGTGGATGGATTGAGTGGCATACTGGAAAAACAACCTGCGCGCGTGATCGGCGCAAAGGCGGATGAACACCGGCTGCCAAAACTCGACCAGGCAGTTGTTGAAAGTGACACATTCTATATAGGCAGCGAACCGGTCGAAGTTCTGGATGTCCCGGGTCATACCGTCGGGCACATTGCATTCTACATGCCGGAATCCGGCGCCGTCTTTACGGCGGACAGCCTGATGGCTTTGGGATGCGGTCGGTTGTTCGAGGGCACGCCCGCACAAATGTGGGCCTCTCTCAGCAAGCTGGCGGCCCTGCCAGATGAAACAATCGTGTGCTCGGGCCACGAGTATACGCAGTCAAACGCCAAATTCGCCCTGACAATCGATCCTGACAACCCTGCCCTGTTGGATCGCGTGGCCGATATCAACCGCGCCCGCGCTGCCGGAGAACCCACAGTGCCCTCAGTTTTGGGGCAGGAAAAGGCGACAAATCCGTTTCTGCGCGCTGCGGATCCGGTGATTCAGGCCCATCTGGGTATGAAAAATTCTGACCCGGCGTCGGTTTTTGCCGAAATACGTGCCCGAAAAGACCACTTTTAGTGCCTTTCAAGCCCCTATCACGGCCACGGTCACAACAAATGTGACTGTCAAGTGAAAGAAAACCCTTGAAGCCGGGCCACGATCAACCAAACTCTAATAGTATGAGGACATGGTTGGGATGGGGATCCGGCCTAAGGCCCCCTTCCGGCCCAATACAGAGGAGCACCCGCGTGCCTTCATTCTCGAGCACACTTGAACAAGCCATCCACGCGGCCCTTGCGGCGGCGAATGAACGGCGACATGAATTTGCAACGCTAGAGCATTTGCTGCTGGCGCTGCTGGAAGAACCCGACGCGATACGCGTTATGAAAGCATGCAGCGTTGATCTTGATGAGTTGCGCAGCACCTTGGTCGAATTCATCGACGAAGACCTGTCTAACCTCGTCACCGACATAGACGGGTCCGAGGCCGTGCCAACGGCTGCGTTCCAACGTGTCATCCAGCGTGCAGCGATCCATGTTCAAAGCTCTGGCCGCACCGAAGTGACCGGGGCGAATGTTCTGGTCGCTATCTTCGCCGAACGCGAAAGCAACGCGGCCTATTTCCTGCAAGAGCAAGACATGACCCGCTATGACGCGGTGAACTTTATCGCCCACGGTGTCGCAAAGGACCCGGCCTATGGTGAAAACCGGCCGGTGACTGGTGCGGATGAAGCCGAAGAAGAAGCGCAGACCACCTCTGGCGAGGCCGATCAAAAGGAAAGCGCGCTTGGCAAGTATTGCATCGATTTGAACGCAAAATCGCGCGCGGGAGATGTTGATCCGCTGATCGGACGCTCGGACGAGGTTGAACGCTGCATCCAGGTGCTGTGTCGCCGCCGCAAAAACAATCCCCTGTTGGTAGGGGACCCCGGTGTTGGCAAAACAGCCATCGCGGAAGGCTTGGCACATAAGATCGTGGCTGGAGAAGCTCCCGACGTTCTTGCGGAAACCACTATCTATTCGCTGGACATGGGGGCCTTGCTCGCAGGGACCCGCTATCGCGGTGACTTCGAAGAGCGGCTGAAAGCGGTTGTGACCGAGTTGGAAGAACACCCCGATGCGGTTCTCTTCATCGACGAAATTCACACCGTAATCGGCGCTGGAGCGACTTCGGGTGGAGCCATGGATGCATCGAACCTGCTGAAGCCGGCGCTGCAGGGTGGCAAACTGCGCACCATGGGCTCGACCACTTACAAGGAGTTTCGTCAGCATTTCGAAAAAGACCGTGCGCTTAGCCGCCGATTCCAGAAGATTGACGTAAACGAGCCTTCGGTCGAAGACAGCGTGAAGATTCTGCGTGGTCTGAAACCGTATTTTGAAGAGCATCACTCGATCAAATACACTGCTGACGCAATCAAGACGGCTGTCGAACTGTCGGCGCGCTACATCAATGACCGCAAACTGCCCGACAAGGCCATCGACGTGATCGATGAGGCCGGGGCGGCACAGCATCTGCTGGCCGAGAGCAAACGACGCAAAACCATTGGCGTCAAAGAGATCGAGGCGGTGGTTGCAAAGATTGCGCGTATCCCGCCCAAGAACGTTACCAAGGATGACGCCGAGGTTCTGAAAGATCTCGAAACCTCGCTGAAACGCGTGGTGTTTGGTCAGGATGAAGCCATCGAAGCGCTGTCCAGCGCCATCAAACTGGCCCGTGCCGGTCTGCGGGAACCAGAGAAACCCATCGGTAACTATCTGTTTGCCGGTCCGACCGGTGTGGGTAAAACCGAGGTGGCGAAACAACTGGCGGATACGCTGGGTGTGGAACTGCTGCGCTTTGACATGTCGGAATACATGGAGAAGCACGCGGTCAGCCGCCTGATTGGTGCCCCTCCGGGTTATGTCGGGTTTGATCAGGGCGGTCTGTTGACCGATGGCGTCGATCAGCATCCGCATTGTGTGCTGTTGCTTGATGAAATCGAAAAGGCGCATCCGGACGTGTTCAACATTCTGTTGCAGGTGATGGATCATGGCGAGTTGACCGATCACAACGGTCGTACGGTGAACTTCCGCAACGTCGTGCTGATCATGACCTCGAATGCAGGGGCTCAGGAACAAGCCAAGGCCGCCATCGGCTTTGCCCGCGACCGTCGCGAAGGCGAGGACACTGCAGCGATCGAACGCATGTTCACGCCGGAATTCCGCAACCGCCTGGACGCCGTGATCTCATTTGCGCCGCTGCCGAAAGAGGTCATCTTGCAGGTCGTCGAAAAGTTCGTCCTGCAGCTTGAAGCTCAATTGCTGGATCGTGGCGTGACCATCGATCTGACCCCCCGTGCCGCCGAATGGCTGGCCGACAAGGGCTATGATGACAAGATGGGTGCACGTCCGCTGGGACGTGTCATTCAGGAGCACATTAAGAAGCCTCTGGCCGAGGAGCTGCTGTTCGGTAAATTGGCCAAAGGTGGCGTGGTCCGTGTTTCGGTCAAAAAAGGCGAATTGAGCCTTGAAATCCTGGGGCCCGATCAGCCACGTATACCCGGTGACAAGCCCCCGCTGCTGACAGCAGACTGACCTTAATCTTGAAACCTGCTTGAACGCCTGCCAACTTCATTTGGCAGGCGTTTTTCATTTGCATAAGTCGGCTGAGAACAGGTGCAGAATTGCGTAGAATCGGTGCGTTGATATTTCCCGGGTTTGAATTGCTGGATGTCTTTGGTCCGATGGAGATGTTCGGCCTTCTGGAGGACGATTTCCAATTGGAACTTGTCGCTGAAACCCCAGGGCCAATTCAAAGCAACCAAAGGCTGAAAGCGATCGCCGAACACTCGATCAGCGACGATACCCATTATGATATCCTCTTCGTCCCCGGCGGCACCGGAACGCGCCGCGAAGTCGGGAATCGCCGCCTGCTGGATTGGATCTCGATCAGCGCCGAGAAGGTGGAGTTCACCCTGAGTGTTTGCACCGGCAGCGCCCTTCTTGCCAAAGCTGGTGTTTTGGACACTCGGCGCGCCACCACGAATAAGGCTGCGTATTCGTGGGTCCGCACGCAGGGGCCAAATGTCGACTGGGTGCCTCAGGCGCGATGGGTCGAAGATGGCCCCTTCCTGACATCATCCGGAGTTTCTGCCGGTATGGACATGACGCTGGGCGCTATCGCCTTGATGCACGGAGAAGACAGAGCCGAGGAAGTTGCCAAGTGGTGCGAGTATTCGTGGCACAAGGACAAGAGCCACGATCCCTTTGCCCAAATTCACGGGTTGGTCTGATACCCGTTTGCTGCTTACCGCTCGGTCAGTTTCAACTCGATCCGGCGATTCTGCGCACGGGCCTCGGGGGTGTCCGCTGGGTTAACGGGCTGGAATTCCCCGAACCCGTTTGCTGCAAGCCGATCCGGAGGAATACCCAGCGCATCAACCATATAGCGCACCACAGACAAAGCGCGGCCCTGGCTGAGTTCCCAATTGTCGCGATACCGTCCAGTACTCACAAGCGGTACATTGTCGGTATGCCCATCGACCCGGATGACCCAGTTCAATCCACCAGGGATTTCTGCGGCGACACTACGCAGAATATTGGCGACCTTGGCGACCTCTTGGCGGCCTTCGACAGACAACTCTGCCGAGCCTGTGGCAAAAAGAACCTCGGACGAGAATACGAATCTGTCACCCTCGATCCGAACACCTTCCTGATCGCCCAGCACATCCCGCAAACGCCCGAAGAATTCCGAGCGGTAACGCTGCAGATCTTCCGCCTGTGCTGTCAGCTCCTGGTTTTGACCGGCGAGTTCCTCGGCTTCGGCCTCAAGACGGATACGCTCGGCCTCTTCCAGCAACCTCCGGCGGCGCTCTTCCGAGGCCGCACGCGCGAGGGCCGCATTCAAATCCTGCCCCAGCGTCTGAATCTGAATTTCAGCTGCCGCATTTCGATCTTCATAATCATCCAAAAGCGCCTGCAAGGATCCGAGCTGGCTGCGCAACGCCGACATCTGCTGATTTAACAGGGCGGTCTGCCGCTGCGCCTCTGCCGATATCTCTTTCTCTGACGCAAGTGTATCTTGTGCCAAAGCCAAGAGCGCAGCACGCTCGTCTGCGAGTGACTTTTGTTCGTCGACCTGCGCTTGAGCTTGCGTTTGTGCCTCTAGCGCAGCCTGAAGCTGAGCTCTTAACTCTTCGGCATTGATTTCGCCAAATTTCTGCTCCAACTCTGCCTGCGCGGCTCGCGCTGCGGCCAGCAAGGTCAGTGTTTCTTCGGCTTCCTTACGTTGTGCTTCTAATGCGAGTGTCATCGCCGTCAGCTCGGCATCTGCATCCTGCAAACGATTGCGCAAGGTTTCCGCCGCAGCCGCCTCGGCGAGACGCGCGGCTTCTTCTTCGGTCAGTTGTTGCTCAAGCTCAGTGATTTGAAGGGCTTGAGCATCTTTGTTGGTTTCAAGGTCGGCAATCAAGGCCTCAAGCGCTTCGCGCCGTGCAGCGGCCAGACGCGCGGCTTCGGCTTGCGCGTCGATTTCCTCCCGACTTTGGGCAAGCGCCAGATTGAGGGCCTCTTGTTCAGTCAGCAGTTCATCACGCTGAGTTTCCAGCGCTGTAATATCTCCCTGTGCCCGTTCCTGATCAGCAAGTAATGCGGCGACCTGCGCCTCGAAGTCGGTGATGCGTCCTTGTGCTTGCGCCAAATCATCTTCGACCCGATTCAGGGTCGTGTTCAGCGTTCCCAACCGAGCTTGAAGGCGGCTGTTTTCCCGCTCTTCCAGCCCCAACGCCCCAGCCAGTGCTGCGATTTCGTCGGACAGCGCGGTCAGTTCATCCTCTTGGCCTGAAATGGTCTCGCGCAGCACAAACTGGACAACCATGAAGATGGTCAACACAAAGGTCAAAACCATCAGCAAGCCGGTCATTGCGTCCACGAAACCGGGCCAGACCGAGCCCGAGAACCGTTGACCTGTGCGGCGGGACAGCGCCATCCGTTACTCTCCTTCCGGAGAGCTACGCACCGCGCCGCGTGGAAGAGTGAGTGCTTTGACCAGTAGCTCGAAGTCCTTGCGCAGCTCGTTCATGCTGTCCTGACGACCGGCGGAAATCTCTTCGAGAATACGCAGTAGCTGTACATCCATCGATCGCAGGCGCATCCGGCTTTCGGCATCGATCCCCTCACCCGCGCCGTGTTCGCGCATATGATCCAGCAGTGCATCTTGCCCAAGCGCCACACGTTCCAATGCCGCCGTAACGCCATCGGTCTGGGCCTGCCGCTGGTTCATTTCCCCGATCACATCAACCAATTGACCCAGTTTGGTTGAGACATTGATCCGGTCAACTTCTTGCGCCGAGAACATATCCTGCAGGGCATCCATCTGCTCGGACATCGCATCAAGAACCGGTGTCAGCACGGCCAGTTCTGCGCCCCCTTCATCACCCGCCGCAAATCCGACGCGGGTAATTGATGACAGCCATTCCTCCAACTCACGGTAAAATCGGTTCTGGCCATGACCTGCAAATAATTCCAGCAAGCCGACGATCAGTGATCCAGCCAAGCCCAGTAGAGACGAGCCAAAGGCAACACCCATTCCCTGCAGCTGTGATTCCAGTCCTGTCATCAGACGATTGAAGACGGCCAAGCCCTCCTCGCCTTCTTGAGGGTTCAGGCTGCGGATTGTGTCGACGATGGCCGGAACCGTTGTAGCCAGTCCAAAGAAGGTACCCAAAAGACCAAGGTAGATCAGCACGTTGGTGATATAACGCGTGATCTCACGCTCCTCCTCCACCCGTTCGGCGACGGAGTCGAGGATTGACCGGGTTGAGCTGGAACTGATCTGAGACCGCGCACCCCGTTCACGTAGAAGCGACGCCAGTGGAGCCAACAATTGCGGCGGGCGCACATCGTCCCGCTCGACCCCACCGATGAAAGCTTCAATCCAACGAACCGAGCCGATCAACTGCGTAACTTGCAGAAAACAGGCGGCAACACCGATGACAAAAACGAGCAGGATGAATCCGTTAAGATACAGATTGGCTTGAACGACGGGCATCACATAGGGCAGTGCCATGAACACGCCTAGCCCCGACAGCCCGATTGCAATCAGCATCATCAAGATTTGACGGATCGGTTGTGAGAAATGCGGTCTCACGCCCTGATGTGCCTGCGCCATGCGCGTGGCTCCTGGTATTGTCTGCTCTGGGCTGAACCTAACGAAGTTCGTCCCGCGACGCCAAGAGTTTATGCACTGATTGTCCGCACCCGTTGCGACAACCACTCAAGGTCCGGGTCGTGCAGCCCTATATCGGTCAGGTGCGACGCGGTATTATAGAGATACTCGGTATTCGGTCCGCGCCCGCCAACCGCATGGGCGATGATCTGGGCTTGCTCTTCCAATGGCAGGCCACCGCAATACTGAACATGATGCGCGTCGATTACGTAAGTCACTGCGTTCACGATCGTCCCGCAGTCCAGATGCACATCAAGCATTCGTTCAAGATATGCTGACGAGATCAGCTCGCGCTCGCGCAGCTCCGCCAAGGTGCGATCTTCATGTCCTGCTTCGACGGCCAGAGCCAAACCAGTGCAGAGCGCGTCGGGCTGCTCGTCTAGCGCCAGAACCAGACCGGGGTCCTCTTCGGTGCCGCGATGGTGGATCGAACGCATACAAAACGACCGCGCATATCCATGCAAAGTGGCACGTTCACTGCGGGCTACCGAGAAACCCGGGTTCCAAAGCAGCGATCCATATCCGAATACCCACATCGTCATTGCACTGGTCCTTGCCTGTTTGGCCCTATAAACATCAAATCCGAGGCAGGAAAAAGGGCCATTCATCATGCGTCGTCTGATACGCGTTTTTGTATTTATCGCCCTTGCGTGGAGCGCGTATTGGTTTGTGGCCGGTTACGGGCTGCGCAACGCACTGACCGGTTGGTTTGACAGGCAGCAGGAACTGGGCTGGCAGGCTGACTTCTCAGACGTGACAACAGCCGGATATCCGTTTCAACACATCACGCGCCTAGATAACCCCGCTTTGGCCGATCCAGTTAACGGAACTGCATGGAGCGCGGATTGGATCGAGTTCCAAAGCCCAGCAATCTGGCCTGGCCGTCAGATGCTGCGCTTTGCCAGCACGCCACAGCGCCTGTCCTATTTCGACCAGACCACAACCGTTCAGGCTGAGGAGCTACAAGCCGAACTGCACCTCCAACCTGGCGTCGCACTGGTGCTTGAGAAAATGGCGCTGACTTCTGAACGCTGGTTGCTGACCACCGAAGGTGATCCGCAGGCTGGTGGTCAAACGCTGGGTCTTGTGATGGAACAATCCGGAGCACCCGAAAGCTATGGGATTACGGCAAATGTCGACGGATTTACACCTGGTGATGATCTGAGGCGTCTGATGCGTTCAGCCTCGACCCTACCGCAATCGTTCGAAACACTTGAGCTGGATATGTTTGTCACTTTCGACAAACCCTGGGATCGCTCAGCGCTTGAGCAGCGTCGCCCTCAACCCGTCGAGATCGACCTGCGATTGGCAGAGGTGAAATGGGGAGAGTTGCGCCTGTTCGCCACCGGAGAATTGGATGTAGACGAACAAGGCATCCCAACCGGTGAAATCGCGATGAAGGCGGAAAACTGGCGCGATATGATCGCGATGGCAAATGCTGCAGGCGCACTTCCTGATCAGGCAGTTGATGCGGTGACCCGCGCTTTGGGGTTCATGGCCGGTTTGGGCGGCAATCCGAATGCGCTGGATTTACAACTGAATTTCCGTGACGGATTTGTCGCCTTGGGGCCGCTGCCGCTTGGCCCTGCACCCCGGCTAGTTCTCCGTTAACGGCAATAAGTACCGCTGCGATACCGCGCAGTATCAAGGTGGAAATGATCCCGATGATAGCGATCCAAGTTTGGCCCCAGAACCGTGCCAAACGGCCCACAAGCGCCGCGCCAGACTTTGGTTAGTTGTTTCTTGGACGGATTCTTGCGCCAACCATCCAGGACTGTCACCACCTCACCATCCGCCATCTTGAAACCCGATATGTCGATGGCGCGCCCCTTGCCGTGTTCGGATATTCGCGCCCCTTTGCGGTTGTTCCGCGTTCGACAAGCGTAGTGCGCGGCGACCTGCAGTTCGACCACCGGACCACGTCGTTTGAACGTGGGTTTAACGGCTTTGTCGACCCATTTGTTCAGTGCCTGCGCTGTGCCGCAATCCATCGTTGAAGGGCGGCTTAATTTGACCCCCGAAACCGACGTGATCTGAACCGCGTCCTTGATCCCACAGGCTTTGATCTTGCCGTTAACGCGCCCGACCGCCTTGCCCTGTATGTCGATGTCACCGCACACCGAGGTTTTGCGCAGCTTGCGTTTCTTGAAGAGAACTTGCTGTTCCAATAGTTCTGGTCGAACAAATGGCCGGATCGAATTCTCTGGCCCCAACAATGGGAGATCAACCGGTCGGGCCGCCGCGGCCGTTACCTGAGGTGAATCAGGCCTTAGGATGGGGCGGATGTTGGAAGTGACAACGGTTTTAACCACCTCGGAGTTCGCTGGGCGTGTCAGCGGCACAAGAGAGGCTTCAGGCGCAGCGGAATGTGAAGTCGTTGCCGTCAATACGGCAAAACCTATCAATAAGCCGCTGCTCAAGCCTCTCATGTCGATGTCTTTCCCCGCCCAAAATCTGGTGCATCCGTGTCCTGCCCAGCATCGATAATGCCTCGGCGGATCGCCCGTGTGCGCGTAAAGTAGTCGAACAATTGCTCTCCGTCACCTGTGCGGATAGCCCGTTGAAGTGCAAAGAGTTCTTCGGTGAAACGTCCTAGAATCTCCAGCGTCGCGTCCTTGTTGGTCAGAAAAACATCGCGCCACATAGTCGGATCTGAGGCTGCGATTCGCGTAAAGTCGCGGAAACCGGCGGCCGAGTATTTGATGACTTCGGTGTCTGTAACCCGCCGAAGATCATCTGCGACACCCACCATCGTGTAGGCGATCAGGTGCGGAGCATGCGAGGTAACGGCCAAAACCAAATCATGGTGATCAGCGTCCATCTCATCGACATTCGAACCCATGCCTTCCCAGAAAGCGCGCAGTTGCGCGATTGCGCCTATATCTGAACCTTCTACCGGCACCAGCAGACACCAGCGGTTGTCAAACAGCTCGGCGAAACCAGCTTCGGGGCCGGAATGTTCGGTTCCGGCTAGAGGGTGGGCAGGAATGAAATGGACTCCATCGGGGATGTGCGGCGAGACAGCCTTGATCACATGACGCTTGACCGACCCGACATCCGAAACTGTTGCACCCGGCTTCAGAACTGGTGCGATATCTTCTGCCACGGCTCCCATCGCCCCAACAGGAACACAAAGGACCACTAGGTCAGCATCTTCGACTGCCTCTTTCGCGGTATCGCATACCCGGTCGCAAAGCCCGATACGACGCGCAGTCTCACGTGTCGCCTCAGATCGGGCATAACCGGTAACTTCGCCTGCAAGCCCGGCGCGTTTGATCGCCCAGAACATGGAGGATGCGATTAGGCCCAGCCCAATCAGCGCCACACGGTCGTATATCTGGGTCATGCAGCGCCCCCTTTGAACGCGGTAATGGCTGCAACCACGCGGCGGCAGGCGTTTTCGTCACCTACGGTAATCCGCAGAGCGTTTGGCAGGTTGTAGCCCGCAACCCGCCGAACGATCAAACCCTGAGTTTTCAGGAAATCGTCACAAGCCTCAGCCTCGTTCCGATCAGCAAAGCGGGCGAGTACGAAATTGGTGCAGGAGGCATCTGAAGCCACTCCAACCTTGGCCAGTTCCTCGGACAACCAAATGCGAAGGCGCGCATTCTCTGACTGGCAGAACCGCAGATATTCTTCGTCGCCTACAGCGGCTTCTGCGGCTGCCAGCGCGGTCAAAGACAGATTGAAGGGCTGCCGGACGCGGTTCAGCACGTCGATTATCTCTTTCGCTGCATAGCCCCAGCCAACGCGCATCCCCCCAAGACCGTACACCTTGGAGAATGTTCGGGTCATGATGACGTTGCTAAACTTGTCAACAAGCCAGGCCCCACCATCGAAGCCGTCGACAAATTCTGCATAGGCGCCATCCAGCACCATTAGGCAATCGGTGGGCAACCCCTGCGCCAACCGTTCCAACTCTGCGTCAGAAACCATTGTTGAAGTCGGGTTCCCTGGATTGGTTACAAAGACAATCCGTGTCCGGCCTGTGACCGCAGCGAGGATGTTATCCACGTCCACTCGACGATCCCGCTCGGAAACCATGACTGGGGTCGCCCCAGCCATTCGCGCGATGATTGGGTACATGGAAAACCCATGCTCGGTATAAATCACCTCATCGCCCGGCCCGGCATAGGCCTGCGCTACGAATTGCAGCACCTCGTCACTGCCGACGCCGCATATAATACGGTCCGGGTTCAACCCATGCTTTTCAGCAATCGCGTTGCGCAGGCTGGCGTGATCGGTGCTGGGATAACGATGCAACGAAGCTGCGCTATCGCGCACGGCCTCGATTGCCTTGGGGCTTGGTCCGAAAGGGTTTTCATTGGAACTCAGCTTGATGACTTCAGCCACGCCCTCAACATGTGACTGCCCGCCCTGATACAGTGCGATGTCCATAATGCCGGGTTGTGGGGTGATCTGGTTCATGAGGGGCTCCAATAACGTGGCCCCTCTTACCCTTCTCATCGCATTGAGAAAAGCGGCAATTCCTTCAGACCGCCTCGAAGCAGGTCATCGCCGGTTCAGCAGAATGAAATGCCCGGATATCCTCGGCTCAGCCCTTGCGATATCGCAACGCTCACCGATGGTGCCTCCTCGGATCCGCCTCTTCATCTGGCTCAAAATATCTCGGGGGAGTCGCAAAGCGACGGGGGCAGAGCCCCCCAAATAAAAAAGACCGCGCTGTAAGCGCGGCCCCTAAACTCTACAGGTCGGCGAAGATTAGTTCTTCGCGTAGAATTCGACGACCAGGTTCGGTTCCATCACTACCGGGTAAGGCACATCGCTCAGGCCTGGCGCACGCACGAAGGTCGCGGTCATTTTTGAGTGATCCGCGTCGATGTAGTCAGGGACATCACGCTCGGCCAGAGCAGCCGCTTCCAGAACAACAGCCAGTTGCTTGGACTTGTCACGTACTTCGATCACGTCGCCTTCTTTGACGCGGTAGCTGGGGATGTTGACCCGCTTGCCGTTCACTTTGACGTGGCCGTGGTTCACGAATTGACGCGCGGCAAACACGGTTGCAACAAACTTGGCACGATAGACAACAGCGTCCAGACGACGTTCCAGCAGACCGATCAGGTTTTCACCGGTGTCACCGTTCACACGAACAGCTTCGGCGTAGATGCGGCGGAACTGCTTCTCGGTCAGGTCGCCATAATAGCCTTTCAGCTTCTGCTTGGCACGCAGCTGCAGACCAAAGTCCGACAGTTTGCCCTTGCGGCGCTGACCGTGCTGGCCGGGGCCATATTCACGACGGTTGACCGGGGATTTCGGACGACCCCAGATGTTTTCGCCCATCCGGCGGTCGATTTTGTACTTGGCAGACGTGCGTTTGGTCACGGCTGATCTCCTTCGTTTGGTCGAGGCCACATTGGCCACTATGAAGGGCGTTGTCCTCTTGAGGTTTCCCCCATGACAGGCATCCCCTTGCGGGGGCCACCAACACCAATGAAGCCGCGCTTATATCTGCAGTTTTACCAGAGTCAACATGCCGAACCGAACAGTCGGGCCGTTTTCCGTATTATTCATACAATTTTCAGCGGTGCGGCCTGCTATTCAGCGGCAACACCCACGATTTTTGGCATATCTGCGGGAATTGCGATCACCCCAGCCCCAGAACCGGGGAAGGCAATCACCTTACTGTCATCGATAAATCCAATATCGGCGGGCTCCATATTCTCAGCCGCCTCACTGACCCAAAACTCTTGATCCGCTTCGGGGCATCCGTCCTTGAAAATCAACATCAGAGAAGAACCACCGACAATTTGCACAAGCTCGGCAGTGAATTTCTGCGCTCCATTTGTCAGCTCGACGAGCGAGCCCTGAGCTACAGCAAGCGGGTCAAAAGCAACATCCGCTCGTGCCGCCAGCGCTGATACAACATTTGAGTATGCATCGTTCTGAACATAAACATCAGCATCTGCCGACAATTCGATCTTGCGGCCCCGCCAAGACCAAGCTGCACCGACAACCATATGGGCAAGAGGCGCCGCCTCAAGCCCGTCAATCTCTGTCTGCGACCAAGATATCGCTACCTGACCGTTAAACCCGGTTCCCATATACCCGCCCGTACATTTACTCGCCCAACTTTTTATGTTGCATGTGTATCAGTGAAAAAATGGGCGGAAAAGAGACCGAAATGCAGCATTCACAAAAATGTTGCCAAAGAACAAAGTCACTTTGAGACTTAACCCGTTTCGCCGCCAGGCTACATGCATGCAGCCCTGCAAATATCAAATAACTCGAGTGCCGCAGTCGGCCGATCTTGTGATAGAAATTCCCGATGAGTGCGTTGAAGTAATTGGCAAGAGTATCCGATCTTAAGACCTCTGCGAAAGCACTAACAATGAATGGTCATTGCTGTGAAATCGCCCATAGTGCGTAGAAGTAGCGTAGACGAGATCCAATTTCGGAAAGCAAGCACGACAGGTCTTACTGGAACATTCCTTTGACGAAAGCATGCATTTTGCCCAGCGACGACCAGCTGAGGTACACGTTGGCTATAAGGTCAAAGGTTTTCACAGGCATACACGCACAGGTTGGTTTAAACGTTCAATTTGATACCATATTTTTCAGAAAGAACTCTTGGCTTCACGAATAATCCATTTCAAGGGAACTTCTGTTGATGATCAGTCGCATTTTAGTCGTCGGAGCACTAACCGTTGCTGGCGCAGGAAGTGCCAGAAATGAAGAGGCCCTTGGGCTACCCCGGGTTCAATGGCACGATCGAACTGAATGTCAGGGATTCTGAATCCGATTGGGCTCGGGTCGCGCCAAAGGCTTCCGCGGAAGGTGCCCCGAATATCCTCTTTGTGCTATACGATGATACCGAACTGAGTGCCTGGTCCACTTATTGCCCGTCCAAAGATCTGGCTGATCAGGCAATCCAGATGTTGCGGGATCAGAACTCAACCAACCTGTACATGGCAGCAGCCTTGAGAATCCGATGGGCTGGCAATGAGCCCTATCCACGAAACGATCCAGTGGAGTGGGAAAGCTACCCAGAAACCCTGCAGTGGATAGTTTCAGTTCCTATCAAGCGGTACTCTCAAGGCCGGACGGCAGGTACCTCACCGCGCGCGACGCCGCGCTGAAGGTCCGCGAGATCCAGATGACCCGTGCCGAGGAACGCCGCATTCTCGAACGCGGGGTCTGGACCCTGTCGCGGGCGGCGAGATCGCCGCCCGGCCTGTCTCCTCCCTATGGAGACGATTGTTGATGCGAAGCGCTCCGACCTGAACGGGGTACCTACTACTCCTGCCGCAGTCACAAATCTCAGCGGCATTAACCCCCTTTAACATCCGATCGGGCCGGAAACGCTTCAGTTCACCTGACGTTCCAGAACTGTGCTGTAGGTCGTTCCGTTCCGCAGGCTACGGAAATCGGCAAAGATCTTGCCGTCCTCGTACCGCGCATCGATCAACGCATTGGCGCCAATCACCAGCGGGGAAGTTTCAACAATGCCGATCGAGCCAGACCCATCGAGGCTGATGGTTCCGGTGGCCTCATATTCGTTCCATTCGGTATCGCCATCCCGACGCCACTTGCTGGGCCCCCAGAAGACATTGTCTTCCTGCATCTGGACGTCGAGCATCCATTCGGCCTGATTAAAGCGGGGCTGATCCCCCTTGTAATAATGGCTGGGCTGCACGGTCGTGTAAGACCCGACCCACGTGCCGCGCAGATCCGGTGTGGTATCGGCCAGTGCTGCGGTTCCGAGGGCGAGGGACGTGGCCAGAGCGGCGGCTCCGGCAGTCATGTATCTGGTCATGGGGATCTCCTCCTAAAAGCGACCCTTTGGAGTTCAAAAGCGAACATCCTTGCTGTGGGATACAGATTGGGCGGAGGTGCGCCGGTTACAACTTACCTGAGGGAAACTTCATGAACCGGTAATGTTTGCGTCAGGCCCAGGCCAGCGCAGTGCCGAGGATGACCAGACCGATACCTGCCGCCTCGCGATACGAGAAGTTCTCGCCGAACAGAAAGAATGAGGCGATGGCGATAAGAACCACCTCGGCCCCCAGAATGCCGGTATAGATGATGCCCAATCGTTCGTTGCGCAGCGCGGCGAGTTCGAGCGTCGCCCCGGCCAGCAGGGTCGCGACGATCAGCAGGCCAAGGCCCACACCGGGGAGTTTCCACCAGAACTTCATCGCGATCATGGCCACGGAATAGAGACCCGCCGACCCGAGGGCGATGATAGGGATCATGGATGTGGACATCTGCGCCTCCTGCCGGAATTGCCGTGAGATCAAGTGTAGCAGGATGGCACAGTCGAGGCTGTGAGGTGGTTCACAGTCGCCAATCAGTATGTCCGATAAGGGCTCATTGGTTTTCGACTGAAGCGCCCAAAAATTCCTAAAGGATTGTTCATGTTGGTTTAATGTGAGCCTTATGAGTCAATTCTTACCTGACTCTTGAACACTGACCAAACTTGCCGACCACAAAGCCCATCTCTGGCACCGACAGGCCGGGCAATCAGCGAACAGACGGAGGTCTCTGATGCAGTTTATGTCATCGAAACAAACCCATTCCGACCCACGCTCGAAATTGGCACTCATCAATCGGATTCGTGTGACCGCAATCGCGGCAACCTGTTTTGTTGCAACTGCGACGTGGGCGCAATCAAACGAGCGGCAGGGGGCTGCTTTGGACTATCTGCAAAAAGATCTGGCAAACGTACAAGGGCTGGTTTGGACCGGACACCTCAACCCAGACACCGACTCGGTTGGTGCCAGTTTGCTGGCAGCCCATATCTATGGCGGACAGCCCGGAGTTCCCGGTTCGATCAACCCAGAATCCCGGTTCGCAATTGAACAGTGCAACGCGGTTGAACCGAAGGCTATCGGTGATTTCTCGGGAATGACTGTTGGGCTAGTCGACTTCAATCAAAGCACACAACTTCCGCCCAGAATTGACTCTGAAAACATCGTCGCCTTGATCGACCATCACGCGCTTGGGGGATCGCCGGTCAACCTGTCTGAAGCCATCAGCATCGAGATGCGGCCATGGGGATCAACAGCAACAATACTGGCCGATCAGGCGCAGATGCTTGGCGTTGAACTGCCTGCACCTCTGTCCTGCATCGGGATGGCTGCGATCCTGTCCGACACCGTCAACCTGACGTTGCCAACCACCACGGATTACGACCGCCACTATGTGCAGGAACTGGCGCGGCAGGCCGGCATTGAGGATGTCGATACGTTTGCGGAAAACATGCTGCTGGCGAAATCCGACCTAAGCGCGCTGTCGGCTAAAGATATCGTTCTGCTGGACTACAAGGACTTCGTGTATGGCGGCAAGAATGTCGGCATCGGGGTTGCCGAGACATTGACAGCGCAGCAGCTGATCGACCGTCGGCACGAGTTAAAAGCCGCAATCGAAACGCAAAAGAATGCGAGCGGTCTGGACCATCTGGTCTTTGCGATTGTCGATACCCGCGATCAGAAATCCTACATGCTGTGGGGGAATGACACCGACAAGGACCTGGTTCTTGTCGCATTCGGCGGAGAGATCGCGAACGACATGCTGGAAGCAGAGGACGTAATTTCCCGCAAACGTCAGATTGGTCCGGCAATACAACGCGCGGTCGAGAACTAATCAGGTCACGAGTGACATTTGATTTCGTAGCCAACCTATTGAAGATAGACAGCCTTAGCTGTCCATCTTCAACGCTGAAATAAACGCCTCCTGCGGGATATCAACCTTCCCGAACTGGCGCATCTTCTTTTTACCCGCCTTCTGCTTGTCCAGCAGTTTGCGTTTCCGCGTGGCGTCGCCTCCGTAGCATTTGGCGGTCACGTCCTTGCGCAGCGCCGAGAGTGTCTCGCGGGCGATGACCTTGCCTCCGATGGCGGCCTGGATCGGGATTTTGAACATGTGGCGCGGGATCAGGTCTTTGAGCTTTTCGCACATCGCCCGGCCCCGCATCTCGGCCCGGTCGCGGTGAACCATGGTTGACAGCGCGTCAACGGGTTCGTCGTTCACCAGCACCGACATCTTGACCAGATTGTCCTCGGTATAGCCGGTCATCTGGTAGTCGAACGAAGCATAGCCCTTGGTCACCGATTTCAGGCGGTCGTAGAAGTCAAAGACGACCTCGTTCAGCGGCAGGTCATAGACGACCATGGCGCGGCTGCCCGCATAGGTCAGGTCCAGTTGGATGCCGCGGCGGTCCTGGCAGAGTTTCAGCACGTCGCCGAGATATTCGTCGGGCACAAGGATGGTCGCTTTGATGCGCGGCTCCTCGATATGGTCGACCTTGGACGGGTCGGGCATGTCGGCGGGGTTGTGCAGCTCGATCATCTCGCCGTCTTTCATGTAGACGTGATAGATCACCGAGGGCGCGGTGGTGATGAGCTCGATATCGTATTCGCGTTCGATCCGGTCGCGGATGACCTCAAGGTGCAAGAGCCCGAGGAAGCCGCAGCGGAAGCCGAAGCCCAGCGCGGCCGAGGTTTCCATTTCAAAGCTGAAGCTGGCGTCGTTCAGGGCCAGTTTGTCAATCGCGTCGCGCAGGTCCTCGAATTCGGAACTGTCGACGGGGAAGAGGCCACAGAACACCACGGGCTGCGCGGGTTTGAAGCCGTCCAGCGCGTCTTCGGTGCCGTTGCGGTCATTGGTGATGGTGTCACCAACGCGGGTGTCGCGGACCTGTTTGATCGAGGCGGTGAGAAAGCCGATCTCACCGGGGCCGAGGCTGTCGACCATCTCCATCTCAGGCCGGAAGACACCAACGCGGTCCACGTGGTGCAGGGTGTTGTTCGACATGAACTTGACCCGCATCCCCTTTTTCAGCGTGCCGTCCATGATGCGGACCAGAACGATGACGCCGAGATAGGCGTCGTACCAGGAATCCACCAGCATCGCCTTGAGCGGCGCGTCGAGATTACCTTGCGGCGCGGGCAGCTGCTGCACGATGGCCTCAAGCGTCTCGTGGATGCCCTGCCCCGTCTTGGCCGAAACCTGAATCGCGTCGGTCGCGTCGATGCCGATCACATCCTCGATCTGCTCGGCCACGCGGTCACAATCGGATGCAGGCAGGTCGATCTTGTTCAGCACCGGCACGATCTCATGATCGGCGTCGATGGCCTGATATACATTCGCCAGCGTCTGCGCCTCGACGCCTTGGGTCGAGTCCACAACCAGCAGCGAGCCTTCGACCGCGCGCATAGACCGGCTAACCTCATAGGCAAAGTCCACGTGGCCGGGAGTGTCGATCAGGTTCAGGACGTATGCCTCGCCATTGTCGGCAGTATAGTCGATGCGAACCGTGTTGGCCTTGATGGTGATGCCCCGCTCGCGCTCGATATCCATGCTGTCGAGCAGCTGTTCCTTCATGTCGCGATCCTTGACCGTTCCGGTCTCTTGAATGAGCCGGTCAGCAAGGGTGGATTTGCCATGGTCGATATGCGCGACGATGGAGAAATTGCGGATATGAGCGAGGTCTGTCATGGGTTGGGGATATGTATAGATTCTGGAGTTTGGTCAATGGATGAAAGCACGAACGATCCGTATGACTCTTCTTTTACACCCTCATCCACCAATTCGCCTCATCTAGTCTTTCGGAAGCTGATGTATGCATTTGGAGCGACCGGACCCTACAAGATGCGGTCAATAGGTACAGCAGATGGCAATCATGGTGCTGCCGACGGATCATCCAATACGCAAGACCAAAACCTTACTTATGACTATTAAGCTCTACCGGCTTTAACCACGCTAGCTTATTTGCGGATGTTATTAACTATCGAAACTTGCCTAGAGACGACCAACGCCGAAGACTTTGATGCGGCTGATCTGGCATTTAGCTGCGCTGAGTTTTTTGTCCGCAATGTTGGGGGCAGTTCGACATCAGTTAAGTTTTCATCCGCTTTTGATGCTCAGAGTTTTGATAGTGGGAATCACGACACTACTCCAACTGCAGATAACTCCTACCTGTATGGAATTGGAAACGCGCTGAAACCACTATGTGCAGTCTTCTACGCTAAGGAATTCACAAATACGGACCAAGACCGTTTTGCAGTTGAAGCATTTGAACTAGCTCGTAATGCTCTGGTTAATCACCCCAAAGGGTCAGCATTCATAGGCTCAGTGCTCTCTAACGCATTGACGAAGCCAGCGCCCACTTCCGCGACGCCAACTGAGTTAGAATTGAGCCAAAATCTAACTGGTTTCTTAGATTTTGAACCTCGCTGGTCATTTTGGTCGGAATGGTTTCACAGCTTCTTAGACGGTCGAAGTCTGGAACCGGCACTTCAAAGAAGAGTCGTCCAGATCCACGATGAAATCTGGGAATCCGGTCCGGATGCAGTCGCCGCAGAAATCGAGCGCATTCGAAAAGAGTTGGAGCAACAGCAACGAGCTGCTCGTGCCCCCATAGGGCCAACCGATTACGAAAAATCCTTGGTTAAGAAATCGGTTGTTCAGAATCGTGATGCAATTGTGGTGTCCACCGCAGGGTTGATCGAGCAAGTTGAAGGTTTTCGAGAAAAGATCAGAGGAATGAATTCGCTCGAAGCGGGTATACGCAGCGAAATTCTCGAGTTCACTGACTACTTTCATCGACACCTTCAGCAATTGCTTGAATCGTTACCTCAGTCAACCGATGATATAAGCGAGGATCTCACCGGACGTATCGCATTATGGCTTCGCGACTACAGAGGTGTTTTGTGGACGAAACTGGCGCACTATTCGTCTCCCGAAAATATGGCGGAAGCAACGGTACCGACAGGCATTGTTTTGACGGCAACAGGAATTGGCGCGATGTTGGGCCAACCGCTCGCGGGTGCAGCTGTAGGTGGGCTGATAACTAATCAGATGAAATCAACGCAGGCTGCAAAGGAATTGCTGAAACCCAAGGACACCGGAGAAACGGGCGACAAGTAAATGCCGTCCAAGGATAAAACCCAGCCTCTTAGACTCAGCTATTCACTTTTTCGAACCACCCGATTGATCCCGAATCCACTTTGATTCATACTCCGCCGCAGACCGAGAGGGGCATAAGACCCGTCCGGGCAGGCAAAAAACGAGGCTCGAGTATGAAACAGTTCCTCCTAATCGCGTTTTGTGCGGCATCGCTGACGGCGGTGGCCCACACGGTGGACGCGGCGCAGATCAAGCGGGCGTGTATGGCGTCGGACCGTGAGGCGGCGACGCGGGCGCGGTGTACTTGTATCCAGCGCGTGGCCGATCAGGCGTTGACGCGGGGCGATCAGAAGACCGTGGCAAAGTGGTTCGAAGACCCCCATCAGGCGCAGGAGTTGAAGATGTCGCAGACCGCGCGCGATGATGCGCTGTGGGATCGGTATCAGAACTTTGGCCAGATGGCGCAGGCGATCTGCAGCTGAGCCAGAGGCAATCCTTGACCTGATGCACGCTGCGCCTCAAAAAAGGCGCAGCGAAAGGTATGTGCGATGGTGATGAAAGGGCTGACCCTGCGGGGCCTTGAGGTGTTCGAGGCGCTGGCACGGACCGGATCGGTGGCGCAGGCGGCCGAGATCACGGGGCTCAGCCAGCCGTCGGTGTCTCAGCAATTGCGCAATCTGGAAAAGGCCTTGGGCACCGATCTGGTCGATCACGGGCGGCGACCGATGCGGCTGACGCAGGCCGGGCGCAGTTTCCTGGCGCGCACTCAAGCGGTGCTGGGTGAGCTGCAAGTGGCGCAGAGCGAACTGGCGGTCATGGATCTGGGGCATCTGACCACTCTGTCCATCGGATTGATCGACGATTTCGACAATGATCTGACGCCCAGGCTGGCCACCCTGCTAGCCGATAGTCTGACTCGGTCGAAATTCAAGCTGATCACGCTGTCGAGCCTCGATCTGTTCGAAGCACTGGAGGCACAGCGGTTACACATGGCTGTCTCGGCCCATTCTGGTGAAGTATTGGAAGGTGTCATCGAATACCCTCTGGTCCAAGACCCCTTCATTTTGGTCGCGCCCAAGGGCGCCGAGCAGCCGATGCAGGACCTGCCCTTCCTGCGCTACGCCCGCGAACAGTTGATCAGCCGCCAGATCGAAGGTCATCTAGCCCGGCAGCATATGGAGTTTGAAGAACGGTTCGAAATCGGCTCGCATCTGGCATTAATGGCGATGGTAGCGCGGGGCTTGGGCTGGGCAATCACCACACCGCTGGGCTATATGCGCGCCGCGCGGTTCCATGACGGGCTGGAGGCGCACCCTGCCCCGTTTGGCGAGTTCGCGCGCAGAATCTCACTGATTACTCGCTCCGACTGGTCGGATCAGGTGCCGCAGGAAGTGGCGGATATGATTAAGCGACTAATGCAGAGCCAGATTGTTGACCCTGCTTTGGCGCAGTTGCCGTGGCTGGACGGGCAGCTGAAGGTGATAAGTTAAATCAAGCATGAATGGATCGCACCGCTGCCTGAACTGCATTTTTTGTCAGCTCAAGGTCCATCTCGGAAATCGCCAGTGAAGGATAGAGTTTGCCGGGCGACTTGAAGATGCCGTGGCGTCGAAGCGTCGCATTATAGGCTTCGTTACGCTTTGGGTCGTCATGCTTGGCGGTCCGATAGTCTCTGCAAACACTGGTTGTAAAAAAGATGTCAAACAAGGTCTCATCACCACAGATTAGATGCGGAATATCAGCCTTGCTCAACTCCTCACTTTGCATGTCTTGCAGCTCTTTTCCGATGGCGCGCAGGCGGTCATAGCTGCCCTCGCGGCGTAGGATGTCCATCGTCTTAAGGCCGGATGCGGCAGCGATCGGATTGCCTGATAGTGTGCCAAGCTGCATTAGCCATTTGTTCGCGCCGACAATAGACTTGTCGAAATGCTGCATGATCTCGGTATTGGCCCCAATGGCGGCCAGAGGAAAACCGCCACCGATGATCTTGCCCAAGGTGCAGATGTCTGGAGTCACTCCATAGCGTTCCTGTGCGCCGCCATAGGCCAGCCGGAAGCCCGTAACGATTTCGTCAAAGATCAAGAGGACACTGTATTTGTCGCACAGGTCGCGCAGCCCTTGCAAATAGCCAGGCAAGGCGGGAATTATCCGCTGCAGTGGCTCTACGATAATCGCGGCAACGTCCTTGTTTTCGGCCAGCAGCGCCTCGACCGCGGTCAGATCGTTAAACGGGGCGATCAACATCTGATCAGCTACCCCTTGCGGGATGCCCGCGCTGTCGGGAATAGCTTGGGGGAAGTTGATGCGGACTTCGGGCGCAAGGCTCATCTGTGCTTCGGCGCTCATCCCGTGGTATCCGCCTTCAAACTTCAGGACCTTGTCGCGGCCGGTATAGGCGCGGGCAAGGCGGATGGCGTACATGTCGGCCTCGCCACCCGAGGCCACAAATCGGACCTGTTCGCAGCACGGCACCGCCTCAACAATCGCCTCGGCCAGTTCGATGCCCTTGGCATTGTTAGCAAAGAAGGTCATGCCCTTGGGGAGCTGCTCAAGAACGGCCTCTATGACTTCAGGATGGCCATGCCCCAGAAGCATCGGGCCAGAGCCGATCAGATAGTCGACATATTCGTTCCCATCCTCGTCCCAGACACGGCTGCCTTCACCGCGCGCGATGACTATGCCGGGATCGAAATTGCCGAATCCTCCGGCAGGCAACACGGTGCGGGCACGGGCGATCCAATCGGCTTGAGAGGTCAGTTTCTGCATAGGTTAGTCCAGTTCAAGAATTGGGGTACCAAGGATGTCCGGATCGGGCCTCACCCCAAGCCCGGGGCCTTCTGGTGGTGCAATACGCCCTTCCTTGCGGGACGGACAATTCGGCGCAATGCGTGGCCCTACATAGGACGACAGATCGCAGGTGTTCAGTAGGGCATCTCGCGGTGTCGAGGCGGCGAAATGCAGCGATGCGGCGGTGACGATGTCTGATCCCCAAGTGCATTCCGCACAGATCTCGGCCCCCAGATGCACAGTCAGATCACGCGCGCGGCGCATTGCGGACAGCCCGCCGAATTTCGACAGTTTCAAGGCCACTGCGTCCAGCACGCCCAGTTCATGCGCGTGCATGAGCGACGCCTGATCATAGGCATTTTCGTCGATTTTCATAGGCAGACCAGTTGCCTGTCTGACAGCTGCACAATCTTCCAGCGTTTTGCAGGGCTGCTCCAGCATAACATCCAGATGTGCCACCGCGCGTCCCGTCCGCGTGGCCTGAAGTTTTGTCGCCCCGCAGTTCCAGTCACCATAGACCAGTGGGCCGTCGCCCACGGCCTCGCGTACCTTGGCCAACCGTTCGGCATCTGCTTGCCAGTCGGCGTCGGCCCCAAGCTTGACCTGAAACTGTCGGATACCCGTCGCATAAGCTTCGCGGGCAATCCGCGCCATGTCGTCGGGCGCGATGCAGGTGATCGAGTGATAGAGCGGCATGTCAGCTTGGGTGCGGCCACCAAGCAGCGCGTAAAGGGGCTGCCCGCTCGCTCCGCCGAACAGATCCCACAACGCCATGTCGACGATAGATTTCGCATAGAAATGTCCTTGCAGGAACGCATCCAGTTTGCGCATTGGGGCATCAATGCCGAACGGTTCGACTCCGAGGATTTCGGGTGCCATTTCCTCGATCGCACCGGGGACACCAATGGCGAAGGCGGGCAGGTAATGCGGGATCGGGCAGACCTCGCCCCAGCCTTTCTTTCCGTTATCGGCCTCCAGACACAGGACATGGCTTTTGACCGTGTCGCAGGTCTTGCCCTCGGCCATGTAGTAGGTCTCATGGCTGGTCAGATCGACAGACCATAACGAAATGCGAGAGATTTTCATGATATGTCATTTCCATCAGTCAGTTGCGGCCCGGACTCGAACTGATTGCGCCAGAATACCAGACATAGAACCGAGTCTGCGCCCGTCGTCATCGCGTGAGGCTGGTTAGAGGCGTGGAACGCAGTGTCGCCAGAGCTCAGCCAGCGCTTAGCTTGTCCGGCACGTAGGAACTCTGCCTGCCCGGCAAGCACTAAATAAAGCTCTTCCGCTGGGTGATGATGCCACGGATAGTGCAGATGTGGCGGCATATAAACCAGCCAGACACGGAGTTGGTCTGATGCAAAGCCGCCCTGATCGCCGACCAGACAGAAGCAGCCAAACCGATCCATGAAATCATCGCCTATCCCGCTATCTCGATAATGCTCGAGCCAGTGCGCGTCGCAGGCAAGCGCAAGCACAGCGTCACGCAAAGTCGAGACTGTCCCAGACCGCAAGGCTTGGTCAGTTGCCAGCAAATCAAGCGGGGGCAAGGCCCGCGTCGTGACCTTTTGTGGCACAAGATCAGTCGGAAATGAACTGAACTCCGCAAGAGAGGGGTAGGTACGAAAGCAGCGGGCAAGCTCGGCTGCTGCGTGCGTCCAGACCTGTGCTTGTGTCACGCTATCTCCCTTGCGTCGGTTCTGGGCTTTTTGGATTTGGGGTCGTAGGCGGGATCGCCCAGCACACGGGCTGCACGGCGGATGCCGTGGATCACCACTTCAAGCGCCGTGCCGGGAGTGGCGGCGTGAGGTTTGACATAGGCAAAGGCCAAAATCTTCCCGACTGTTGGGCCAAAGGCCACGGACGCTGTGGATCCGACCACCTGCCCGTTCAAAACCACCGCCTCACCGCCGTGGCCGTCCGCTTTTCCGTCGGGCTCGATTTCCAGATAGGCGCAGACCCACGGCAGGTCAGTATTTAGAGTTTTGTCGCGGCCCAGATACTCCTTGTCCGTCCGAGCAAAACGCAAAACATTAGCCTCGGCCAGTGTGACCTCGTTGGTTAATTCGCCAGCCCCCTTGAAGCCCTTCTCCATACGCATCGCATTCATCGCGAAGCTGCCGTAATCGGCAATGCCGTGTATCTCACCCGCAGCCCACAGCGTAGTGTAGACATCAAGGCTGGCGTCATTGGGCATGTGGAATTCCCAGCCGAGCTCGCCCGCGTAGGACATACGGAATGTCCAGACATTGTGACCTGCAACCGTGATTTCCCGCGCAGACAGCCAGCGGAACCCGGCGTTGGACAAGTCGGCGTCAGTGCAGGCGGCCAACACGTCCCGCGACTTGGGACCGTTCAGGGACAGGGCACTCCACTCGGACGACAGGGCCGTTATCGTCACATCTTCCTCCGCGCGTTGATGGTTCAAGTGGTCCAGCAGGCGTTGTTCGAAGAAAGCGGCGCAGACCAGATAGAAGCGGTCTTCAGCCATCCGCACAATCGTCGTTTCCAGTTCGATCCGGCCAGCGCGGTTCAGCATGTGGGTCAGGGTGATCGAGCCGATCTTCTGCGGCATTCGGTTGGCGGTCAGCCGGTCCAGCAATGCGTATGCATCCGGCCCTTCGACCAGCACCTTTGCGAAGGCGGTCACATCCATGATGCCGACGCCGGTGCGCACCGCTTTCACCTCGGCCGCTACCATATCGTCGACGGGGGAACGGTTGAAGGAATAGTGGTCGCACTGTTCGATCCCCTTGGCGAAAAAGCGTGGGCGTTCAAAGCCATAGACCTCTTCATGCACGGCACCTTTGCTTTTCAGCAGATCATGCAAGGGGGACGGCTTGATCGGGCGTCCGACCAGACGGTTGAAATGTGGGAAGGGGATTTCGTGGCGCAGACAGTAATCCTCTTCGGCCTTCACTACCTGCCAGTTCTTCGTGGCATAACTGCCAAACCGGCGCGGGTCGAATTCGCGCATCGAGATGTCAGCCGCCCCATGCACCATCCAGCGCGCCAGCTCGCGGGTCAGGCCGGGCCCCCATCCAATGCCGATCTGAGTGCCGCAGCAGCACCAGTAATTGCGCACACCGGGTGCCGGGCCGATCAGCGGGTTGCCGTCTGGGGGATGGCTGATCGCGCCGTGCACGACGCGTTGAATACCCAGATCGGCAAAAATCGGCATCCTGTCCAGGCTTTCTTCCAAATACGGCATGACACGGTCATAATCCGCGTCAAACAGCCAATTCTCGTAATGCCATGGGCATTCATCGTGCCAGACCGAGTTCGGGTTTTCTTTCTCGTAAATCCCGATCAGGCCCTTCTTTTGCTCCATCCGGATATAGCCCGAAACTTTCTTGTCGTCACGAATGACGGGCAGTTCTACGTCGAGACCCTGGAATTCGGGCACCTCGTCGGTCACGAAGTAATGGTGCGTCATCGAGGTCATGGGCAATTGCAGCCCCGACCATTCGCCCATCTGCCGCGCATATGTGCCGCCGGCATTGACGACATGCTCGCAGGTGATTGTGCCCTTCCCAGTCTCAACCACCCATTCGCCATTGTCAGCTTGCTTGATGTTGGAAGCACGGCATTGGCGGATGATCCGCACGCCCTTTTGACGGGCCCCAGCGGCCATCGCCATCGTGACATTCGTCGGGTCCACGTGACCGTCATCCGGCGTGTGAAGTGCGCCCAGAACACCACTGAGGTTATAGAACGGGTGCAACTCGGCCACCTTTTCCGGCCCAACCAGTTCGATGTTGAAACCCAGCGAGCGACCCACCGATAGCGTATGGCGCAACCAGTCCATTTCGTCTTCCGTATAGGCTAGGCGAAACGACCCGCAGCCGTGCCATGTCACCGGCTGGCCTGTTTCCGCTTCCAATCCACCGGAATAGAGGCCGATATTATAGTCCACGCACTTCCCCAACCCAAAGGACGAGGTCGAATGTGTGATCTGTCCGGCGGCGTGCCATGTGCTGCCCGAGGTCAGCTCGGCCTTTTCAAGTAACACCGTTTCCTCACCCCAGCCTTCATGCCCAAGATGATAGGCCAGCCCGACGCCCATGATGCCGCCGCCGACGATGACCACGCGTGCGTGGGATGGAAACTCACTTGCCACGACAACATCCTTTTCGAGTCGTTTTCCTCTCGACAGGCTAAGCAAACAAAAATACCATCGTCAATCATGAATGGGACAAATGTATCAAATACGATTCTCGAGCGTCTGGCCGATGAGCTTTCCGAGCTGACGCCCGAGGCACGCAAGGCGGCAACCTATGTCTTGGAAAACCCCCGTGATGTGGGGGTGTCGACGGTGCGCGAAATCGCAGAGGCTGCGAATGTCAAACCCAACACCGTCGTGCGCATGGCCCGTCAGGTCGGGTTCGAAGGCTACGAAGATTTCCGCGCGCCCTTCCGCGATGCCATCCGACGCGGCGCCGCCGACTTCCCGGACCGCGCGCGCTGGCTTCAGGACATTCGCAAATCGGACGATCTGGGCGGGCTATATGCCGACATAGTGCAGGACGTGCTGCGCAACGTCGAAGAGACCTTTGCGGGTATCTTGACCGACGACCTGAAGACGGCGGCCGAGGCGATCTGGGCCTCGCGCAATGTGTTTACCCTTGGCGTGGGCGTCAACAACTCGATCGCGCGCAATTTCACCTATCTGGCCTCGACCGGTATGAAGGAGTTTCACGCCATCCCGCGTCCGGGCTCGACCCCTGTCGATGATCTGACGTGGGCAGATGAAAGTGACGTGCTGATCGCGATCACCTGCAAACCCTACCGGTCCGAGGTGGTCAAAGCCGTCGAGATAGCGCGCGAACAGGGCATGGTCATCGTCGCTCTGTCCGACAGTCCCGCCAGCCCGATCCTGCGTCTGGCCGATCATGACTTCGTGGTATCGGTCGATACACCGCAATTCTTCCCGTCCTCGGTCAGCATCATCGCGCTGCTTGAGACTCTTTTGTCATTCGTCATCGCCGTTGCCAGCGACGAGATCGTCGAACGGGTCGAGAAATTCCACAACCGTCGCCACCAGCTGGGACTGTATCACGAGGAGAAGACATGACCGAACCCATCAGGTCTTTGGCCGCGCGTTATTACACCGATCCCGATATTTATGCGCAAGAAATGTCCGGCCTGCTTGCCCGGACATGGCAATTCGCGGGCCATGTCAGCCAGCTTCCCAATGTCGGTGACTATTTCACTTTTGAAATTGCGGACCAAAGCCTGTTCTCGATCCGTGGCCGGGACGAAGTGATCCGCACCTTCTATAACGTCTGCCAACACCGCGCCCACGAAATGGTCACCGGGACTGGTAACACTCGTGTGGTGGTCTGCCCCTATCACGCCTGGACCTACGAACTGACTGGACATTTGCGCGCGGGTCCGAACATCAAATCCGTTCCGGGCTTTGACCGCTCTGAGATCTGCCTGACCGAAGTCCGGACCGAAGATTTCCATGGCTTTCTTTTCGTCAACCTCGATGACGATGCCGCGCCGATGGACGATTGGTTCCCCGGTGTCCGTGAAGAGATCGCCGAATTCGTTCCCAATGTCGTCAGGCTTGCCCCTCTGGAATGGGTCGAGGTGCCTGAGAACTGCAACTGGAAGGTCTCGGTCGAGAATTACTCAGAGTGCTACCACTGTCCCATTAACCATGCGACCTTCGCCGAGGGTGTCATTAAGCCGGAAACCTATGACATCCAACCGGATGCGGACGGCGGATATGTTCTGCGCCATACGACCGAATGTCAGCCAATGGAAAAGATGACCTATCCCGTGGACATGTCGGTGCCCCATGCAGGGGATTATCAGAGCTGGTTCCTATGGCCCATGTTCTCATTCCAATGCTATCCGGGCAATGTTCTGAACACCTATCACTGGCGTGCCCACGGCCATGAAAACTGCACCGTCTGGCGCGGTTGGTTTACGCCGGAAGGTGCTGAAAGTGAGGTAATCCGGGGTCTTTCCGCTCAAGATCGCGAGACAACAGTAAAAGAGGACATCCACCTCGTGGAAAGCGTGCAGCGTGGGTTGAAATCTCGTGGTTATCGCCCCGGCCCCCTTGTGCTGGACCCCAACTGCGGGGTCAGTTCAGAGCATTCCATTGCTGCATTGCAGCGCTGGATGCGCGAGGCCGTAGATGGTCAAGAACATTAATGCACAATGCACCAACATATTGATCGATCTGTAATGAAGGCCTATCGGCTAAGCTACGTTGATGGCGCGTTAGTCAACGGCAGAGCCAGCCAGTTCCATGCGTTGAACCCTGGCACCGACGAAAAGTTGGCCGAGTGTGCGCTTACGGATGCGGGTGAGGTTGTCGGCGCCGGTATGGCTGCAAAACGCGCGCACCTATCAGGTGCCTTGTCCGATCTGCGCCCAGTCGATCATGGTCGCATGGTGCAGGCCATGGGCCACTATACGCTGACCCAAATTATTGCCAATGGCACATCTTATAGTTGGTCGGCGGTGTTTTCACCTGCAACCTCGACTGCGCCACGACGCCGCCCCCCAGATGCGCGAAGACTTGTGGAACTATGTACAAACCAAAAACGTCGCCATCAAACTGAAGGACTAGACCATGAGCGTATTTGACGAAGATCTGTTTCTGAAAGGGCTCGAACAGCGCAAAACTACGCTAGGGGCTGAATATGTCGAAAAGAACTTGGCTACAGCAGATGATTTCACTCGCCCGTTTCAGGAGGCCATGACCGCGTGGTGTTGGGGCTTTGGCTGGGGGGATGACGTGATCGACGCCAAGACCCGGTCGATGATGAACCTCTCGATGATTGGCGCACTAGGCAAAATGACTGAATGGGAGACCCACTGCCGCGGGGCCATCAATAATGGCGTCACAAAAGAAGAAATCCGCGCAATTGTTCACGTGATTGGAATTTATTGCGGCGTGCCGCAGGCGTTGGAGTGCTTCCGTGTGGCCAAGACGGTGCTGGAGGAGAGTTAGAAAGCGCAAGCGCTGAACCTTACACTTGGCGGTCTCGCGCCACAACGCCGCAGACTAAATCGCACAGACAGTTTCCGAAGTAGTGCCCGGATGTGTTGTGCCGCAAGCAAAGAAGTTCACTGTTTAAGAAACGATCCTCCTCTGGGCGTGCGAGTCGATAGAACATTGGACTTGGTTTAGTGACAGTTCTAGAAGGCGCCGCGAAGCAGTAAATTCGCGCAAGGGATGATCAACTTCGGCCGCCTTCGATCCACACTGGGTCCGCAATAGGGATAATTGCTGCCCTCCAGCGCGACTGTTACATTCGGCACTATGGCCTTCTCTGGCACTTTCGCCGCCTGATGCGCCAATGCAGGAGGTTGGACGCCACTACTGTACACTTGGTCTGCATCCAATGGGGAAGACGCGGGACAAAGGGTCAATACGCTGCGGCTGATCGAGCGTCGGCTGCAAAGTACTGCTTCGGTTCTTTCCATACCACGTATCAACTGCCACTTGTGCGCACCGACAACGGAATTGCGATATGACGCCCTAAGAGTACTCCTGACCGGGCACATCCCACTCGCGCATTATCCGGCGCTTCCGTCAGTATTGCGACTGCAACCCCAGCAGGAACGCAGAAACCATGTCGGTTATCTCGGCTTCCCTCTCCTCGTCCACTTCTTTTCCGTTCAGCCATGTGACGCTTAAAAATACTAAGATCATCGAGCGGCGCGCGATTGTAATCTGACCCAGCTTTTTTCGCCCAAGCTTGCTCAGTACGAGATGGCGGCTGATCAGTTCTGCTTCGATATCCAAACCGCAGACGATAATGGCTTCGTTTTCATCAAAAGCATCGCGGGTAGGATCCAAGCACTTCGTTAGAGACGAAAGTGAAGCCGAGGTGCCGCTGCAAACGCCCGGAGACTACTGGTATCAACCAGGCGGAGAGCATCACAATGACTTGTTTCCCACCGGCGAACCAACAATTCTGTTGATTCAATGGGAAGGTCCAATGGACGTGCGCTTTCATCCGAATGAATAGAACCAAGATTCAATTGGAGGAGTACATGCCCCTCTATTAGTTTTAATTTCACCTCAGTTCGGACATTGGTGCGCAGTACAGAATCGATCTAAATGAGGTCTGAGCAGGCATCGGGGCGTTCAGTGCCCTGAATTCAGGGCGTACTCCAGCTTCTATAGCTCAGCGCTCAAGTACGCCTGCAAGCCATCAACAGCGATCTCGATCAGGTCCAGCGCTCCATCGAAATCGCGGGTATAATACGGATCGGGCACGTGATCGGCGCCGGAATGTGGCGCGAAATCGGTTAGCAGGCGGACAGGAGTATCGCTGCCATCGGGGCGCAGGTCCTCGATATTGGCGATATTATCCGCATCCATACCGATGATCAGATCGAAGCGGTGGAAATCCTCGGCCACGAACTGGCGCGCGCGCAGGTCGCTGAGGTTAATATCGCGGGCGTGGGCGGCTTTTTGCATTGGGCCATAGGGCGGATCACCAATATGCCAACCCGAGGTTCCGGCGCTGTCGGTTTGGTGATGGGGCGCCCGGGCGCGAAAAACGCCCTCGGCTGCCGGAGAGCGGCAGATATTGCCCAGGCAGACGAAAAGGATACGGTGTGTCATGGGAATGGGTGTAGCGCGTGAGGCGGCCATGGAAAAGATCGTCATTCTGACTGGAGCCGGAATTTCCGCCGAAAGCGGGCTGGGCACGTTCCGCGACGAGGGCGGTCTGTGGGCGCAGCACCGGATCGAGGATGTCGCAACGCCCGAAGGCTTCGCCCGCAATCCGGCACTGGTGCACGGGTTTTACAATGCCCGCCGGGTGCAGGCCGCCAAGGCACAGCCCAATGCCGCACATTGGGCGCTTGCCCAGTTACAGAAGCGATGGCCCGGCGAAGTGGTCATCGTCACGCAGAATGTCGACAGCCTGCATGAAGCAGGCGGGGCTGCACGGGTGCTCCATATGCATGGCACGCTGGCCGGTGCCCTATGTGGAGTTTGCGGGCACCGCTGGACCTCGCCACCCGAGATGGAGGTACACGAGCCTTGCCCAGCCTGCTTTCAATCGACGGCCCGACCCGATGTGGTGTGGTTTGGTGAGATGCCTTATTTTATGGATGAAATTTACGATCACCTGGCTGAAGCAGCACTGTTCGCCTCAATCGGCACTTCGGGTCAGGTTTATCCGGCGGCGGGTTTTGCGCAAGAGGCACGGGCCGGAGGTGCGCGAACGATAGAGTTGAACCTTGAACCTTCCTCTGGGGCGTCCGTCTTTGATGAGACACACCTGGGGCCTGCTACCGAGGTGATCCCGTGTTGGGTCAATGAAATGTTGGTACGGGGCCGCACGCGATAGGGGCAGACAGAGTAGCGCTTTCGCGTCTATGGTGCTGAAAACAATAGTGCTGAGTGAGTTCATGACAGATCTACCACCCAAAGACGGAGAAATCCTTGACGATAGCAGCATCAACGCGCGCGACACCCTAAGCGAGAATCTTGCCAACCTGTGGTGGACCTTCTTGCTGCGCGGAATTCTGGCCGGTCTGATCGGGATTGCGGCGCTGTTCTGGCCCACCAGCAGTATCTCAGTATTGCTGCGGCTTGTGGGGGCGCTGCTTATTCTGGATGGTGCGCTCACTTGGCTTGGGTTTGGGCGACGTGGGTTGGTTGGAGGCTTTGGCATCGGTGCTGCTCTGATCGGATTGATACTATTGATCTGGCCGCAGGGAGTGGCGTGGCTGGCCTTTACGCTGATGGGGGCGATGGCGTTATTCGTGGCCATAGGCTCCTTCATGGCCCTGCCTCAGATGCACCCACAGGATCCCGAGCGTGCAACGGTGCGAAATTCAGGTATCTTTGCCCTCATCATCGGGCTGGTGCTTATATTCTGGCCCGGCAGCGGAATGGTGGCTTTGGGTTGGGCAATTGCTTTCTTTGCGTTGACCTCAGCCATCGTGATGTTCTTTCTGGCCGCACGGTTCAAAAATGCGGGTGATCGGTTGGGAATGAAAACTGTCAACCGCTAGCAATACAGGCCGGGCATTGTCCGGCCTGATGCCTTGATGATGGCTGATGAAACGGCGGATTAGTTCGAATGCGAGTGGTCGCGTGAGCCGTGCCCGCCCTGATACTACCGCTCCAAATCTACCGGGATTTCTACAACAACCTCTCCGGCCTGTTCAAAAATCAGCGTCACCGCCACAGAAGATCCCTGTTCAAATGGCGCATTGAGTCCCATGAACATGACATGGTCACCGCCACGTTTCAGCAGGTGGGTTTCACCTGCCGGTATGGCAAATCCTTCTTCGACATGGATCATCTGGGCAACGCCGTTTTCATCAACTTTGTGGGTGTGAAGCTCAACACGTCCTGCCACATCCGATTTGACGCCGATCAGGCGGTCATCGGTATCGCTGTGGTTTTCGATTACCATGAAGGCGGCACCGGCCTTGGCAGATTTACCTGAGGACCGCGCGTAGGCATCGTCAACAACGATAGCATCGGCAGCCATGGCGCCTGAGGTGAATGAAAGCGCAGCCAAAGTTGCGAGCAAAGTGGATTTGAGGGTCATTGCGACTCTCCTTACGTAAATGTCTGATTTTGTTAGATGTCTAATTCAGACAGAGATCGGAGGAGCGCGGGCAGGATGCCGTGGCAAGGGGGCCGAAATCAAATCCGCCGAGCGTAGTGGTGGAGCGGGCAACGCCCTGGACGGAGCCAAAGGCAGGGCAGCGCGCGCGTCGTGTACAGCACCCAGCAGGCTAAGCGCATAGTCCGGACAGTAATGCGGCGCACGTGTCGGTTGACCTTCGTCATCCATATACACAACCACAGGCCCGGTCCCGGTGCACAGAACCATCTGCCCCACCGCGCGATCAATGCCGCGCGATGCAGCAAGGCCCTGCCCCGTGACAATTACGAGCAGGGACAGCGCATAAGGCAGTATCTGGCGGAAAATGTCTTTCATCCTAGCCCGAGATATACGCCTGAGTTTCTATACGCTTCAAGCGAGAAGGCCAGGCTGAGACAGAATGGCCCGGTTCAGGATTTGGGTGGTTTTGCCGGGTCGGCGTTCATACTCGTATGTAGACGATTCACCCGACGTTGCATCCGCGTGCATCGAACCACTGCCGCCGCAAGTGAAGCTGGCAAAAAAGACAATAAATTTGTTACTCGAAACTGCATGATGACCCCCCAGAATCAACAATATGCATAAACATATATTGATCTCATCAAGGCTTCTGTGAACAAAGTCACGGAGAGGCTCACTTTGTTGGCTTTTTGAAAACAAAAGACAGGTCCACTGCAATCATCACCGACAAAAAAGCCCCGCATCCAAGGATGCAGGGCTGAATATTTGTGTGTCGGTAAGACTTACGCCGAAGCTTGCGCTTTGGCGATTTCCTTCTTCACTTTCAAGGCGTTCGCCGACAGTTCGTCATCCTTGGCTTTCGCCAGAAATGCATCCAGACCACCGCGGTGGTCTACCGAGCGCAGGGCTGCCGCCGAGATGCGCAGCTTTACGCCGCGGCCCAGGGTTTCCGACTGCAGGGTAACGTCGTTCAGGTTGGGCAGAAAACGACGACGAGTTCTGTTTTTGGCGTGGCTGACATTGTTGCCAGTCATCGGGCCTTTTCCGGTCAGTTCGCAACGGCGCGACATGGTTTCTTCCTTTGTTTCTGGAGGCCGGGTACAAGACCCGCGGCCAAATCACAAGGGGCGCAACCCGAAGTCGCGCCCGAAAACTGGTTGGATGCGTGTAGTGGGAATCACGCGAAGGGTCAAGACGGGTGCGACGAAATCTTTATCCCGAAGTCGTTTTCCATTGTGGCGCCAGCTTCCGACCGCTGCAATAGAGGTTTGTTGTTCTTCAGATGGCGCGAGATCAACTGTGTCTGCAAACGCCCACGCGGGATCAGGCGGGCCGGATCGGTGCGATAATCTAGTTCGGCCAACTCCGGGAAGATTTCGAATACTTCACGTCTCGCCGCAACACTAAGAGATTTTAACGCTTCGCGGCCGGTATAAAGGCTTTCGGTCGGGGTGTTTTCAGCAAAAATCACTTGATGGCGATCAAACAGCAGGTGAAAATACTCAACGTTTTCCACACTTTCATCAACGTAGATATCCGGCATCGCAGTGAGCTTGATGGCCGGAATCAGAACCTCGGTCGTGCCAAACATGCGTTGGGCGATCTTTGAGTGCACCAGCATCCGGTGCTGGCGCGAGACCAGCAGATCACGATACGGCAACCCCTCACCCAACGCGCCTGCAAGGATGCGCACAGGCCAGAGTCTGGGATTGGCCTCAAGCTGGGGGTGGTCAAATTCGCGCCATCCGATCCAGCGGATCGGGTGCAGGCCCTGCCCCAGCGTGGGGATCAGGTCACCGGTGCGCAGCGACTGGATCGGTGTTTGGCCGTGCTGCGTCGTGATCAATGTATCGCGCGTGAAACAGGGCATGCCTGACCCGTTCTCGAACGCCGAATAGGTGACAGTTATTCCGGATGGCAGAGTGAATGTGCCGCTTGAGATTGAATATCCAACCCCGTCTACGACCGTAATCACCCCGAATGTATCGTCCGTGATAACAGTGCCCTCAGGCAGGTTCAGCGTGTCGGTTCCGCTGCCGCCGCGAATGTCGCCTGTCACCGTGGTGCTGATGAAATTCAGCGTGTCATTGCCGCCGCCGAGCCGGATATTGCCCACGGTTGACCCGCTGACATCAACCGTGTCCGCATCGGACCCGCTGGCGATGCGCCCGCCAACCGTGCTGTTGGTGACAGTGATCGTGTCGATACCTGCGTTGCCCAGGACATTGTCGGCAATGGTACTATCGGTGATGGTGATATCGTCATTGCCGCCACGGCCCCGGATATTATCAATCGGTGTCCCCTGCGGCGTGCCATTCAACGTACCGTTGTCATTTGTGACATCGATATCGTCATCGCCGTTGGTGCCATTGATATTGGGCATTCTGACGTGTCCCGTTCCTCGGAGCATCCGGGCACGATCCGAGCTGATCAAGCCCTTTCTCAACCCGATTCAAACGCAGCAACTCACACTCAAACACAGCAATATATGCAACGATAATACACTACTAGCGGTCAGCGCACCAGCCGCGCGCACATCAATCCGCCAGAGTGTTACGTGTCGGACAGCCCGGCGAGGATTTGTTCGGCCGCCGCCGACGGGCTGAGGCGGCCCGCGCTGACCTGCGTGCCCAGATCACTCATCCGGTCGCGCATCTGTGGCGTGTCGAGACGCGCCAGCAGCGCGTGGCGCACCTCTTGTTTGAACCAGTATTGTGCTTGTGTGGCACGGTTCGACGCCCAATGCCCGGCGTCGCGCCGCCAAGTGGTCAGGGTCTGCATCTCGTCCCAGGCCTGTTCCAGCCCGTGTTCTTCAACCGCAGAAACGGTCATGGCCTTGGGGAACCCTTCGGGGTCCTGCGGGCGTTTGCGCAGCAGACGCAACGCGCCCGCGTAATCGGCGCAGGTGCGGGTGGCGGTCGCTTTCAGGTCGCCATCGGCCTTGTTGATCAGGATCATATCGGCCATCTCCATGATGCCGCGCTTGACGCCCTGCAACTCATCCCCGCCCGCCGGGGCCAGCAGCAGCAGGAACAGGTCAGACATCTCGGCCACCACGGTTTCCGATTGGCCCACACCCACGGTTTCAATCAGCACGACGTCAAAACCCGCCGCCTCACACAGCGCAATCGCCTCGCGCGTGCGGCGGGCAACGCCGCCAAGATGGCTCTGGCTGGGGGACGGGCGGATAAAGGCGTTTTTCTCGCGGCTCAAGCGCTCCATCCGGGTCTTGTCGCCCAGGATCGACCCGCCCGAGCGCGCCGAACTGGGATCAACCGCCAGCACCGCCACGCGCAGCCCCTGCCCCGTCAGCATCATGCCGAAGCTTTCGATAAAGGTCGATTTGCCGACACCCGGCGTGCCCGACAACCCGATCCGCAACGCCTGACGCCCGGCGCCGGTCAAATGATCCAGCAACGCGGTTGCCTGCGCGCGATGATCTTCACGCCCGCTTTCGACCAGCGTGATCGCTCGGGCCAATGCCCTGCGCTCTCCGTTCAGGATCCTGTCGCCAAGCTCGGCAATGTTCATCGGTACGTCCCCGGCTGGAATTTGCCCTAGATGAGAGGGGATGACCCGGTTTGTCCAGCCCCAACCGGGATCGGGTTGGGCGATGCTGGACCTTAGCCGAGGCTTTGGCGATAAGGCGATATGACCCGGTTGCCTATTGACGACGCCATTCCCGATCTTCTGAACGCCCTGCGAGCGCATGGGCGCGCGGTGCTGCAGGCACCTCCGGGTGCAGGCAAGACCACCCGCGTGCCGCTGGAGATGCTGCGGGCGGGTCTGTGCGGGGATCGGATCGTGATGCTTGAGCCGCGTCGACTGGCCGCGCGGGCCGCTGCAGAGCGCATGGCTGAGACTTTGGGTGAACCTGTGGGTCAGACGGTCGGCTACCGCGTACGCGGTGATACGAAGGTTTCAAATTCCACGCAGATCGAAGTGGTGACCGAGGGCATTTTGACCCGCATGCTGCAATCCGAACCGGATTTACCAGGCGTGGGGGCAGTAATTTTCGATGAATTCCACGAGCGCTCGCTGAACGCCGATCTGGGGCTGGCCTTATGCCTTGAGGTGGCAGGAGCACTTCGGGACGATCTTATCCTGCTTGCAATGTCTGCGACACTGGATGCCGAACCGGTGGGGCGGCTGATGGATGCGCCGCTCATCACTTCCGAGGGGCGCAGCTATCCGGTTGAAACCCGTTGGCTTGACCGACCTCTGGGTGCGCAGGCTCGGCGCTTGGATGCGTTTATTGATCTGGTTGTTCAGGCTGAGCGGGAAACTACAGGTGGAATGCTGGTTTTCCTGCCCGGCGAAGGGGAAATCAGGCGCGCCGAGACTGCTTTGACACGCCGCCTGCCCAACGACTGCACGGTGCACCCTCTTTTTGGTGCCCTGCCATTTGCCGCCCAACGCGCAGCAATTGCGCCAGTGACGACAGGCCGCAAGGTCGTGCTGGCGACATCGATTGCTGAGAGCTCGTTGACCATACCCGATATCCGCGTGGTGGTGGATATGGGCCAAGCGCGGCGCGCACGGTTCGATCCGGGTTCTGGCATGTCGCGGCTGGTGACCGAGCGGGTAACACGGGCCGAGGCCATTCAACGTGCTGGCCGCGCAGGCCGGGTAGCCGAAGGCGTGTGCTACCGGCTGTGGTCCAAGGGCGAAGAAGGCGCGCTGCTCGCATACCCACCCGCTGAAATCGAAGCTGCCGACTTGACCGGAATGGCGCTGGAACTCGCGCTCTGGGGCGCGGAGCCGGGTGATCTTGCGTTCCTGACTTCGCCACCTGAGGGTGCATTGACCGAGGCACGATCCTTGCTAACCATGCTCGACGCCTTGGACAGCAAGGGCCGGATTACGGAACACGGGCGCGCGTTGGCTGCGTTGCCGCTGCATCCACGTCTCTCGCATATGTTGGTGCGTGCGGGCCGCGAGGCCGCGCCCTTAGCGGCGCTGATGGCAGATCGAGATCCACTGCGTGGCGCGCCTGTAGATCTGTCGTTGCGGCTCGAGGCGTTGCGGGATATCCGCAAGTTTCGGAACAATCGCGTCTGGCAAGTCAACGAGGGCGCGCTGGACCGGATCAGTACCGAGGGAAAACGATTGCGTGCGCAAGCGCAGGGCTCTGGCGATCTGAGCCCTGCGGCGACGGCAGCCCTGGCCTATCCGGACCGCATCGCGCAGCGCCGCAAGGGTGATACCCCCCGCTATGTACTCTCGGGCGGTAAGGGCGCGGTGTTGGAGGCTGACGACACCTTGGCAACAGCTCCTTATCTGGTGGTCACCGACACAGACGGCAACCCGCGCGAGGCCCGCGTACGCATGGCCGCGCAGATTTCCGAGGGCGAAATCCGCGATTTATTCGGCGATCAGATTGAATGGCTCGATAGTTGCGAATGGTCCAAGCGCGAACGCCGTGTCGTGGCCCGACGGCAGGAACGCTTCGGGGCTATCACCCTGGATGACCGAATTTGGAAAGACGTACCCGAGGACGCTGTGGCTCAGGCAATGCTGGTCGGGGTGCGTGATCTGGGAATACGGCTTCAGGGGGCCTCGGCAAGGTTGGCAGCGCGGGTCGAATTGGTTCGAGCCGAAGGTGTTGACCTACCCGATTGTTCGGAAGGGGGTCTTATGGACGCGCTGGAGGACTGGCTGCTGCCTACGCTCTCGGGCGTACGCAGCGCCGAAGACTGGAAGCGTTTTGACCTGTTACCAGCACTGCGCGCCCGGCTGGATTGGGCACAGACGCAAGAGCTGGACCGCCGCGCGCCAGGGTCGTTTGTAACTCCGCTGGGACGCAAGCTGCCAATCGACTATGGCGGTGCGGTGCCCGAGATTTCGGTGCGATTGCAAGAGGTCTTCGGTGTGACCCAACACCCGGTGATCGGCGGTGAGCCCTTAAAGATCACACTACTATCACCGGCGCAGAGACCGATCCAGATCACTCGCGATCTACCAGGGTTCTGGGCTGGGTCTTATGCGGACGTGCGCAAGGATATGCGGGCGCAATATCCCAAACATCCCTGGCCTGAAGATCCAACTCGGGCTGACCCAACTCTGCGTGCGAAACGCCGAAAGAACTGAGGTTGAAGTCGAAATTCATGTGAAATTTAAAAATCTATCCTGAATTCGCCCCATAAAACGGCAAAAAACACACATAATGAACTGCAATTCGGCCAAAATTGCTCAACAAGGTAGGGACGTATTGTTTAATCTGCGGTACATAATTATGTAATCTTTTCTGACAACATTGAGGGACGCCCATTTAAACGTCCAAGAAGGCCGAGCATGACGAAATGGATACGCAACATCTGGGAAGAGGTCGCGCGACCGTTATTCCAGCGCCCGAACCGGGTGCAGGTTGCGGCGCTATGCACGCGGGGCACAGAGACCGGCGATGATGTATTACTGATCACCAGCCGCGGAACCGGACGTTGGATTATTCCCAAAGGCTGGCCCATTGATGGCCTTAACGGCCCCGAGACTGCGTTGCAGGAAGCATGGGAGGAAGCTGGCGTTCAGGCGACGGATGTTCCAAAGGAACCGATCGGCCAATACTCTTATGACAAGACATTGAACGACGGCACGGCGCAGCATGTGGTCACCAGCGTATATCGTGTTCAGGTGACGAATCTGGCCGACGACTATCCTGAGGCCAATCAGCGCGAACGCTGCTGGGTTTCGCCCAAAGTGGCAGCTGGACGGGTGCAGGAGCCTGAATTGCGCGATCTGCTGCTGCAAATGTAACAATTACGTATATTTCTCATGACAAAGGTTGCCGCTTTCGACGGAACAGGGTAGCGGCGGGCGTCAAATCGAACGGCCTGTGAAAACCGATGTCTGATCTACCACCCAAAGCTCGCTGGCACGCGCTCGACAGCGACCTCCACCGCATTTCTCGTCTTGAGTATGCCAATGCACATGTGGCGCGCCCGCTGCTGGCGCCCGGTATCGCGCTCGTATTTATCGCTCTGGCAGGTTTGGCCGCCGCAGTTATGTTTGGTCGCGCCGATGGCGGATTAATCGTTGTCGCCGCTGCAGCCTTCGGGGCCTATATGGCGATCAACATCGGGGCCAACGACGTCGCCAACAACATGGGACCGGCGGTTGGTGCAAATGCACTGACAATGGGGGGCGCGATTCTGATCGCCGCAATTGCCGAAAGTGCTGGCGCACTGCTCGCGGGTGGAGACGTGGTTTCGACCATCTCCAAAGGGATCATCGATCCAATGTCGGTGCAAAACAGTGATGTCTTCATTTGGGCGATGATGGCTGCACTGATATCTTCCGCGTTGTGGGTAAACCTAGCCACTTGGGTGGGCGCGCCTGTTTCAACCACGCATTCGGTCGTAGGAGGCGTTATGGGCGCCGGCATCGCTGCTGCCGGGCTTGGTGCCGTAAGCTGGGGCACGATGAGCGCAATTGCCGCGAGCTGGGTTATCTCACCCGTGTTGGGTGGCGTGATCGCTGCGGGATTTCTGGCGCTGATCAAACACAAGATTCAATACCAGGACGATAAAATCGCAGCTGCACGTCGCTGGGTTCCCATTCTGGTCGCCGTGATGGCCGGGGCTTTTGCCACCTACCTTTCGGTCAAGGGCCTGAAACGCATCGTCAAAATCGATATTGAGTTCGCCCTGCTGATCGGGCTGGCCTCGGGCGGATTGATCTGGGCCGCGACCGTGCCTTGGGTGCGACGGAAATCCGAAGGCCTTGAGAACAGAACCCGGTCGTTGAAAACGCTGTTTGGTTTGCCATTGGTGATCTCCGCAGGGTTTTTGAGCTTCGCCCATGGCGCAAACGATGTGGCTAATGCGGTGGGCCCGCTGGCCGCGATCGTGCATGCTGCCGAATTCGGAGATTTTGCATCGAAAGTGTCGATCCCGACATGGGTCATGGTAATCGGAGCCTTTGGCATCTCTTTCGGTTTGTTCCTGTTTGGGCCCAAGCTGATCCGCATGGTAGGCAGCCAGATCACCAAACTGAACCCGATGCGCGCGTTCTGTGTTGCGCTTTCTGCAGCGATTACAGTTATCGTAGCCAGTTGGCTGGGCTTACCCGTCAGCTCAACCCATATCGCAGTTGGGGCCGTGTTTGGCGTGGGGTTCTATCGAGAATGGCATGCAGAACGGCGCTGGAAATATTCGAACCTTCAACGACCCGCTGAGCTGCGTCTTGCGCGGGAAGAGCGTCGACGGCGTAAGTTGGTACGGCGATCCCATTTTATGACGATCGTAGCTGCGTGGGTAATTACGGTTCCTGCAGCCGCAGCCCTATCTGCAGTTATCTTCTGGCTACTGACCGCATTTGGTTGATCGGGGATATTACCTGATCGACCGTAAGTGGCCCGCGCGGTGCTTGATGAATAAGGTCGCAGATGTGGCTGTTGATCGGAGTTGGGATCGCGTGAATTTGCCCGAGCTTGATGATTTCGCCTTGCAGATTGTCAATTTCGGTCGGGCGATCCTCCATCAGATCGTAGGCCATCGAGGTACGCGCGTTAGGGTCGATGGTAAGCATTTTTGCTGCAATCCGCGAAAAGATTGGTGTTGGCAACCGCAGTAGATGCGGGGTCGTCCATGCTGGCAGTGGCGTCGTTGAGGCAACTTCGTTTCCCGCGGCTTTCAAAACGCGCAAAGCCTCGGCCATTTGATCGGCCATCAAGCAACGCCAGCTTCGATCAAGCAGTTGATTTTGCAGGGTCAGACCTGATAACGCGTTCAGTGCATTGTTGAGATTGATCACCAGTTTGCCCCATTGCACCGCCTCGATCCGGTCGCTTTCGGTGACGGGCAAATCCGGGGCGCTGAGATGTCGGGCGAGATCACCCGGACCTTGTTCGATGACAATATCGCCGGAAGTGGCGCGATGATAGGACGCGGTATTGGTTGGCACCACATTAAAGGGCACCATTCCGGCCCGCACGTCGCGGCCGTCAAGAACCGCACGTAGTCCGCGGGCGTTTTCCAGCCCGTTTTGCCAGGACAGAACCGGGGCATTCGCCGGCGCGTGCGCCGCAATCAACGCTGCCATCTCGGCTGTTGCGCCGGATTTAACCGTGACGATGACCAATTCAGCGCCCACTAGACAGGCGGGATCTTCGCTGAGCATCAATTTCGCGGTGGGCACATGGCTGTCCAGATCTGCGAAATCGGTGACGGTCAGTCCCTGATCGCGGATCGGCTGCAGCACGCGGGCGCGGCCCAGCAGCGTGACTGCGTGGCCCGCATCTGCCAACAATGCACCGCAATAACAGCCTATGCTGCCTGCGCCCGCGATGACGATTCTCATTGAACTCCTCCGCTGTGGCCCAATGATCACCGGGATGGTTCATTGGCGCCAGAGTGACGTCAAGTCATACACGCGCCAACCGTGGCCGGGTACGTTCAAGCTCGTCTGGGATGGTAATGAACTCCTGATCGTCTCCGGGCGGAAGATGGAACGCACCGTTGGCCCAGTCGGCGGTGTTCCATTCGCGCGTTGCGGTTTCGATCTTTTCCTTTGAGGACGAGACGAAATTCCACCAGATGTAGCGATCCTCGCTCAGGGTTGCGCCGCCCAGCAGCATCAATCGCGCACCCAAAGGCCCCGCCCTGACCGAGAGCTTGTCACCGGGCCGAAACACCATCATACGCCCTTCGTCAAAGGTATCACCGGCTACCTCGACCGAGCCTTGCGTGACATAAACACCCCGATCCTCGTGATCGTCGGGCAATGGGAAAGATGCGCCGGGGTCCAGTTGCACGTCGACATAGAAGGTCTCGGACAACATGGTCACCGGGCTGGTTTCACCATAGGCGGCGCCAAGGATCAGGCGAGCGCTGACACCCCTGTCTTCGATATGGGGCAGCGCGCCCTGCTTGTGATGCTCGAAGTCAGGGGCCATGTCCTCATGGGCTTCTGGCAGCGCGAGCCAGGTCTGGATGCCGAACAGGTTGTGACGATTGCCGCGCGTTTCTGCGCTCGTGCGTTCGGAATGAGTTACACCACGGCCCGCGACCATCCAGTTGACCTCACCGGGGTGAATCATCTGGTGGGTACCGAGGCTGTCACGATGTTCGAACTCTCCCTGATACAGATAGGTTACGGTGCCCAGCCCGATATGAGGATGCGGCCGCACATCAATGCCACTGTCGGTAATGAATTCGGCAGGGCCCATCTGATCAAAGAAGATGAATGGGCCAACGAGCTGACGCTTGACCGAGGGCAGTGCGCGACGCACCTCGAACCCGCCCAGATCTCGCGCACGTGGGATGATCAAGGTTTCGAGAGCATCTTTTTCGGAGGCGCATTCGGGATTATGGGTGGGGTTCCAACTCATTCCAGATCTCCATTTTTTCAGTTCCATAAGACGCGTTCATGTTTGCCAATGCTGAATGTATTGGGAAAATATCGCAAGAAAAGTGCATTTTCGCACAATGATCGTGAAGTCCTTGGAACGACTTGCGGATACTCACCAAGGCGTGGAACGGGGCACCTGATACTCACCTTCGCCGACTCTCGGAATCATGAACAATCGTGCTATCCTTAGAAATCGGGTGTCGCCGGATCAGGGAAGCCGGTCCAAGATGAGGTTCAGCCGACAGGAGTGGATGCAATGACCCGACTCGAAATCAATCGCCGCAAGTTTATTGCGACAGGGGTTGGCACAATTGTAGCCGGTTTGACCGGCGTCATCACACCTGCGCACGCCTCTGGTCTTGCGCCGACACCGTCGATGCGGGGCGGGTCGAACAATTATCGACCCAGCGCGCCGATCGTGGAGCGCATCGGCGGTGGCGGGTTTTGGATGACCGGCACCGTGCGGCGTGCGGGTGACGGAGCCCCCCTGCCCGGTCAACGCATCCAGATCTGGGCCCATACAACCGAAGGGCATGAACGCGATCAGCGCAGCCATGGGGCGACACTCACCGATGCGAACGGAGAGTTCCGGTTGGAAATGCCTCAGATTGTGCCCGCCTTTGGTCAACCACACGGGCATTTGGCCTATGACAGCGGTGAATTTGAGACGGTATTCCTGCGCCCGGTGATGTCGAGCGCGAAGGACAAGACCCTTGCCGCTCATTTTGTCTTGCAACCTGTCTGACGGGTGTTAAGGCAAGCTGCGATTTGGGCGGCATTGGTCGCCACTCTTCTGGTACCGGTCGTAGCGGCGGCTTTCAGCCCGTATCTGGCGTGGCGTGAGCCGATTTACATCCTCGCCGGTTTTGCGGGCATTATCGGGATGTGCCTTCTTCTGCTGCAACCCTTGTTGGCCGGGCGCTGGTTGCCCGGGCTTTCTCCGGTCGACAGCCGCCATTGGCACAGGCGGTGTGGCTTGGCCCTTGTCGCAAGCATCGTGATCCATGTGATTGGCTTGTGGATCACAAGCCCGCCTGACGTCGTGGACGCATTGCTTTTTGTGTCTGCAACACCTTTTTCGACATGGGGTGTCCTCGCCATGTGGGCGGGTTTTGCGGCAGCGGCAATGGGGGTTTTACGGCAGCGCCTAAACTTGCGGTTTCGGGTCTGGCGCTTGGGCCATGCGGGGCTGGCCAGCGTGACCATACTTGGCAGCGTGGTGCATGCGATGCTGATCGAGGGCACGATGGAAGTCATGACCAAAACCGCCCTATGCGGGCTGGTCTTGATGGCGAGCGTCCGGACGCTCGCCCGATTGCGGGTTTGGGAGGTGCATCGGCGTTAGACGCCCAAGGCACGCACACGAACTGCGCTAACCTGATAGACGTTTGGCATAGGTTGCGCGGGTCATTTCAACATCTTGCACAGTGATGCTGCCGACCTCGGGCATGGTCTTGGCTAGAACGTCCAGAATAATCGCGTTCAGCCCGGCGCGTGTCGCCTCATCCCGGCCTCGCATCAGCAAAAGCGTGGCATGGACGAAAGTCTGCGGTTCGGTTCCGATACGAGAAAACGGAACCGGGGTGGCGCGGATTTTGAGCGTTGGCGGGTCAAACTCTTCATGCCCGGCGAGAACTGTATAAAGCTGTTCGCAGATGGCTTGAAAATCATGAGACTGTTCAAGACCAGCCGAGAATTCAAGGGAGACGTGCGGCATGGGAAGCTCCGAGATTTGAGAGAGCCATGTGGCTCTCTCTGTTTTCAGTGTGTCTCAGACGCCCAGGCACCAGCGCATGACCGCCTTTTGTGCGTGCAGACGGTTCTCGGCCTCATCGAAGATCACCGAGTTCGGGCCGTCCATGACCTCGGACGTGGCCTCTTCCTCGCGGTGGGCAGGCAGACAGTGCATGAACAACGCGTCGGGTTTGGCATGCGACATCAGCTCGGCGTTGACCTGATAGGGGCGCAGCATGTTGTGGCGGCGTTCCTTGGCGGATTGGCTGTCATGCATCGAAACCCAGGTGTCGGCGACCACCAGATCAGCGCCCTCAACCGCTTTGTGCGGGTCACGTTCGATCACGACCTTCGAGCCCTGCTGGCGAGCAAGCCCCATGAACTCTTCTTCCGGGTCAAGCTGGGCCGGGCCGGTGAAGGTGAAATCGAACCCGAATTGACCGGCAGCATGCAGGAACGAGGCGCAGACATTGTTGCCATCGCCGGTCCAGACGACTTTTTTGCCTTTGATCGGACCGCGATGTTCCTCGAAGGTCAGCACGTCGGCCATGATCTGGCAGGGATGGGTGCGGTCAGTCAGGCCGTTGATGACAGGCACGTCCGAATATTCCGCCATCTCAGTCAGGATGGTTTCATCGAAGGTCCGGATCATGATCATGTCGACATAGCGCGACAACACGCGGGCCGTGTCGGCGATGGTTTCGCCGTGGCCCAGCTGCATGTCCTTGCCCGACAGCACCATGGTCTGCCCGCCCATCTGGCGCACGCCCACGTCAAAGGACACGCGGGTGCGGGTTGAGGGCTTTTCGAAGATCAGCGCGACCATGCGATCCTTCAACGGCTGCTCATCATCTGGCGCGGCTTTGGGGCGGCCCAGACGCGCCTGTTTCATGGCACCAGCCTGATCGATCATGCCCCGCAAAGCGGTGGCGTCGGTTTTGTGGATATCAAGGAAGTGGTTCATTTTATTTCGCTTTTCAATCAGGCACATTCAGGCCGAAGCCATTGCGTTTTCAACTTGCGCCGCAGCCTTGTCGAGGCGGATCATGGCCTGGGCGATATCATCCTCAGTCACGGTTAGCGGAGGCAGCAA